>JAISQB010000003.1 GCA_031274495.1 Campylobacteraceae bacterium | reverse complement strand
CGCGGAGAAATGCGGAAACCCGCCCTTCTTTCTATCATTCCTGCCACCCTTTTCATCGTTCCCGTGAAAACGGGAATCCAAAACAAGCGAAGCGCTTTTGCGAAGCAAAATGTTTCCTTGAAACTCACAAAGCATAAACAATCAAAGAAGATACAATAGGTTCTATCAAACTTTTTTCATTCAAAATTATCTTGTTTTCCTGTCACTTTCTTTTATCAAAAAGAAAGTAACCAAAGAAATGACCCCCATAAAAGTTGACACTGCTCCTACGGGGTACCCTCCTGTTTTAATTTATTCAAGGGAGCTGCGGGACTCGTTGTTGCAAGCAACAACTCAAACAGGTCCTCGCTCTTTTTCCTTGAATAAATCAAAACAGGAGGCAGTGTCAAAATGGGGGAAAAACAAAAGCGTGATTACACGCTTATCGCTGTCGCTGTGTGCAATATTCCTCCCTCGTCGTCATTCCGAGTGAGCCGATTTATCGGTGACGAGGAATCTTAAAGGGTTGCCTTTTTTGTAAGTTTGACGGTAGAGATTCTCATGGATTGACTTCGTAATCCGAAGACAAGACTCTCTCTTGTCATTCAGTTGGAGTGAAACGACGAGGAATCTTTTTGGTTGAACCTATGAAATGTTTTACCGTTAGGGTTCCTCGTTGTCGATGAATCGACTCTGTCGGAACTAAGTTGCTCGGAATAGGGGTAAGAGCGGGGTTGCCGCTCTATTTGTTTTTAGGCGAATTTTTCGGGTGGGTAGTTTTCGTAGATGAAATCTATATCTTTATCTCCGCGTCCGCTTAGGTTTACTAAGATGGACTCGTAGGGTTTCTCTTTTGCTAATTTCATCGCGAAGGCTACTGCGTGGGCGCTTTCTAATGCGGGGATGATGCCTTCGAAGCGGCAGAGTTTGTAGAATGCCCTTATCGCTTCGTCGTCGTCTGCTCCGCCAAGTCTCAAACGACCGCGGGAGTGGAGGTGGGCGTGTTCGGGTCCTACGGAGGGGTAGTCAAGTCCGCTTGCTACTGAGTAGACTTTTGAGGGCTCTCCCGCTTCATCTACCAATACCATAGAGTTAAATCCGTGGATGATTCCCTCGACGCCGTATTTTAGGCTTGCGGCGTGTTCTCCGAGCTTCGTGCCGCGACCTAATGGCTCTACTGCGTAGAGTTCGCAAGGCTCTTCTATGAATGCGCTAAAAAGCCCCATAGCGTTACTGCCCCCACCAACACAAGCGACTAAATTGTCGGGTAAAATGCCCGTCATCTGGACAAATTGCTCTTTTGCCTCAAACCCCACGACACTTTGGAAGTCTCGTACCATCATAGGAAACGGATGCGGTCCCACGACGGAGCCTATCGCGTAAAAGCTGGTTTTGGGGTCTTTGAGGTACGCATCAAACGCCGAGTCTACCGCCTCTTTTAGCGTCTTTTGTCCAGCGCTTACGGCTATGACATTTGCTCCTAACATCTTCATTCTTATGACATTTGGATGCTCTTTTTTGATATCGACCTCGCCCATATGTATCTCGCACTCAAGTCCAAAGTACGCCGCTGCCGTAGCAAGCGCCACACCGTGCTGCCCGGCACCCGTCTCGGCAATGAGCTTTTTCTTGCCCATATAAGAGGCTAAAAGTGCCTCGCCCATACAATGGTTGAGTTTGTGCGCGCCCGTGTGGTTTAGATCCTCTCTTTTTAGATAGATCCTCGCCCCGCCGACACTTTCGCTGAGCCTTTTGGCGTAGTATATAGGGGTCGGTCTGCCTTGAAAATGTTTTCGTATATCTCGTAGTTTCATTATAAAATCGTGAGAATTTGCGATCTTAAGATAAGCCTCTTCGATGAGTTTACACTCGCTTGCCAACTCGGGAGGCAGATAAGCCCCACCGAACTTTCCAAAATACCCTTCCGAATCCGGAAACTGTCTAAGATATGGTTTTACTTGCATATTGTAGCCTTGAATAAAAAATTAAAAAATTATACGACACAAGTTTTTAATCCCCCGTTAAATAGGAGATTTTTTTACCATTTGGTGCACAAATAATAACCACCGCGCCGCCCCCCGTACACCCCCAATTTATCTATAATACTTTATAAATTTACAAAGGGGTACGGATGGTGTATATCTCGGACTTTACGATACAGGGCTGGATAGGGGAGGATGTGGGGTATTTTGACTTGACCACCGCGGAGTGTGATATTGCCGCAAAGCTTGCCTCTTTGGAGATAGTATCAAGAGATAGCTGCACGGTATGCGGGAGCGAAGAGGCGGCAATGGTGGCTAAAATGCTGGGGCTTGAGGTGGATTTTTTTGTGGGATCAGGTGTTGAAGTGGCGCCGCAAACTACCGTTTTAAAGGCAAAAGGAAGTGCGCAAAATGTCCATTTAGCGTGGAGGGTGGCGCAAAATATCCTCTCATTTTCAAGCTCTATCGCCACAAATACCAAGCGCTTGATAACCTTAGCCAGAGCCGAAAGCCCCGACATCTTAGTAGGAGGCACGCGCAAAACAGTCCCCGGGGCAAAAGCGCTTGCGGTAAAAGCTGTACTTTGCGCAGGCGGTATCATCCATAGATTGGGGCTTAGCGAAACTTTTGTGATGTTTGAGGAGCATATGAAGTTTTTTAATTCTCAAGGAGAGGTCGCGGAAAAACTCTTATCAGTAAAAAAGCGCCTCAAAGAAAAAAAGATAGTAGTAGAGGTGAAAAGCGTTGAGCAAGCGCTATATTTCGCCCCTTTTGCCGATATGCTCCAACTTGACAAATTAAGCCCCGCCGAGATAGCCGAGATAAAAAACAAAACAAAAGGCGTCACGCTCGCGGCGGCTGGCGGCATAGATGAGGGCAATATCCAAGCGTACGCCAAAACAAAAGTTGATGTGATAGTCACCTCGTCTATGTACAAAGATAGCGCCTCCGTCGACTTTGGCGTCAAGATAGAGCCGATAAGTTCGATTTAAAAGTAAAAGTGATAGAATTATTGACTTTCGATTTAAAAAAGGATTTGTGATGATATGGTTTTACTAAGAGTGAAAAACGCAAACGCACCAAAATTTTCACTCAAAGGAGAACAGATGAGACTACACGTATAATCTAAATCCCCTCAGGCGGTAAATTATCGCCTGAGGGGCTAAAATTTTCTCCACCATACAAAATCCCGCGCCATAAAACAATACCCACCGTAACAAAATGCCCTTATTGTCGGAATTGGTTCTTTTTGTCATCTCTTTTGAAATATATATCTATCACAACATCGTGCAAAACTCTGGGAGGTTTTTCAAAGGGGGCGCTTTTTATTATGGCGTCTTTGGCTGCTTCGTCTAAAATGGCGTGTCCGCCGCTTACCGTTATGGTGACGGGGCTTATGGAGCCGTCTTCAAATATCGTGAACTTGACCTTCGGGAGACCTACATAATCTTTTCTTTTCGCCTCTAAGGGGTATACGATATTTGAGCTTATCCTCTTTTTCATTTTGGCGACATATTGCGCCAGTATATTTTGCTCTTCAAACTTTTTATCTATGCTTTGGGCTTTTTGATTGGTGTCGTCGCTTTTTGCATTTTGGGGTTGATTTTCTTGCTCCTCTTGTTTTGCGACCTCTTCTTGGTGCGGTTTTGGCTCCGGTTTTTTTATATCGGAGGGGCGCTCATTTTTTGGAGGTGTGGGTTTGGGTGTTGCTTTTGGTTTGGGTTTTGGAGGAGGCGGAGGAGGGGGTTGTTGTTCCCCCGCGACCTTTTGCTCGACCTGTTTTGTGCTTACCACACCTTCTATCTGCAAGACAAGCATTTGCGTCTTTACCTCTTTGGGTTTTAAAAAACCCGTGAAGGCAAAAATAACGCCCGCGTGGATGAGGGCTGAGATTAGAAAGCTGATTTTTATGTTCATTGTATTATCGGCAATTCTGTCTTGATAGACATCTTTTTAAATCCCGCCTCCTGTATGTACCCTAAGATACTTGTCAAATCGTCGATATTTAAAGACTTATCGGCAGATATCATCACCGTATCTTCAGCGTTGTATTTTGAAAGCTCGTCTACGATTTTGTCCGTTTGAATGTTATTGACATATATCTTTTTGTCGTTCGTCATCACTACATCTATAATGACGGGCTCTTTTTGCGCAGTAGAGACCGACGAGGGGAGATTTATCTTTATCGCCCCTTGCGTTATAAATGTCGCCGTAGTCAAAGTTATCGTCAAAAGCACGAGCATCACATCTATGAGCGGTATAGCGTTGATGTAGTTGAACTCTCTATCTTCCATATTTGCTCTTCCAGTCGACGATTCTGTTTTTTATCCCGCGCAAAAGGACATTGTACGCTAAGACGCTTGGTATCGCCACCACCAGACCAAATCCCGTAGCAAACAGCGCCGAGCTAAGCCCTTTCATCACCCCCGCGACATCAGAGCCGTCCACGCTGATGACGCTAAAGGTCACCATTATCCCCACGACCGTCCCAAGAAGCCCCACATACGGGGCATTGGCGGCGATAGTAGCCAGTATGTGCATATAGCGCGTCAAAGCCCGCTCCAACTCCTCCACACTGTTATATGCCGATATATCCGCTTTGAGGATAAAAAAGGCGCGATTTATCACGATAGCAAGCGCTGCCACACTTATAAAACACAACACGCATACGATGACGATGTCCACTATCTCTCTTGGGTCCATTTTTTACTCCTTAAAATGTTGCTCCGGTTTGAAGCAGATATCTTGTGTTATAATCCTCTTGGCTTAGAACATTCTCTTTACCTACTATATTTGCCGCCTGCGCTTTGGCAAAAAAGCTTTTGTATTTTACGTAATACGACAAGCCCACATCGCCAAGCGTTCTGCTTTTTGGTGCCGCGCCGTAATCTCTGTCCTCCACAAAGCCCCGCCCAACATCAAAAAATACCCCGATATTGTGGCTGATACCTATAAACTGCGGAAGTTTATAATTTAACTCCGCCCCCGCCGCAAACCCGCTATCGGCGCTGTATTCGGCATCCGGAAAGCCTCTCACGCCGCCAATGCCCGTTATACTTATCTGCTCGCTTGCGTCAAGGTTTTTGCTCTTTAGCGCCTTTTGCGCTCTTACATTTGTGTTAAGTGTAAAACTTTCACTCAAAGCTACGCTGCTAAGCAGTGAGATATCAAACTTTTGATAATCCCCCACCGTATTTGCCCCGTTTTTATTTAGCTCGTTTTGCACCTCGTCCTCTATCTTTAACCTGCCTGCATTAAAGGTGCCGTCCGCAACTACAAAAGCATTCAACCCGAAGATGGTCGTATAAGCCTCATAAGAGATACCAAGAGAGGCTACATTTATCTCTTTTGGGATGGTGATATCCAAAACCTTTATCCTATCTTCCATATCTCTTTGCGCAAATCCCGCGCTCACATACAAGTTTTCATACTGCGTTCTTATGATAGGATACGACAATCCCGCACTCAAAGTTCTGGCGTCCCCTACAGCCTCCAAGTCTCTATACTCTTGCCCCAGTTCATAGTCCGTCTTTTCTATGGATATCTCACCTTTAAGACCGTTTGAATAGAGTGGGAAAGCGTAGGCAGCCCTGCCGTTTTGCAAGTCTTTGCCTTTTAAGCCGCTAAATGAGAGCTTGTCACCGAGCTTAAGGGGCGAGTTTATATCGACGCCCGCCGATACTCTATATTTGCCTGTCAGCCTTGAGCCGTAATTGTCGCCAGTGATGTACCCGCCAAATCTATTCTCGCTACCCACACTAAAATCAAAATCACTGCTCCCAAACTCTTTCCCCTCCAATATAATAACCGTAGGCAACCCCGCCCCCGCCATATCGTCTATCAAAAGCATAGCCCTCTCCAAAGAGGCGCTTGTCACATACGCACCGCTTTTTAAGCTCTTCTCAAGGGAGGTTTTCACGACAAAGTTTGTCACGGGACTTGTGTTGTCGTATGAGACTTTCCCATACTTGCCGATGACTACTTGTATAGTCAAAGTGTCGTTTTTGACGCTCTGTTTGGGCGTGAAAGCTACAGCCGTGAGATACCCTTGGTCTATATAATACTTAGCGACCTTTAGCGCCGCCTCGTTTATATCCCTCATACTAAGCTCTCTGTTTTTGTATGGAGTGAGTATCTCCTCAAAACTATCCCCCTCCAAAGCCCCCTCGACAACGAACCCTTTGATAAATAGCTTCTCGCTGTCATCAAGCACAAGCGCCTCGTTGCTCTGCTCTATCACTAACTCTTTGGGTGAAGTTTGCAGCTCTCTGGGAGGCTTGGCGGACTCTATGGCATCATCATATGCCGACTGTGCAAAGAGCGAAGAGCATAGCCCCGCGCTCAACAAAATAGCCACCCTTTTGCAGCAAACTGTGGTTAAATCAAAAGACATTTGTTGCTCCTTTTTAAATTGGTTTTATTTTTGCTTGTCATCTGTAACTCCTTATATGTAAATTCTCTTTCATCATCGCATTTCCGCATAAGTGGGAATCCAAGAGCTTCTATCATCTTGCTTCTCGCAAAATTATGGAGAGCAGGAGGCAGGAATAACTTGCTTACCACTGCCCGATCCTTATCTGCTGCAAATTTGTACGCTCCGTCGGATTCCCGCCTATACGGGAATTGCTCCACACCCCTATGCTTTATATAGCTGCACATATGTCGGCTAAAACTATATATGCAAAAACCGTGCCGTTGGATGTAAATTTCCTTATATCACCGCATAAAATTTCACATATCCGTACAAAAACGACTTTTGCGTTCCTGAAGACTTCATTCGCGAAAGAGCGGACACCCTCCTTAAAAATGATAAATCTCATAGCTATCCTTCCTTATCTGCAAGTGCTGCTGTCAAAAATGGAGGAGCAACAAGCCAAGTACCACAAAAATCTAATGCCTGCCCTATTTCGTTTCATATTCGCTCCTTTTGCGTAACATAAACCGCCTAAGTAACACAAATTGTCTTTTTGGCTGTTGCTCCTCTATATTTGACAAGGAAAAGCGGCGCGTCGACACTTTCCCTCATAACACCCCTTCCTTTGTATAGCCGCACACATTGCGACTAAAAGTATATATGCAAGAATTGTGCCGTTACCGATATAATCGCTCACTATACAAATCTCACATATCCATACAAAAAAGCTTTCGCACTTCCCTGAAAGCGCCAAGCCTCACAGCCACAAAGAGAGGAGCAGCAAATCGCCTCCAAAAATATCCGATACTTTATCTCGTTTCATGTCCACTCCTTTTTAGTAACACAAATCTGCCTTTTCATTGCTGCTCCTCTTCGTTTGTGATGTATTTGCTATCCCTGCACTAATCGCGGAGATATGTGGAGGTCCGAGAACACAACTTATCTGTTTTTATCGTCTTGCCTCCTATGTGCAAACTAACAAAGACAGGAGGCAAGAGTCTGAAAAATATCTCGTTTACTTCAAAGTCGTGCGCCCTATCGGATCCCCGCATATCTCCGCGATAAACATCGCTACGCACAAAAATGTCTACTATCTCCCTCCCTCTGCACTATAAGCAGTATTCTCAACCGTCACGGCGTTTACATCCGTATCGTATTCTTTTGGTTTCACATTTGAGACTATGATGTTGCTTGGGATGAGAGAAAATCCAAAGCCAATCTCTTTGGCTTTTTTCGCTTTTTCAAAAGTAGTTTTTATGGACTCTGTATCATTTAAAGCTAAAGCTCCCAATCTTTGCCTTTCCTGTTCAGCGGCTAATCGCTCTGCCTCTTGTCTTTGTCTCTCTTGTTCGGCTAACTCTTCTTGCCTTATCCTTTCGGCTTCAGCCTCTTTTACATTGATAATATCTGTTTTGACCTCATCCAAAGTCATATCACCACTCATTAGTTGATCTATGTAGGCGAACTCTTCGCTATTGAGTACGCCTCCACTTGCAATATTAACACCACCACTCCCGACAAGCGCCCCTCCGCTCTCTCCATTGACAGAACCCGTAGCATAAGCGTTGGTCACGGTAGTACTATACCCCGTCCCTATAAGCGCCCCTGCGGTACTTCCCGTTACATCGCCTGTGGCGTAAACATTCTCTATCACTACGGCTCCATACTGGTTAATTAATTGTCCCGTATTTATATTGCCTATCAAACCGCCTCCGCCATTATTTACATTACCCGTAGCGAAAGCATTTGAGATAGTACCACCGGCATACATTGTCCCTATCAAACCGCCTCCACCGTTTGATATATCTCCCGTAGCATAAACATTTGAGATAGTACCGCCATACATTTCTCCTACCAAACCGCCACCGTTACCTAAAATATTGCCTGTAGCAAAAGCGTTATTAATGACTGTATTTCCGGACATCTCTCTACCCAATAATCCGCCAATATTTCCTTCACCTGAAGTACTGATAATATTGCCTGTGGCGTAAGAGTAGCGTATAGTAAGAGTGCCATCGCCCACTTTTAGTCCTATTAATCCCCCTGCGCTACCACTTGTTCCACTGCCTGCACCCATTGAAGTTATATCTCCCAATGTATGAGAGTTTAGTATAGTGATATCTGCTTGTCCCTGCCCCACCAATCCACCACTATTAT
The DNA here is from genome assembly GCA_031274495.1 of Campylobacteraceae bacterium. Taxonomy (GTDB): domain Bacteria; phylum Campylobacterota; class Campylobacteria; order Campylobacterales; family Campylobacteraceae; genus JAIRKW01. The sequence goes on along the minus strand of JAISQB010000003.1, from coordinate 9,995 downwards.
ATAGGGCTGTAACACTCATGTCCGTAAATGAATCAGATATTGTTGAAGTGCCTCCGCTTAGTCCTATCAGTCCACCAACATTGGCAGCAGTACTTTTTATGTTTCCCGTAACATATACATTGCTTATATCGGCAGAGCCGTTACCGACCAATGCGCCAGTGTAAAGTTGATTTGATTCGATATCAATATTTGTGAGACCTAAATCTCTGATAACACTTCCTTGCATAGTGTTTGAGAATAGTCCTGCATTCCTTGTGGTCGAGTTTATCTTGAGGTTGTCTATTATGTGTCCAAGCCCTGCAAATATGCCATTAAAAAACATCGTAATGCTACGCGATATATACAATCCTATAAGTGAGCTTTGATAGGTTATATCTCCGGCGTCTATATCATGAGCTAAGGCATATTTGCCTTCAACATTTGTTGCCGCTCCTGTTTTTGTTAGAGCGTCATATCCGTCAAGTGCGTCTAACTGCTCCAATGAATATATTAGTGTATATTCATCCCCATTTATAATTAATTTTGCATTGTCACCCCAAAAGGTTATACTGCCATATACTCCTCCGCTTGTATCTGTCTTTGCTACGGGTAGCCCTTTTTCATTAAGCACTGTTCCGCTAAAAGAGGCAGGCGTTAATATATTGTAGTCACCTCCATAGTTTAGCTCCACCCCTGCTTCGTTTCCGTGTGAAATAATGGCATTATTGATATTTATATCGTTTTGGGCTGTCAATGTTAAAGTAGTATCCGCGTTCCATTCTACTTTATCATTTACATTTATATCGCCTTTGCCCTCTTTGGTTCCTTTGGCTGATTGTATCTCTATGTCAGTATTTTCAAGGTTAGCTGATAGAGCAGCCCCTGTTATGTCTTCTCCTATTGTAAAATCTGTAGGATCAATGAGCCATTTGTCTGCTTTTATCTTTGTGCTATCTGATATCTTTACTTTATCTCCGCTTGTTTCTATGAATGAAGCTTCGAGATCGGCGTCTATGTTTGCCTTACCCTCATAAGCATTTATATTTATCTCTCCCTTTAAATCGCCTATCGTTTGAGCTTTGATGGCTCCTTTCACATTCACTTTAGAGCTTATCAATTCATTTGCAGCTTTAGCTGTTAGTATGACCAGTCCGCCGTCAGCTATGATAGCGTTATTGCTCTCTACCAAAGAGTTTAGGGTTCCTTCATCTAAAGAGACATTTATCAAAGAGTTTCCATTGAAATTGAGAGTTATCTTATCGGCACTATTTAAAGATACTGTGCCTCTGTTTGCTATGATAACGCCATCATTTATGACACTCTCTCCTAATAACGCTACATAACCCTCATCCGTTGTAGTTATAGTGCCTAAATTGATGACGGAGTTTTTACTGTTTTTATCTGCTTTGAAGACAAAGTTGTCACTATTAAAGTCTTCATCTTTGATATTTAGAGTACTTGCCACTAATCCCGCCGTATTGACTGATGAGCCTTTAGTAAAAAGAACTCCATTTGAATTTATGAGAAATACTTTACCATTTGCATTCAATGCACCCTCAATGACACTCTTTTCATTTCCAATTACTCTATTGAGAGTTAAAGAGTTTTGATTTGGTTGGTTGAAGTTTACGGCTTCGTTTGGAGATATGCTAAAACTTTGCCAGTTGATAGAAGCTTTGTTGGTTTGTTGATTGATATTTGTCGTTGAACCGTCTTTTGCTATGTTTGCCGTTCCGCTTGCAACTACTCCTCCTGTGGGTAAAGCATGTAAGCTTGCACACATAAGAGAGACAACTAAAAGCACTCTTCCGTGAGAGGCTATCTTAAAGTTTGACTTATAATTTTTGGAAAACATTTTTAACTCCTTTTCATTTTGTCTATTTAGTTAAAAGTAGAAAGGTTTAGAAGCCTTTCTACTAATGGTTGGGTGAATAGTATCACCGACTTATTTTATTGCCCTCTATCCGTATAGAGATAGGTTTGACGCAAAATTAATCGTTGCGTCAAGTAGTGAAATAACAATATGTATCAAAGAGCCCAAAGCGCACCGCAAAAAAGCGGACACGCTTTATGCGATAATGCTATTGAGACGGCGGTGCTCCATAGCAATATCCCGTTTGCAGGATGTACTGCGCGTCGTCGGTTGAACTTGTACTGTTGTTAAGAATATAATCCCAAAAGCCTTGCGCTATACTCTCTTTTGTCGCATTGTTTTGGTCTATCATAATGCCTGCTTGAGCAATGCCGTAATCAGGATATGGTTTGCCGTAACCATCGGTAATACTACCATTTTGGCAGACACGCGAATAAGCGATATAGCCTACGGAACTCTCGGTAGCATTGACATAGAGATAGGTCAAATCTATATTGTCCAAAATATTAAGATATCCACCCCCACTTATCTCATCCCATTGCTTTGTCGCATTCTCCATAATCTTTTGAGCTGCTAAGCCGTATGGGGCTTTAGTCTGATTGGCTATAGCTACTTTTCCTCCACTAATATCAAGATTGTCAAGGTCAATTATGCCGGTTACATTGTTGATCAAACTCCCATTTTTAGTCCACAATGCGGGTATCCCTGTTGTGTAGTTAGAAACGCTGCTATTCTTGTAATCCTCGCATACTTCATACGGAGCAGTCGCATTCGCCGCCAAAAATAGCGAATAATTGCTTTCGGTGGAAGGAGTGGAGCAACTAACGGCACCATTTATCTCTTTTAGAAGATTGCCCGTCGCATCGTGACACACTTGGATAACAGTATTGGGACTGAAATATGTGGTATAGTTGCCTGCCAATGATTGTGCCGGCTCCCACATATTGGAAGCCACAGCTATAACTACATCAGGATTTCTAACATTACTGCATTCTGCCGCTGCGTTGGCAACAGAGTAAGAAAAAAACAGAGCGAATGCGCCCAACAAAATCTTGCGTCCAAAGTCGTATTTGATGATACGGCTACTATTTTCTTTAAAAGTCATCTATTATCCTTTAAAATAAAATCGACCTGTTGAAGGCAAGATGTCCTTCGCAAGACAAGATGCCAAACCTCCTTTTGTTACTCTCCAATACATATTGGTATATGACCCCTTGCAAGAACTGTCCCGTTGCGACCGTAAAAATATATTTATTGTTGTATTTTGATAAAATATAGAACAATGACGATTGCTTTTTCTATCATTTCGGACATGTTTGCCTCTTTTATTGCTCTGTACGACATAGCCATACATATAACCACTAAAACCATATATGCAAAAACTGTTCCCTTCACCGATATAATCGCTCTTATATCGTTATATAAAATTTTACATATACATACAAAAACATATCAGACGGCAAAATTTGACATTAGATGTAAAAGAACTCAAGTTGCCGACGATTGATAGCCATATACAACTCAATACATCTCTTGCAAAAACCGTGCCGTTGGAGTGATGAAAATGTGTTTTTCATTATATTTTTTTAAAAATTTTTTGATGACGAGGAAAATAGAAGCATTTTTTTGGGTTCTTGTATGTAATGAAATAACGATATGAGCGTATTTTCGCCTTCGTTATCCTAAAATAGTCATAACGCTTTTATTTTTGTAAAATATTTTTTTAAAAAAATCAAAAATTTTGAAGACCCCATGCGCGGGAGTAATAAAAAAGTAAAAATATCTCACTTAAAAGAGACGATTTTCATAACCGCCCGATGTGTTACAATCAAAACAAACCGCCTCCAAAAAAATATACGATGATTTATCCCGTTCCGTACCTTTCGCGATTTACGAATGGCAAGCGCGCAGCTATGATGATGAGACAACCAACGCGCATAAAACAGCAAAGGGCGGTGGATTGGCTTTGGGGTAAAACTCTTTTGTAATAATTCCAAAAAAGCGGCGCCAAAGGGCTTAACTTTTGGTAAAATAGCGCATTTATAATCAATTGGTTTAACGATGAAAAATTTAGAATTTGAGATAGAAGAGTACATAGAGCAGCAAAAGAGCGATTTTGAGATATCAAAGCTCATCAAAAATCATATCAAAGAGTACCTAAACTCGCTTGATGAGATATTTACGCAAAATCAGGGCAAGGACTTTTTAGTCAAGCATACCAAGCATATCGATTATCTTATCGGTGTGATATACAAATACACCCTGCGCCAGTTTTTCAAAGAGTATGTGCCGCTTTACAACACGCTGCCTATCACGCTCACTGCGCTTGGAAGTTACGGCAGAGAGGAGCTTTGCGTCTACTCGGATATAGACTTGATGATAGTCTACAAAAAGATAGACGGCTACAATATAGAGCCCATCATCAAATCCATCTTGCATCTGGCGTGGGACTGCGGGATGAAGCTGGGGCATAGAACGCACGAGATATCGGAGCTTTACGAGGCGAGCAATAAAGACATTACGATAAAGACGGCTATGTTGGAGTCGCGCTTTTTGTGTGGGTCGAAGTACCTGTGGACGCAGATACAAGGCGAACTTTTGCGCATCAGAAAGTATAATCAAAAAGAGTTTATCTCCAAAAAGTTGGAGGCTTACGCCGAGCGCGGTGTGAAATTTCCCCTAAATATGGAGCCAAATATCAAAGACGGCGTTGGGGGACTTAGGGACGCCAATACGCTTTTTTGGATAGCGCACGTGATGATGGGGGCGGGCAGGCTCAACGACCTTGTGCCAAAATACCTTAACGAAGAGGAGTTTCGGGAGTTTAGAAGTTCGCTGGAGTTTTTGTTTCGCGCAAGAAGCGCTTTGCATTTGAGCGCGGGGAAAAAGCAGGATATTTTAAATCTTGACTTAATCCCAAGCGTAGCTTCAAAGCTTGGCTTCAAAAACACGAAAGCAAAAAGAGCCGAAGTGCAGGTGACGCAAAAGACATTGCAGAGTTTGTGGGTACTAAAGACCACTTCGCAGATTTTTATCAGGCGGCTAACTGCGCCCATTTTCTTTGATAAGGCAAATGTCACAAGGGCAAAAAACGCCTATATCGGGGAGGGGTTTTATCTGTATGAGGGTAAGCTTTATACATCTTTTCACAGGAAAAAGACGACGCTTAAAAATGTGCTGAAGATCTTGCTCTCGCTTGAAGATAAGCCGATGAAGTACGATATATCCGTGATAAATTGGCTCAAATACACAAGCGTGCCGCCGCATAACTCCAAAGAGATATACGCGCTCTTTAGGCAGTTTTTCGAGCGAAAATATCTCAACCAAATGCTCTACGCCCTTTATAAATCCAACCTTTTAAAGTGCCTCATCAAGCCGATGTCGCACACGATAAATCTCCCGCAATTTGACGGCTACCATATGTATCCTGTGGATATCCACTCGCTTAAAACGCTCTATTTTTTGGAGAATATCAAAGACACTTTTGTCAAAGCCTTGTATGACGATATCTGTGAAAACGGCAGGATGATGCTGCGATTGACGGTGCTTTTGCACGATGTGGGCAAGGGTAAAAATACAGACCACAGCAAGCTTGGGGCGAAGATATTTAAAGCCTACGCGCAAAAGTTGTCGTTTAACGAAGAGCAGATAAATATGGGCGAACTATTGATACGCCACCACACTCTTATGAATAATGTAGCAAGCAGGGAAGATATATATAATGAAAATGTGATCTTATCGTTCGCCTCAAAACTGCGCTCTTTGCGGGCGTTGCAGCTTTTGTATGTGTTGACTTACTGCGATGTGAACGCGGTGGGGGAGAAGGCGTTTTCGAGGTTTAACGCGAGGTTTTTAAGGGAGCTTTACGAGCTGGCGGCGAGCTCATTTTCTCAAGAGGCGCTTCTTGATGAGACGGCAAGACGGCTCAAAAAAGAGGAGATTTTACAAAAGAGTGAAGAGTTCGCCGCGCTTAGCTCCACTCTGAAAAGAAAGATACTCTCAAGCTCGTCAAATCTGCTCTTTTTCAAATACCCCCCGCAAAGAATAGTAGAGCTGGCAAAGAGGGCGCAGGATGTGAAAGGGTTCTCATATACGATAGAAAATGATAACCACCTCTGTATCAATGTATTTAAAAATATCAACTTCAATGTCGGCTTTTTGTTGGGCAAACTTGTAGTGTTTGATCTGGCGCAGATGGATATATTTAAGCTCTTTGACGGCGTGAAGTATTTTAAGATAGAGTTCAACAAAAAAGCTGAAGAGGACGACCTTGCGCGCATAAAGTTTTTGATAGAAGAGTCGTTTTTGGAGGGCAAAACGGCGCATATAAAAAAGCCGCTGATACTAAAAAACGAGATAAATCTCGACCTAAACCACTCAAAAAGTTTAGCCAAAATCACGCTAAACGCCAAAGACCAGCAAGGACTTATGGCGTATATCATCTCGCTATTTGACGAATACGGGATAGATATAGCAAGTGCGAAGATACAGACGATAAAACAGCGCGCGCGAAATCTTTTTTTGATAGAAAAAGATGATAAAGTTTGCGATAATGCCAAAAAAGTTATAGAATTGCTCTACTAAAAAATAAAGATAGGAATAGATATGTGCGGAATAGTCGGATATATAGGTAAAGAAGAGAAGAGGGGACTGCTGCTTGGCGGGCTTCGTGAGCTGGAATACAGAGGCTACGACTCGGCGGGCATTGCCGTGATGAAAGAGGCTAAGATAGAGGCTTTCAAAGCGACGGGCAAACTCTCGAATTTAGAAGAGAAGACCAAAAATTTCTCATCTTGCGGTATGGGTATCGGTATCGGACACACGAGATGGGCGACTCACGGCAAACCGACGGAGACAAACGCGCATCCGCATTTTGGGAAGTATTCGTATGTAGTGCATAACGGTATCATAGAAAATTACCGCGAGATAAAAGATATGTTGATATCCGAGGGAGTTATGTTTTTAAGTCAGACGGATACCGAAGTCATCGTACATCTTTTTGAATACAACTTAAAAGAGGCGAAGAGTCCGTTTGAGGCTTTTGAAAATACTATATTGTCACTGCACGGGGCGTATGCCGTTTTACTTATCACTACTGCTGCACCCGATAGTATATTTTTCGCCAAAAATGCCGTGCCGCTTATCATCGGAAGAAATAGCAAAAAAGAGATGTTTTTTGGCTCATCCGACGCCCCTTTGATAGGGCTGGCTGATGAGGTGTGCTACTTGGAAGATGGGCAATACGGCGTGTTAAAAGAGGACGCTTTGCAGCTTTTTAGCCAAAAAAAGGAGGCGTACGCTACTTTTAAAGACTTGACGCAAGATAAATCTTTCGCGCAAAAAGAGGGGTATCGCTTTTTTATGGAAAAAGAGATATATGAGCAGTCAAGGGTCTTGGGCGAAACGCTGATGGGGCGTATCAAAAGCGATGAGATAGTGCTTGACGAGCTGCCATCAAACTTGCTTGATGGGATCAACGCCGTGAAAATTTGCGCGTGCGGGACGAGTTACCACGCGGGGCTTGTTGCGGGGTATCTTTTTGAGAGACTTGCCAAGATAAGAACGGATATCGTCATAGCCAGCGAATTTCGCTACAAAGAGCCGCTTTTACTAAAAGACACACTCTTTATAGTCATCAGCCAAAGCGGCGAAACGGCAGATACATTAGAAGCTTTAAAGATAGCCAAAAACAGCGGCTTAAAAACGCTAGCCATCTGTAATGTGGACAACTCCTCCATCGTAAGACTCGCCGATACGACGCTTTTAACGAGAGCGGGCATAGAAAAAGGGGTCGCCAGCACGAAAGCTTTCGCGACACAGGTAGCCACGCTTTGGCTTTTGTCGATATTTATAGCCCAAAAGAGGGGCGCGATAGACAAAAAAAGCCTAAGAGACGAGATAGACACGCTCTTAAAAATACCATCATCCTTGAAAGTATACGATGAGACCCACGAAAAGCTAAAAAGACTATCCAAAAGATATCTCCACGGACACGGATTTTTCTTCATCGGACGCGATATCTTCTATCCGCTCGCCCTTGAAGGCGCTTTGAAACTAAAAGAGATAAGCTACCTACACGCCGAGGGTTACCCCGCCGGAGAGATGAAACACGGACCTATAGCTTTGGTAGACAGCAAGCTATTCACAGTAGCGCTGCTCCCCAAAACCACGCTCTACGACAAAACAAAAAGCAACATAGAAGAGCTCAGCGCCCGCGATGCCACCATACTCGTCATAAGCCCCGAAAACTTCGACCTCGCGGATGATTTCATAAAGACCAAAAACAGCTCCCACGCGATGAATGAGTTTTTTGAGATGATGATAATCGTACAACTCTTAGCCCTCGAGATAGCCGTACGACTCGGAAACGATGTAGATATGCCCCGCAACCTCGCAAAAAGCGTGACGGTGGAGTAGGGGGCGAAGTTTTTATAGATAAGCTTTGCCTAAGTATGCAGGCGCGCTGGAGCGTGAAAAAATGCGCTAAAAACTATTTTTTGTGTTATAATATGCCTTATGAAAAATTTAAAACACGCATTTACTTTGGTAGAGTTTATATTCATCCTTGTCGTCGTCGGCATACTGGCATCCATACTTGTGCCAAGTTCGCGTGATAACCGTTTGCGCGAAGCTGCGGATCAAGTGGTCTCACATATAAGATATACTCAACATTTGGCGATGATGGATGATAAATTTAGTCCGGGTGATGATGTTTGGTTCAAAAAGAGATGGCAGATTTTGTTTGAGCAAGAGGGTGTTAATTGGTACTATACTATTTTTTCCGATGACGACATGGATGGAAATCCTCAATCAACGGAAATCGCGAAAAATCCGCAAAATCCTTCGCAACGCTTAACGGGTGCAACTGCCGATAATGCTACGCAGGATTTAAATCTCGGCAAAACATACGGCATAATCGGCGCCACCGGCGTCACATTTAATAACAATTGTGGAGCGGGCAATAGAAGGATAGTATTTGACTACATTGGAAGACCAATGCAAAGCGATCCGAAAGATTATGGACGGCCGTATACCACCACAAACTTAATCACAAGCACTACGCCTCATTTATGCACGATAACGCTCACAGATAACAGCGGAAGAAGTGCAAATATAACTATCCAGCCCGAAACAGGCTTCGCTCAAGTACTACCCTTTTAGTAAAAATCGCTATACAAATCTTTTCAAAATAATTTCTTTTTATTAATAAAAAACGCTATAAAATTACTTTCCAAATATAAATAAAATATAAAAGGTACCATGTCAAACAATAGAGCCTTCACTCTGGTGGAGTTTATATTTATCCTTGTCGTCATCGGTATACTGGCAGCCATACTCACGCCAAGTTCACGAGGCAGCCGCCTACGCGAAGCCGCGGATCAAGTTGCTTCTCACATAAGATATACTCAACATTTGGCTATGATAGACGATAGATTTGACCCCAACAATTCCGAGTGGTTTAAAGAGCGGTGGCAGATACAATTTATGGATGTTACCGTTGTAAAAGGCGACACAAAGCGTTATTGGAGTTATGTCATATATTCCGACACATCAGCCGGACATTCGGGAGACCCTCAGTGGTACGAAATAGCAAGAAATCCTATGGATCTAAGCAAAAGATTGACGGGAGGTACATCTGCCATCGCTGCAGGAGACCTTGAAGCTACTCCGCAGATGAATTTAGGCAAAGAGTATGGTATCGTTGATGTGGCGTTTAGTAGTGCCTGCTCAAATGGCGTCCCTCCTAAAAACAGCAAAAGACTTGCGTTCGATTATGTCGGCAGACCGCTTAAGGGCGACATTAGCACCTTAAAAGGTCCTTACGATACTACGCACATGATGTACAAGCGGTGCAATATAATGCTCACGGATAATTCCGGAAAAAGTATAAATATAACAATCGAACCCGAAACCGGTTTTGTGCAAGTGGTGCCTTTTTAAAAAATTGCAGAGTTATTTTTTGAATTTATAGGGCATAAAATTCATTTTTTTTGATGCACATATATATGGTTGGAAGCCCAAATATTTTTTTCCAATCCCCCAAAAATTATCAGCCCCTCTTAAGCATTGCGAATGTATAATTTCGTCCTTGTTTGAAACGACACGAAGCTTTTAAAGCCTCTGTCACCGCATTCAAGGCTTT
>JAISQB010000043.1 GCA_031274495.1 Campylobacteraceae bacterium | reverse complement strand
CTTTTTTGCAAGATCAGCTCCCCGCCGTCTAACTCTTCATTTACAAAATGGACACTTGCCCCAGCCTCTTTTGTGTTTGCGGCGTAGCTTTTATGCACGGCGTCGGAGCCTTTGAAGAGCGGTAGGAGCGATGGGTGGATATTTATCGCTTTTACATTTTGCGTAAAGTACGGCGTCAAAATCCGCATAAATCCCGCCAAAACGCACAGATCAACATTCGCAGCCTTTATAATCTCCGTCAACTTTTTATCAAACTCCTCCCTTTGGGGATAGTCGCTATGTTTTAATATCACGGGGTTTACGCCGTATTTACGGGATTTATCTATACCCGCCGCGCCCTCTTTGTTGCAGATAGTGAGGGCTATCTCAATCTTTGTGCCGTTAAACGTTTTGTTGTGTAGTTTCAAAAACAGATTTTCAAGATTCGTCCCCGAACCGCTAAATAACACTGCAATTTTTTTTGTCATCCATATCTTCCTTATTAAATTAGTACGAAATTTTATAAGCGCTTTATGCTCTCTATCAACTCTTCGGGAGTGAGCGCGTAATTGTTGTTTTGAAGTTTTAAAGCCGCTAACGCGTGAGCTAACACACCGTTAATCGCGGCATCCAAAGGGGTATAATTTTGAGCAAGCAAGGATCCTATGAGCCCTGCCAAAACATCGCCGCTGCCGCCTTTTGCTAAAGCTTGCGAACCAAGCGCGCATACATATAAAACGCCATTTTGCGCGACTATCGTGTTAGCGCCTTTTAAGACCAAGACACCTTTGAATTTGCGCGAAAATTCACAAGCATAAAAAAACCTCTTTTGCTGTATCTCTTGCACATCAACCTTGCCAAAGCCAAATATCTCTAATAGGCTCGCAAACTCTTTTGGGTGCGGCGTTACGACGCATTTTGGATTGTCCCACTCTTTGAGTCTTGCGTCGTAGCACAAATCGGCGTCTATGACAGATGGCAGGTTTTCAAACCAAGAGGGCGCTATCTCTCTTCCGCCAAGCCCCATTCCGGCAACCACCGCTGTGGCTTTTGGCGGCATAGAGTGCGTCTGCATTAAAGAGGGGTTAAACTCAAAGATTTTCTCTTTTACTAACAAACTAACAAGCCCCGCGCCAAAACTTAGAGCCGTTAGCCCCGACAATACCGAAGCTCCAGCTTTCTCACCGCTAACAACTACAAGATGTCCGAAGTCGCCTTTGTTAGTATTTTTATGCTCTCTTAAAGGCAGTTTCAAGTCGCTGCTTTCCAACAAAAACATATCGCTCTCATCTTCAAAACGGCTTCTATCCAGCCCCAAATCGCAGCAGATAATTTCCCCCACGCAGTCTTTCGCAAAATCCTCATAAAGCACGGACTTTAACGCCCCCATCGTAAGCGTAAAGTCGGCGATAAAAGGCGTTTTGGAGCATATCCCCGTACTCATATCGCAGGCGATTTTTAGCCCTTTTTGGGCGTTTACTTTTTCCAACAAAGCGTGCAGTTTTTCGTCCAATTCACCGCTCTGTCCGCTGCCCAAAATGGCATCCACGATGATGTCGGCATCTTTTGGAAGCGATGTTACTATGTTCACATTTAGGGCAAAAAGTCTTTGAAATTGAAGTTTTGCTAAGGGCGATTTTGGCTGGGCGAGCATTAAAACGCTAACGCGATAACCCCCGTCCAACATCCTTGCCGCCGCGAAGCCGTCCGCCGCGTTATTGCCGCCGCCGCAAAGAAAGAGTATATGAGCGCCCTTAGCGGCTTTTGCCTTGATAAAATCTGCCAAACCCCGCGCGGCGTTTTCCATCAAAATCTCACTGCTTAGTAAAAATTTTTGGCGCGCGCGCTCGTCCAATACGGAACTGTCTGCGAAAATCTTCTGCACTTTGACACCCTTTGGCTTAAAGATGAGAGATTATACCAAAATCATATGGAAATTTTGAAATACAAGGGGGCAAAATCCCTAAATCTAAGAATTTTGCCTCTTGCCTCTTTTAAAAAGAGTGAAAAACAGAAAAGTATTAAAAAGCAGACTTAACCCCAAAACGAAACGAAGCCACACTGGCGCGGCGGCAGTATTTGAAGTTTCGACAATATTTTGCGCGGCGGCATTTACGCTTATCTCGCCCCTATGCCCCATACCATCCGCCGCCTCTATCTTCCATTCGCCCTCTTCATCCGGCAAAAACGCGAAATATCCGTTCCTGTCGGTGAAGCTTTTTATCGCCTCGACTTTGGAGTTGGAGGGCGGGTAGACTTTGATTTTGGCGTATGCCATAGGGTCGTTTGTGCTATAGGTGAAGCGGACGGTTTTTAGGCTGCTTGGGTGCACTTCCGACACTTCCACCCCGTGCGCCGCGGCAAAAGTCGGTAACAAAAAGACTATCGCAACGGCAACCACACCTCGTAAATACCCCTTTATCATTTGACTCTAAATACCACTATCGCGTTTATATCATCCTCATCAACATCGGGCTTGGTAGAGGCTTTGTGATAATTAACCCTAACGAACCAAAGTCCCTTATGGTCAAAATCAAAACTCACGACACCGTTTTTGTCGGTCTTGCTCTTCTTGGCGTAAGCGCTTGCTGTTTTTGGGTCAAATGTATCGTATGTAGCGAAAATCTCAGCATCCCCGAATGGCTTCCCGCTATACAAAACTTGAAATTTACCGCTTTTGCCTACCGTGATATCCGCCGGATTTGTGAGCGGCACTATCTCGAAAATCTGCCCCAACGGCTCTTTAAAACTCTTGTCTTTAGAGTTTGGGTTGAGATAAGTTTTGGAGAGTTTGCTAAAATAGATAGCTTTCGTGATGGTCACGCCGGCTGCTTCGCACTCTTTTTTCGTACCGTCATAATACCCCTCCGTCGTCAAGCAGTAAAAACCACCGACACGCTCGCCTACTATAATCGCCGGGGAGTTGCTTTTGGCTTTCCACGATGTCTCGTACAAGAGTCTCTCTTGATTTGCCTTCAGTGTAAGCGGTGTCTTTTTGCCGTCTTGCAAAACATAGACCGAGTTTACAGATGCGGGCTCCTCTATCTCTTCGCCCGCCACAAAATGGTGAGTGGATAGGACATCTATCGCTACGGTATCGCCCGCTTTGTAATCCTTAACTTCGCGGGGAACGACAAAAAATTCGTGTGCGCTTAGCGCTGTGGCGAATATGGCAAAAATTGCCAAAACTAAAACTTTTTTCCTCATCTTTTCTCCTCTCAATGTGAAAAATCAAAATAAAGTGTGCAATGATAATATGTTTTTTATTTTAGTATTATTAAATGGGAAAATTTAATCTATTTTTGAAGTTTGCCACAGCGGTTTTAACCTACTTTAGATAGAATGGTCAAGATGAAAAAGATTATATTTGCGCTTCTAACGCTTTTGTCCGATATGTTCGCCCTATCCGATGGCGATATCGTGTTCCAAACCTCGCTCTCATCGCAAAGCAAAGCGATACAGCTTGCCACAAAATCAAAATATTCACACGTCGGGATTGTCTTCAAAGAGGCGGGGGAGTACTATGTTTTTGAAGCGGTACAACCCGTGAAAAAGACACCGCTTAACGAGTGGATAAAAAGAGGAAAAGACGGAAAATTCGTAGCTTTAAGGCTAAAAAACGACCAACTTAGCGCCAAAACCCTCTCAAAAATGAAAAAAATCGCCGCCTCATATCTTGGCAAAGATTACGACCTCACATTTGAGTGGAGCGACGATAAAATATACTGCTCGGAGTTCGTATGGAAAGTATACGAGCAAGGTGCCAACATCAAAGTCGGCAAACTGCAAAAACTGGGCGATTTTGACCTGAGCAGCAAGGCAGTAAAAGCAAAACTAAAAGAGCGCTTCGGCGATAATATACCGCTAAACGAAACCGTCATCTCGCCCGCCGCCATTTTTGAAAGCGAGTTGCTGGAGAAGGTAAAGTAGCGTGGATTGCTGACTTGCGTTCTTGCACACGCACAGCCAAACCGTCTAAAGCCGTCTCCACTTTGTACTTTACCGTTACTTTCGTTCTCACACATACAGCCAAACTGCATTAATCCGCCCCGAGCTTTTAAAAGCCAACGACGGGGGTTCGCCTGCTTGACTTTTGCAATAGCCGGTGCTTTTGGCAAATTGTCACTATTAATACACCAAATTATAACTTATGCGGCTCTATCGCGCGTTCTAAGACTCCTTGCAAAAGCGAAATCGCGACGCCGTAATTTGTTATCGGCACATTTGCGTTTTGCGCTTTATCTATGCGGGAGAGCATCTCTTGACCGTTGATAACGCAGCCTCCGCAATGGATAATCAATCGATATTCGCCCACATTGTCGGGGTAGTCCCTGCCATTGCAATGGCTTATCTGCAAGTTGGCTTTTGTGTATTCGGTAAGCCAATTTGGGATTTTTTCCCTGCCTATATCGCCTTTTAGTTCGTGGTGTGTGCAAGCTTCGGCTATGAGTATCTTGTCACCGTTTTTAAGGGTGTTGATGACGGCGGCTCCGTTTACGAGCGCTGATAGATCCCCTTTTAGTTTTGCCATAAGGATAGAAAAGGTCGTAAGCATCACATCTTTTGGCGTATTTTTTACGGTTGACAAGACGCACTGCGAATCACACACAACCAGCTTCGGCTTTTTGTTTAGCGTAGCAAAAATATTGACAAGCTCATCCTCTTTGACAAATATACAAATCGCGTCCTTATCAAGCGTATCCCTAAGCGCTTGAACCTGCGGCAAAATCATCCTGCCTTTTGGAGCTTGTATATCGATGGGCGTGACTAAGATGACGATATCCCCGCTACCGACAAGATCACCAAGAAGGGTGGGGGATTTTATCCAGCTTTGCGGAACTATCTCTTGTATCTTTTCAAAGAAAAGCTCTCTATGGTGCGCCTCTTTCGCACTCATCGCTAAAAAACAAGGAGATTTGGCGCGGAGCATTTTTACAAAATCCAAAGAGGGCTCATCTATATCAATCTTATTGCAAACGACCATAAAAGGGGTCGCTTTGCTTTCAAAAATCTTCAGCAGCTCCTCCTCAAACTCTCCCCACCGATTGGACTCGGTTACGATAATAGCTATATCGGTTTTGTCTATAACTTTTTTGGTTCTCTCGACCCTTCGCTTTCCCAAACTCCCCTCATCGTCGATACCGGCGGTATCTATCAATACGACAGCCCCCAAAGGGTAAATCTCCATCGCCTTTTCCACTGGATCGGTAGTCGTGCCGGCTATATTTGAAACGATAGATATCGTTTGATTTGTTATGAGATTGGCAAGAGATGACTTTCCGACATTGCGTCTGCCAAAAATTCCTATATGAAGCCTCAACCCTTTTGGCGTATTTATCATACAGCCCTCCTTATCTCTTTTCTGATTATAAATCTTTCGCTGTCGCCGTTGGTCACGGATATGTCTCGGTTGATAGAGCGGATCTTGCCTGAAATGCAACCCCTGCAGTGTGATGGTGTATCGCCTACGCAAACTTTGCCCGGATACAGACGATAAAGCGCGCGGTACTCCCCCTCCGTTATCACCGGCATCACGACATTTGCCCCATTTTGCAGCGCCAAAATTCTCCCATTTGGACGCAGCGTCTCCATAGCTGTCGTAGCGGGAATATTTATCGTGGGCATAAGCACCCTTACAAGCGCCATCACTTTGAGCGCCATATCAAAACTTCCCCCTTGTGCCGCGCTTAAGGGGGTATTTTCGCACGGTATAAACGGACCTATCCCTATCATATCAAAATCATTTTCCTGAAAAAATAGTATATCCTCGGCGATTGAAGCGGCTGTTTGATGCGGCAAACCCACCAAAGAGCCGCTGCCCGTTTCGTATCCCAATTTTTTTAGTATTTTCAGACACTTTACCCTTCTCTCGTAACTCATAGATGGATGAAGAGCTTTATACAGCGGCTTGTCGGTTGTCTCTATCCTCAAAAGATAACGATTTGCTCCAGCCTCTTTGTACGCTCTGTATTCGTTTTCACTCTTTTCACCAATACTGAGAGTGACGGAGAGATTTAACGCTCTTATGTTCTCTATGACTTTACAAAAATCGCCGACGCTATACTCTCTGTTTTCTCCGGATTGCAATACGATAGTTCTATAGCCGTAAGTTGCGGCTTTTTTTGCCAAGCCTACAATCTCATCCGGCGATAAGCTATAGCGCTTAAGTCCGTCGTTCTCCCTTCTAAGCCCGCAATAGTGACAAGTTCTCAAGCAGACATTTGAAAACTCCAGCAACCCTTTTAGATGAACATCTCTTTTGACATATCTCTGCCTTGTCAAATCCGCCGCTTTAAACAGCGCTTCATCATATCGGTCGGTAGATAAAACAGCCTCTATCTCCTCAACGCTCAAAGCGCGCCTCAAAAACGCCTTTTGGATAATGTCCATCTTTTTTTACGCCAAATAGTTATATATGGCAATCATTCTTGCCGCTCTCCAAGCCTGCCATCATCTTTTCGACTACCGCGGCAACTTGGGGAAGATTTTCGTGCAGCATATCCATATACTTTGGTATGATGACCCTCTCTCCTATCTCTTTGACATCTTTGGAAGCGTAATCTCTGATATACTCTTTAAATGTCAAAATACCGTTTGGGATGCATAGATATTTGATAGTCGCGTGTTTTGCCAAAGGCATAAAATTGCACCCCGTGCGCCCCTCTCTATAGCAAGATGTACAAAAAGATGGCAGCCTGCCCTCCTTGATAAGACTCAATATAAAAGCGTCTATATCTCTGTGGTCGCCTATCGCGAATTGCTGTTTTGGCAGGTCGTTGCCCTGCTGTTTTTTGGCATATGCGCCAACGCCTATATTTGTCCCCGCATCGGTTTGCGAAATACCGCACTTTTTAATCATCTCATCTCTCAAATGCGGCTCCTCTCTCGCCGTCAAAATCGTACCCGTAAACGGACACATCAGACGGATAACAGCCGCTATCTTTACTATATCTTCATCGCTAACAGCGTATGGCGAACTATCTTGCGTGCTTGATGTAAGTTTGATGCGCGGAAACGACATCGTGTGCGGACCTATATTAAATACCTTTTCAAGATTCATCGCGTGATGAAGCATCGCCAAAACTTCATATCTCCAGTCATACAATCCAAACAAAACTCCCACCGCGACATCATCCAGCCCCGCCTTTAATGCCCTATGGAGAGCAAATAGGCGCCATTTATATTCGCCCTTTAGCGTTCCTTTGGGGTGCACTTTTTCATAAGTCTCTTTATGATATGTCTCTTGAAAAACTTGATATGTGCCTATGCCCTCCATTTTTATCTCCCGATACTCCTCTTCAAACATCGGGGCGGCGTTGATATTGACCCTTCTTATCTCGCCTTTATCTTTTTTTACGCCGTATATCGTTCTTACCGTTTTGGCGATATAGGTGCTATCACTTTTGGGGTGTTCGCCGTAAACGGCTATGAGGCGTTTTTGTCCCGCGTTCAAAAGCGCACCTATCTCGCGCTCCAAATTCTCATCGTCAAGTGTAATTTTTACGGTGGCTCTGTTGGATGACTTAAAGCCGCAATAACTGCAATTATTCACGCACGGATTTGAGATATAGATGGGGGAAAATAGGACGATTCTGTTGCCGTACACCTCCTCTTTGATATACGCCGCCGCTTTGAAAATCTCTTCCCACAACGCTTTGTCGGTTGTATTTAAAAGAGTGGCGGTCTCCAAAGGTGAGAGCATAACGCCTTTGAGGGCGTTAGTTTTTGCCTTCTCTATCACATCAAGCACGCTTTTTTCAGACGGTTGTTCTGTCTGCTTTAAGAAGCTACGGATAGCGTCGTCGTCGATAAAATCATCATATTCGCAAGACTCTTCCCACTCTTTAATTTTTTTCAATCTCTCTTTTGCCCAAGACATAAATTGCCTCCTTTTTTATAGCTTTTGCCTACTCTTCAACTTTCATCAAATCATTCTCTACCCATTTTGGGGAGTGCAGCTTCGCATCCTCCAACGGTATATCTCCCGCCCCAAAGCGAAACATAGCTTTTAACTCCTCTTTATTTAAAAACGCCATCGTAGCGTGTCCGAACACCACCAATACAGTCGCTACGATAGACCCCCATATATGAAAGTTAAAAATATAAACCACGCTCTGTTTTCCAAGCGCTGGAGTGAAAGCGTACAAAAGCCAGCCGGATACTATGAGTGCGAAAATCATAAAAATGAGCAGCGGATAGAGCGCCTTTTGTCCGGCGTTAAATTTGCCTTGCGGGGCAACTTCCACAGGACCAAAGTTGATGCCAAATAGTTTTCTTGGATAACCGCCCAGATTTTTAAACCACGCCAATGTGTCCCTATCCCAAGTCGTCAAATTTTTTAGCAACAAAATAAAGCGATCGGCGTTGATAATCGCAAACCCAAAAAAATTGACCGTAGAGATAACCGCGGCGATGATATGTATATCCATCAGCAAAGATGCCCCACTCTCACCGACAAGTTTAAAATACACAGCCACTCCGCTTACCGCCAAGATAAACCAAGAGAGCATATTGATATTATGAAACACCTTTTCCGAAGTCGGAAATTTTAACACCCTATCTTCACACATTATTTGCTCCTTCTAATACAAGATTGGTCCTATCAACATAAGTTTTGGTATGCAGCAATTTTTCCGCGACTTCGCCCATCGGCTGCGTATTCATATCTTTGTACACCTTAAGCACGCTTGGATTTTCGTGGGAACTTGTTAGTTTTGCTTTTTGCAGCCTCTTGTCATCTCTATACAGCCCGTCTTGTCTTAGCCTTATATACGACTTTCGCTGTTCTACTATATCCGTTATAGCATATCCGCTAATAGCGATAGCAGACACCCCAACGCCGGCAATTTTTAAAAAATCACGACGCGATATAAGTTTGCCGACCGGTTTTTCTATGTAATAACTCATCATCTCTCCTTATGCTCTAAGCGGTAAAGGCAAAAGCGGATGCAGCCAAGAGGTGCCCATTGTTCTTACCGGCTGCCCTCCGCCGTTGACACATCCGCCCGGACAGTTCATCACCTCTACGAAGTGATACCTATTTTCATTGTTTACCAATCTCTTGACTATCTCTTTTATATTTCTCGAGGCTCCGTTGACGACGGCTATCTTCACATCTATGATTTTCCCGCCGTAATCTTTCAGCGGTATGGGTATCGTAGCTTCCACGATATCTTTCTCGTGTCCTCTAACGACGATGATATCGGGATTGGATAACTCTTGTCCCGAAAGTATAAAATACGCCGTCCGCAAAGCCGCCTCCATAACGCCGCCGCTATTGCCGAATATCGTCGCGGCGCCTGTGTAGACGTTCATCGTCTCACTCTGCCTCTCATCGGAAAGCAAAAGCGGATTGATCCCTTTTCTTCTAAATATCTCCGCCGCGTCCCTCGCCGTCAAAACCGCGTCGATATCTTGAAAACTTTTAGTGTTGTTTGGTATTTTTCTGTTTTCAAGCAGGTATTCATAGGCTGAGTTAAACTCCGGTCTGCTGGCTTCAAATATTTTAGCCGTACACGGAGTGACCGCGACCATAAAGATATCTCTTGGGTCAACCCTCCAGACAAACTCCGCCGCCCAAGTTTTAGCAAGCGCGCCGCCCATCTGTATCGGCGATTTGGCTCCGGATATGTGCGGAAGCAAGTTGGTATGGAATGTTTCGGCGTTTTTGACCCACGCGGGACAACAGCTCGTAAAGTGCGGGAACGGATGGTGAGCGATATGCTCCAAATCCTCGCCTCTCTCACCCAAAATCCAGTATTTCACCTTTTTGATAAACTCCGTCCCCTCTTCCAGTATCGTCTGGTCTGCGGCAAAATTGACATCGTAATTGTGAAATCCTGCTTTCTCAAAAGCGTTATACAGCCGATTTATCGTCAAATCCCCGGGCTTTCCGCCGAACTCTTCGGCTATGGAGACCCTAACGGACGGAGAAGGATGCGCCACGACAAACGCCTTTGGGTCGTCTAACTTTTCAAGCACAATATCCGCAAAACTCATCTGCGAAATAGCGCCAAAAGGGCAATTGACAAGACACTGCCCACAATTAACACACCTATTGACATCGATCCTATGAGCGATCCCAAGCGTTCCCCCGATCGCTTCAGTAGGACAAAAAGAGGTACAGGTATCACAGCCTACGCAGCTGTTTTGGTTGATTTTGATAATGCCCCTTAGCTCACCCCTCCTATGAACGCCGCTAAACTCCGCGCCCAAACCATAACTTTCATCTGCCGGTTCAAATGTTGATATCTTTGAAACTTTAGACATATATCCCTCCCAAGACAACAGTTAAAGTAAAGTATTATTTACTAAGCGGCATTGTACTTACTTCAGTTTAATTTAATATTAATAATACTAATTTTGTATTATTATTACTTTTATACCTTTTTTGCCTATATTTTGGGTAAAAAATAAGAAAAGATGGATGCTATATACGGATAAATTCAAATATTTAAAATAGTTCTTATGGTTTTGTAAAAGAAGTTTTACCTAAATTTTTCTATTTAGGATTTTTTGGAGAGAGTGGGGAAACTTGGGCTATCTTCAAAATTACGGCGGGGCATTATCACTAAAAAAACTTATAAACGCGTTGTGTTCAAATTTACCATTATCGCCACGCTCACATATCTGCAAGTAGTTTGGATGTAAAACCGTGCCGGCGCAAACTTGCTCTAAATATCTTGCGGTGCCCCTACTTTTGTTTTTACACTTAGAAACTTTTCTTAGCTCAACGACATCAACGATTCGCCTTGCTTTTGTTTTTACATTTGCACTAAACTCTGCAATGCAACGCATTGGCGATAACACACAAACTTCCCGCGCACATACGGTAGTACGCGATGAAAACTTTGTCTATCTCTGCCTAAAGCTCAAAGCCTTCAACATATGCACCTTATCTATCAACTCCGCGCCTTCTAAGTCGGCTGCCGTGCGCGCTACTCTTTTTAGTTTGCCGATGCTTCTATGCGATAGTCCGAAACGGGCGGCGGCGTTTTTTAGGATCTCTTGCGCTTCGTCGCTTAGGACGCAAAACTGCTCTATGGATTTGTCGTCCATTTTGCCGTTCATATCTTGCTGTCCGCGCTCTTTTTGCCGCTTGAAGGCTTCCAATACGCGTTCATACATATCCTTAGAATTTAGCGTGGAGATGTCGCCGACACCGCTCTCGTCCATCTGCACATAGATGTCTATCCTATCCAAAATCGGCGCGGAGATTTTCGCTTTGTAGCGCTGTATGTCAAGTTCTGAGCATTTGCACGGTTTGATGGAGCTAAAGAGATTGCCGCACGGGCAGGGATTTTGCGCGGCGGCGAATAGAAATTTCGTATCGTAGCAGATTTTGGAATTTACGCGCGAAATGAGTACGTGCCCATCTTCCAAAGGCTCTCTTAAACTCTCCAACACTTGCCTTGAAAAGTGCGGGAATTCGTCAAAAAACAAAATGCCGTGATGGGCAAGCGCTACCTCGCCTATCTTCGCGCCCAAACTGCCGCCGCCAAATATCGACGGGCGCGATGAAGTGTGGTGCGGGGCGCGGAACGGACGCAACTTCACAAACGCAGTCTCCTCGCCGCCAAGAGATCTATTTGCCGCGCTTTGCATTATCTCATCGACTTCAAGTGGCGGCATAATATACAAAAGCCGCTTGATACTCATACTCTTGCCGCAGCCCGGACTCCCCTCCAAAAGGACATTGTGCATCCCCGCCGCGCATATCATCATCGCCTCTTTCGCGTGCGCTTGCCCCTTGATATCGGCAAAATCAGATGAAAATTCATCATTTGGGATGTAAGTTTTGCCGGCGATTGTGATGTTGTTTTTGAATATTTCGTGTGTATTTATGGCGAGCTTGCTCTCGCGAATCTCTCGGTTTTGGAAAAATTCCACCGCCTCTTGCAGACTCTCCACGCCGTAAGCTCTGATATTTGGTATCGAGGCGATGAGCTCCAAACTCTCTTTTGGCACCAAGACGCGAAGATTTTTCACGCGCACACTCAAAGACAAAATGATAGGAAAAATAGAGACCGTACTTTTGACACTGCCGCCAAGTCCGAGCTCCCCGAAGCAGTAAAAATCCTCAAAATTCACCCTCTCCCTCTGCAAAGCCACCAAAAGCGCGACGCCCAAATCAAAATGGCTGCCGGACTTCGGCAAATCGGAAGGGGCGAGATTGACGGTGACTCTTTGCGATGGAAATCTAAAATTTATACTCCCAAGAGCCGCCTTTACCCTATCTTTAGACTCTTGTATAGACTGCTGCGCAAGCCCCACGATGGCAAAGTTGGGAAGCGCACGCACGAAAGTGGACTCCACCTCAACGCTATGAGCAATATTTGCCTCCAAAGTAGCGCACAAGAGCCGCTTCATA
>JAISQB010000033.1 GCA_031274495.1 Campylobacteraceae bacterium | reverse complement strand
TTAAGCCCCCCTTTATCTAACTTTCAGTAAAATCTACGCCCTAATCTCACACACACCAATTCTTGAAAAGGTTGCGGGCGTTCGCGTGCGCTGACGGGTGTGGAGGAACAAACCAAACTAAACGAGGCTTTGCCTCAAAAACAAGGAGAAACTCATGGTAACCATGAAAGATTTATTGGAATGCGGCGTGCACTTCGGGCACCAAACGAGAAGATGGAACCCGAAGATGAAAAAATTCATCTTCGGCGAGAGAAAAAACATCTACATCATCGACCTTCAAAAGACACTAAGATACTTTAGATACACATACAACATCGTTCGTGACGCGGCGGCAGAGGGTAAGACTATATTATTCGTCGGCACAAAAAAGCAAGCCGTAGCGGCTATCAAAGAGGCTGCTGAGGGCTGCGGAATGCCGTATGTCAACCATCGTTGGCTTGGCGGTATGATGACAAACTTTAACACGATAAGACAATCAATTCACAAACTTGAAATCATAGAAGAGATGGAAAAAGACGGTCAGATTGACCTTTTGACAAAAAAAGAGGCGTTAATGCTTCGCAGAAAAAAAGAGAAACTTTTAAGCTATCTTGGCGGTTTGAGAAACCTCAAAAGCTCGCCTGATATGCTATTTGTTATAGATACGGTAAAAGAGAGAATCGCCGTAGCAGAGGCAAACCGCCTCAAAATCCCCGTAGTTGCGCCGCTTGATACGAACTGCGACCCTGATGTTGTTGACTTCCCGATACCGGGCAATGACGACGCTATCCGCTCCGTTCAACTTTTCTGCAAAGAGATGTGCGAAGCGATAAACGAGGGCAAAGAGTTAAGAGCGCAGGATAATCCTGACGCAGAGGGCGTTACCGTAACGCAAAAAGAGAAAGAGGCGCTGTTGGAAGAGGCGTTGGGCGAGGATGAGTTGGATATAGATTTGGGCGAAGAGTTTTTAGGCGAAGTAGAAGTTGAGACAGCGCCCGAACAACCGGCAGAAACAACGGTAGAAGCGGAGGCTCCAAAAAAGCCAAGAGCTAAAAAAGAGCCTAAGCCTGAGACAGAAGAGACAGCAGAAGCGGTTGAAAAACCAAAAAGAGCAAGAAAACCAAAAGAGGTAGAATAATGGCAGAGATAACCTCAAATTTGATTAGAGAATTAAGAGAGATGACCGGGGCGGGTATGATGGATTGCAAAAACGCCCTTACGCAGACGGATGGCGATATCGACGCCGCGGTTGATTTTTTGCGCGAAAAGGGGCTTGGTAAGGCTGCTAAAAAAGCAGACCGCCTTGCCAGCGAAGGGTTGATAAGCGTTGAAGTGGCGGCTGATTACAGCAAGGCTACGATAAGCGAGATAAACTCCGAGACCGATTTTGTCGCTAAAAATGACAAATTTGTCAATATGACAAAAAAGATAACAAAACATATCCAAGACAACGATATCCCAAGTGTCGAAGAGCTTCAAAAGGGCTCCATAGATGGTGTGAATTTTAGCGATTTTTTAAATTCGCAGATAGCATCTATCGGTGAAAATTTGGTAGTGCGCCGTTTTGTCACGATAAAAGCGACCGCTGATAGCATCGTGAACGGATATATCCACTCAAACGCTCGCGTGGGCGTGCTTTTGGAAGCGAAGATAAGCGGCGTAGATACGCAAAAAGCAGCTGACCTGCTAAAAAATATCGCTATGCACGCGGCGGCGATGAAGCCTGTTTTCCTATCATATAAAGAGTTGACGCCTGACTTTGTGGAAAAAGAGTTCGTCGCGCTTAAGGCAAACATCGAAAAAGAGAACGAAGAGAGTAGACGCCTTAAAAAGCTCGAAAAGAAGATACCTCTTTACGGAAGCAAAGTAGAGATAACGGACGCGGTGCTTGAGGGCATCAAAAAAGAGCTTGAGGCGGAGTTAAAAGCGCAAGGCAAGCCTGAAAAGATTTGGGATAGAATCATCCCGGGTCAAATCGAGAGATTTATCGCGGACAATACGCAGCTTGACCAGCAGTACGCGCTTTTGAGCCAGTTTTATGTGATGGACGACAGCAAAACTATCGAGCAGGCCATAAAGGCAAGAGCCGAAGAGCTTGGCGGAACGATAGAACTTACAAAATATGTACGCTTCGAACTTGGCGAAGGATTAGAGAAAAAAAGTGACGATTTCGCTGCCGAAGTAGCGGCACAGCTTAACTAAAAAAAACGAAAGGGCGGTTTTGCCGCCTTTTTGACCACTAAAGAGGAGAGAGTATGCTTTTAAATGTCAAAAATCTCTCCCACTCGTTTGATTATCCCCTTTTTAACAACATCTCTTTTGAACTCGCCCCAAGATCGTCTATGTCGGTAACGGGTGTCAGCGGCAGCGGTAAGAGTACGCTTTTGCACATCTGCGCTACGCTTTTGAAGCCAAACGGCGGCGAAGTAAATTTTGACGACAAGAGCCTCTATAAACTCTCATCCAATGAACTGATAGATATACGAAGATATGATGTGGGGATCATCTTTCAGTCGCATTTTCTGTTTAAGGGATTCAGCGCGTTTGAAAATATAGAACTCTCAAGCGTCTTAACGGGACTTCCTTTAGAGGATGAACTTTTAAAAAGACTTGGCATTTCGCATATATTGGCACAAAAGCCGGGCGATATTTCAGGCGGACAACAGCAGAGGGTCTCCATCGCCAGAGTGTTATCAAAAAAGCCCAAAATCATCTTCGCGGACGAACCCACAGGCAATCTCGACGCCGCAACCGCCGCCGAAGTGACGCAGCTTCTTTTTGATTATATCAAAGCCAACGACGCGATACTTTTTTTAGTAACGCACGATTTAGCCCTTGCAAAATGTTGCGATGCGGCGTATAAACTTGAAAATTTGGAATTAAAAACACTTTAGTAATCTAAGACTAATTTAAAATATAATACAATTCACAATCGAAAAGTCAAAGGAAGCATTATGCGCTTTTTACTTGTTAATACAAATCCCGCAGTTTCAAAGCTTGTCAGTGCGAGCCTAAACCGCATAGGGCACGAAACCAAAGAGGTGAACGGCTATGACGACCTGCCGCTCGACTCTTTTATAGCGGTTATTGTGGATAGCGACTCGTACGACCACTCGCATATAGACGACCTTTTAGCGGTAAGTATCGCCCCATCACTGATATATCTTAAACAACAAGACGCGCCCACCCCGATAGGCTTTCAATACGCGCTCTCTAAGCCTTTCTTGCCCACCGACTTTATCAGTTTTATCGTATCTATCTTGAAAAAAAATCCCGAACTGAAGCGCTTCATCACCCCCCAAGCCGAAGAGTTTGTGGCTATGTTGCCCGAAGAGAGCAGGGTGGAAGCCGAGGAGACACCCGCTCCTATTCCGGAGCAAAACGGGGAGAACGGCTTTATCAATTTTAACTTTTATGATGATTTGCAAAAAAAAGAGCCCATTTTTGGCGTAAGCGAAGAGACAGCGCCTACAGAGCCTATCGATATGGCATTTAGCGCGCCAAAGATTGAGCCCGACAGCGCCGATAATGTATCTTTTAATCTCTCGGATGATATCGGCAAACTCTACTCGACAGATGAGAGTGCACAAGAAGAGGCAAACGACATCCAAGAAGAGATCGCGGCTCCCACCGCAGCGCCAATACAAGAGGGTGCGGAAAGCATATCAGAGTCGTTGCCGCCGGTCATTCAAGAGAGTGCGGATGTTCAAAGCGTATCGGAACCCGTGCCGCCGACTATTCAAGAGAGCGAGGATATTCAAATCGAAGAGAGTGTCGCTAATAATATAGAAGATAGCGCCGCCAATAGCGAAGAATTTACATTTGACATAAATAGCGTCCAAGAGAGTGCGGCGGAAGCGGAGTTACCTGCTGTAGAGTCTGAAAAAGCGGATGAGAGTGTGGATTTTGATTTTGATATTATGGATGCGGCGCCGACGCAAGAGGCGGATTTGCCGGCGGATGAGCCCGCGCCGATAGAAGAAGAGACAAAGAAATTTGACGGATTTGGGGATTTGGCAAAAGAGTTTGACGACTTGATAAAAGCGCCGCAAGCGGATGAAAACTCTTCCGAAGATGCCAAATTACCACCTTACGCGACTGAGCAAAAAACTGACCTATCTCCGCAAGAGACGCCAAAGGCTAATCCGTTTGAGAGTATCAGCGAAAAAGATATGCGCAAGGCGCTCCAAGATAGCGGATTTTTGCCAAAAGCTGCCGAAGATCTGGTAAAAAGCGAGATACAAAGCGTGGTGCAAAATAGCGTGCAAGGGGTGCTGCAAAGTCAGATTTTGCGCGATGTATTGAAAGGATTAAAGATGAATATAACGATAACTTTTGAGGATAAAGATTGAGCGGCGTTGGCGCACTTTTAGTCATCTCCGGACCAAGCGGAGCGGGAAAGAGCTCTCTCATACGGGAACTTTTAAAGCAGATTCCAAACGCGGCGTTTTCCATCTCCACGACGACAAGGCAAAAAAGAGAAGATGAAGTCGACGGGGTAAATTACTACTTTACCGATAAAGAAAGCTTTCAAAAAGAGATAGACGAGGGGGCTTTTTTGGAGTGGGCGAATGTGCACGGTAACTTTTACGGCACATCGCTAAGGCAGATCGAAAAGCTGCTAAACGACGGAAAACTTGTCATCTTGGATATCGATGTGCAAGGCTATATGCTTTTACGAGAGAAGTTAAGCCGATATATAACATCCGTATTTTTGACGACAAAAAGCAGGGAGGATCTAAAAACAAGGCTCCTTTTAAGGCAGAGCGATTCGCAAGAGGTCATCGAAAAGAGGCTAAAAAACGCTGCTACGGAGATGGCTTATATAAAAGAGTACAGATACCTCGTTATTAACGACGACTTCAAAACCGCTTTAGCGCAAATGCTAAACATCGCCCGCGCCGCTCTCAATAAACGAGCGCTTACAGATACCGATAAATTTACCAAAACTTGGGTGGAGAGTTAAAAAATCTAAATATTTCATTAACTACATAGGTGTATTATCTTATCAATAGGGCAAAATGCTTGCCGACGGAGTTACGGACAACCATTTAAAGCCTTTAAGAGTTGCGTCTAAATTATAGGCGCGACAACAGCAAATTGGTAGTGAAATTTCGCGAGGGGGCAAATTCAACTATATAAAAGGAGTTGAAAATGCAAAAAAACAGAATAGTTTTTACACTCCTTGTCGCCATCTTTTTGGCAGGCTGTCAAACCGGCGATAATATTGCAAGCGTAAATTATGCCTATGTTGATATCTTTTTGACCGATGTGGCGGATAAAAATATCACAATCGTCTTTACAAACGAAAGAGACACCGATGTTAGCCTGCCACCCGTCATAGTCGACACGACCTTAAAAAACGAGGTATATCCACCCGAAGAGCATGTCGATACATTCAACTACATCCCGAACGAAATAAGAAACTTTGAACCGCCCGAACTTATAGAACAAAGCGGCGATTTTGACCCAAGCCAACAGTCGTTATATAAAGAGTGGCTTGTGGGCGACAGATATAACTGGAATGTCCACAGTGATTTTGCCGCAGGAGGCGGAACATCCCGCGCGGCGACCCTTGAAAAACAGTTGACAGTTTGGGGACGCACTATCAATATCTGGGTTGAGGACGGTGAATTTGAAAGCGGGAAGATTGACGCAGCAGAGCTGGAATACATCGCCTCTTATGTCGGCAATATATACGCCAGCGTGGTAGATATAGCCAAAGAGCCGTGGGGAACGCATAGTGCTTCAAACCTGATACCAAGCGACCAGCCTTTGGATATAGTTCTGATGAATTTCAACAAAGACACCAGACCGTACGGGACGATAGGGTATTTTTGGTCGCGCGATAACTATAGAAAATCAACATATAAAGATTCCAATGAAGCGGTGGTTATACTTGTAGATACGGAGACATATTATCTGGGTACAAAGCAGTATGTTCTTAGTACGATAGCGCATGAACTCACCCATGCTATTAACTTTTATCAGCGCTATGTTCTTATGGGCAGCGAACATCAATTTGCCACCTTTTTGAACGAGATGACCGCCGTAATGATGGAGGATGTGGTAGCCAAGCAGATATCGCACAATAGCGTAAGCAGCGAGTATACCAATTGGCTTAGAGCGCCGCTTTATCATTGTGACTTTGCGAAGTGGGGGGCGTGCGGCGATAGTTATTCGGTGGCGGGAAGTTTTGGGGCGTTTTTGCTGCGTCAATACGGTATAGATTTTTATAAAGCGCTGCTTGGGATGGGTGGCTCGTCGTTAGATGTTTTACATAAAGCCTTAAGTCCATACAACAATGAAGGTTTAGGACTTGCTTTACGAAATTGGGGAGCAAGTATCGCGATGTTTCCATCCTCCGACGCACCTGAAGGTTTCGGATATCCTGCCCGTAGCGACAACGGAGTTGAATTAGAGGCGTTTGATGGAAATGTTTATAAGCAGTACCGCAATCTGCCGGACTCTTCACCATCGGTGCTTGAAGCCCACGCCCACTTTCCGTTTTTAAGAAGAACGACCGATTATATATATGAAGAGACATTTCTGGTGCCCGAAGGCGTTAGCGTCTCTGTTGTAGTCCAATAAAATACCGATTTAGGTTTGTCTTGGTAAACGCGGCAAACCTTTTTCAATCTTCAAAAAATCAAAAATAACAATATAATATCTATTGTTTTTTTATAAAAATATTTAACTGCTGATATGTATAAACTTTACAATAAAGATATAACCTTTCGCCGTGGGTTTGCAGATAAATATTTTAAGCTTTCAAGTGTCGTATAAATTTAATCATGCGGGTGGAAATTGAAAATGAAAAAAATCAGAGTAATCTTTATATGCTTTATCGCTCTCTTTTTGGCAGGTTGTCAGTCTGATACGACAAGGCATGATGTGAGCGCAAGTAATACAAGCGGCACCTATCTTAAATGCAGCGGCGTTAATGTTTGCGGTTATAAAAACAGTGGTTCGGACAATGCCTATCTTGATATCTCTTTATCCGACATAGCCGACAAAGATATCACGATAGTCTTTACAAATGAAGGTGACACGGATGTTAGTTTGCCTTTTATCAGGGTTGAGACACTCTTAAGAGATGAGATACGCCAAAACAAAGAGCGCGAAAGTGCCGATGCGTTCAAATACATTTCCGGCGTCATAAAAGATTTTAAGCCCGCCGAACTTGCAGAGCAAAATAGCGGCATAAATTTAAGTCCGCAGCCATCATATAAAGTGTGGTTTGAAGGCAATAAAAGCAGTTGGAATATCCACAGTGATTTTGCCGTGCAGGGCGGAACATCCCGCGAGGCGACCCTTGTAAAGCAGCTGACAGTTTTAGGGCGCACTATCAATATCTGGGTTGAGGATAGCGAATTTGGCAGCATTGACTACGAAAAAATCGACGATATCGCCTCTTCGATTGATACGGTATATACTAATGTGGTGAGTATAGCAGGAGAGCCGTGGGGAGTGCATAACGCTTCAAATTTGATACCAAGCGGCCAGCCTTTGGATATAGTTTTTGTCAAACTTAGCGATGTCGGAGGGTATTTTTGGCCACGCGATAACTATAAAAATACGACATATCCTAACTCCAACGAGGCGCTGGCTATCATGATAGATACAGACACGCTTCATTTAGGTGGCAAATTAATCACGCTTGGTTCGATAGCGCACGAAATTACCCATGCGATCAACTTTTATCAGCGTTTTGTCCGCATGGGCAGCGACGCCGCGTTTGGCAACTTTTTGAACGAAATGACGGCTATCATGATGGAAGATATAGTAGCCAAAAAGATATCATATAACGGCGTCGGCGGAAGATATAAAAGTTGGCTAAACGCGTCGCTTTATCATTTGGATGTTACGGAGTGGATGTACGCCGACTCTCGCAGCTATGATATAGCGGGAAGTTTCGGTGCGTTTTTACTGCGTCAGCACGGTACGGATTTTTACAAAACACTGCTCAAAACCCGCAGCGATTTATCTATCAATGATACTCACGCCAAATCCGTAAACATTTTAGATAAAGCCGTAAAAGCATACAACGGCGAAGGCTTGGGGCTTGCTTTGCGCAATTGGGGGGCAAGTATCGCGATGTTTCCAATTTCTGCTACGCCGCAAGGTTTCGGCTATCCTGCCCGCAGTGATAATGGAATTGAACTGGAGGCATTTGATGGGAGCGTTTATAAACAATACCGCAATCTGCCGACCTCTTCGCCCTTAACACTTACAGCTCACGCACACTTTCCATTTTTAAGAAAAACATCAAGTGCTACATACAAAGAGACATTTATAGTGCCAAAAGGTGTGAGCGTCTCTGTTATCGTCCAATAAAACAATTTCGGTTTGCCTCGGTAAAACGCGGCAAACCTTTTTTGCTCTTTGAAAAAAAGCTAAAAAATAATGGTATAATAGCCCTCTTTATTTCTATTTTTAGGAGAAAAAATGTTTTCAAGTATAGGCGTACCGGGCTTAATTATTATCCTGCTTATTATCATCGTGCTTTTTGGCGGCAAGAGAATCGCCGAAGTGGCAAAAGGTCTTGGGACGGGAGTGAAAAACTTTAAAGACGCTGTCAAGGAAGATGAAAAAGTCGAAGAGATTGTATCTGAACCAATTTTAGAAGAGAAGCCAAAAACCGTAAGAAAAAGAACGGCCGCTCCCAAAAAAACCGCGACCAAAACCAAAACCGACAAATAAAGTCTTACAGTGAAGCAAAAAGTTACCGATGTTATAAAAAATTATGTTGACAAAGAGTTTCATCTTGAAAAACCAAAAAGCGCCGAGCTTGGAGATTACGCCACGCCGGTAGCCTTTTCTATGGCAAAAGAGTTGCGCCGCTCACCCATTGCCATCGCGCAAGAGCTTGCGTTAAAACTTCAAAACGAGCCAATTTTTGAGAGCGTCAGCGCGCTCAACGGATATATCAATTTCAAACTCTCTTTGGATTTTATGGATAGTTATGCCAAGCATTTTTTGCATAGTCCAAATGAATTTGCGAAGGGCAAAAAAGATGAGAGTATCTTGATAGAATTTGTCAGCGCAAACCCAACCGGACCGCTGCACATAGGACACGCCAGAGGCGCCGTCGTGGGGGACGCGCTATGCCGCATAGGCGCGCATCTTGGCTACAAAATCACAAGCGAATACTATATAAACGACGCGGGCAATCAAGTGGATCTGTTGGGGTTATCTATCTTTTTGGCAGGTAGAGAGAATATATTAAATCTTAGCGTAGAGTATCCCGAGCAGTATTACAGAGGCGAATATATCGTCGATTTGGCGCGTGAGGCAGCGGCGAAATTTGGCGAAAAGATATTTGAAGATGAGAAAAATATAGAGACTTTGAGCCTCTGGGGCAAAGATGAGATGATGGAGTTAATTCGTCAAAATCTATCCGACGCCAATATAAGTTTTGATAATTTCGTCAGTGAAAAGAGCCTCTATCCAAAATGGGAAGAGAGCTTTAAAAAGCTGCAAGAGGGCGGCAAAACTTACGAAAACGAGGGCAAGATCTGGATAAAATCGCAAGAGTTCGGCGACGAAAAAGACCGCGTGGTAGTGCGCGAAGATGCCCGCCCTACATATCTTGCTGGCGATATAGTCTATCACGACTATAAATTTGCAAGAAATTTTGACAGATATATCAACATCTGGGGCGCAGACCACCACGGATACATAGCCAGAGTGAAAGCCGCTATCAATTTTATGGGGTATGATGAGAGTAAATTAGAGGTGATTTTAGCTCAAATGGTCTCCTTGCTAAAGGGCGGCGAGCCGTATAAGATGAGCAAGCGAGCGGGAAATTTTATCCTGATGAGCGAAGTTATCGAAGAGATAGGAAGCGACGCTTTGCGTTTTATATTTTTGAGCAAAAAGAGCGATACGCATCTTGAGTTTGATGTGGACGAGCTGAAAAAAGATGACAATTCAAATCCTATATATTATGTCAATTACGCGCACGCAAGGATCAATCAACTCTTCACCAAGTGCGCCAAAAGCGTCGATGATGTCGCGGATGTGAAGCTTGCGGAGCTAAACGAAAGTGCGCAAAATCTACTCTTTAACGCCCTTTTATTGCCCGAGGTGATAGAGGACGCATTCTTGTCACGTCAGGTGCAAAAATTGACTGATTATCTAAAATCTTTAGCAGCAGCTTTGCATAAATTTTACAATGAAAATAGAGTCTTGGGGAGTGAATTTGAAGACAGATATCTCAAGCTTTTAGGCATAGTGGCGCTCTCGCTGCGCACGGGGCTAAAACTTATGGGTATAAACGCGAAAGATAAGATGTAGCAGAAGTTTTTACATATTAAATGAAAATTTAGGGGTAAATATGAAAAAAACGGTCTATGGCATTTCGATAGTTTTCACTTCGGTGTTTTTCATTGGTTGCGGTGGCGGTGATGCATATTATGGCGGAGAAGAACCCGGAGGATTGGTTTCGGATTGCAGCGGGGCATCATCTTGTATTAGTGACGAAAACATATATGCAGGCAACGGTATCGGTGTTTGGAGCTACAAAAACAACGGTGCAGGCGGCGTCGATCTTAACATCTCCATATCCAACACGGCAAACAAAGATATCACGGTAGTCTTTACAAATGAGGGTGATAATGATGTTAGGTTGCCCTACATTAAAGTTGATACCACTTTGAAAAAAGAGACATACGGCGAACAAGCGGTCGGTACTATTAAGTATACTCCGCGAACTGTAAGGCAGGTTGACCTTGAAGAGTTTGTACGCCAAGACGATCAAGGTTTGCCCTTGCAGTTGCAAACTCCGTCATATAAAACATGGTCTTTAAACAGTAACAATGCATGGTATGTTGAGACAGGTGAAGCAGGAAAAAGGCGCACTGCAATAGCGACTTTAAAAAAGCAAACGGCTGTTTTGGGGCGCACTATCAACATCTGGGTAGAAGATGATGAATTTGGCAACGAGAAGATTGACGACGCAAAGATTGACGATATCGCTTCCAATGTCAACACCATATATACCAATGTCGTAAATATAGCAGGAGAGCCGTGGGGAGCGCATAGTCAATCTTATTTTATATCAAAAGATCAGCCCTTAGATGTAGTTCTTGTTAATTTTGATAACGACAGTGATCCGGGCGGAATGGTGGGGTATTTTGATCCAAATAATAACTTTATAAATAAAAATGAATTTAACGCTGCGCTGGCTATATTTATAGATACGGAGACATATTACTTGTATGGTGATGGAAAGGATGTTACTCTTAGCACAATAGCGCACGAACTTACCCATGCAATTAACTTTTACCAGCGCTATATTCTTATGGGCAGCAGTAATCAATTTGATGTTTTTTTGGACGAGATGAGCGCCGTGATGATGGAGGATGTGCTATCCAAAAAGATAAGCTCTGCTTTTAACGATGTCAGACTAAGATACAAAGATTGGCTTAAAGAACCGCTTTATCATTGCGACTTTAAAAAGTGGGAAGAGTGCAACGGAGACAGCGTTTATAGCTATAGTGTAGCGGGCAGTTTTGGGGCGTTTTTGTTGCGCCAATACGGTATAGATTTTTACAAGACACTGTTTAGAACGAGCAGCAGTTCATCGCTAAATGTTTTAAATGAAGCCATCAAAAAGTCCGACAACAGAGGCTTACCGCACGCTTTGCGCAATTGGGGGGCAAGTATCGCAATGTTTCCAACTTCCGTTAAACCGGAAGGTTTCGGATATCCGGCTCTCAAGGATGGCGGATTTGAACTGGAAGCATTTGACGGAAATGATTATAAATCATATCGCAAATTGCCAATCTCTTCGCCATCAACTCTTGCAGCCCACGCCCACTTTCCGTTTTTAAGAAAGTCCTCAAATTATGCATACGAAGAGACATTTACGGTGCCAAAAGGTGTTAGCGTCTCTGTTATCGTTAAGTAAAATATCAACTTTAGTTTGCCGCTGTAAATGACGGCAAACTATTTTTAATCTCCGATAAAATCAAAAAACAGTGCTATAATATCTACCATTTTATCACGAAAGCAGGCATGTAGGTTTTGCAATAAAAGAAGAGTTTTTGCGTAGCGGGTAAATTTAGGGGTAGATAAAGGGTGAGCATGAAAAAAGCAGTTTACGCTATCTCGATAGTTTTAATTTTGGTGTTTTTCATCGGTTGCGGTGGCGTCGGCGATGAAGACGAACAGGGAGGATTGGTTTCGGATTGTAGCGGGGCATCATTTTGCAGCGGCTACGAAAATAGATACACAGGCGGTGGTATCGGTGTTTGGAGTTATAAAAACAACGGCGCAAGCAGTATCGATCTTAACATCTCCTTGTCCAACACGACAAACAGAAACATTACGGCAGTTTTTACAAATGAGGGCTATAGCAATATTGCCCTACCTCGCATTAGCGTCGATATAAGTTTAAAAAAAGAGATATACGGCGAGGGCGAAGAGCAGTCCGATACGATCAAGTACACCCCACTAACTATAAGAGAGGTCGACCTCAAAAAGTATATACGCCAAGACGACCAAAATCAAGCCTTGCAATTACAGGCTCCGTTGTATAAAACATGGAGCAATAGCAATCAACTATGGTATGTTCAGCCCGCCAATATGGTAGAAAACCGCTACGCGTCCCTTAGAGGACAAACGACTGTTTCGGGACGCACTATCAATATCTGGGTCGAAGACAGCGAATATAACAGCACAAAGATTAGTGCCGCAAGAGTCAGCACTATCACCTCCGGTGTCAGTACTATATATACCCATGTGACAAGTATAGCAGGAGAGCCGTGGGGAGCGTATAGCAGCAGATATGCTCTCATTTCACAAAATCAGCCTTTGCATATAGTCCTTGTTAATTTTGATAAAAATGGTAGAGGCGGCGGAACGGTGGGGTATTTTTACGGGCTCAATAATGTTGTAGGTGAGAGCGGATCCAACGAAGCTCTGGCTATATTTGTGGATACAGAGACGCTCTATTTGGGAGGCGAGAATGGGACGGTACAGACGCTTAGCACGATAGCACACGAACTCACCCACGCGATCAACTTTTATCAGCGCCGAATCTTAATGAACGACTCTTTCGATACCTTTTTAGATGAGCTTAGCGCCGTGATGATGGAGGATGTGATAGCTAAAAAGATAAGCCCTACCTTTAACGATGTTAGGATGAGATACAAAGAGTGGCTTGAAAAATCTCTCTATGATTGCGACTTTACAAGTTGGAAAAAAGAAAATGAAGGAGAAGATTGCAAAGGAAATAGCATTAATAACTATAGCGTCGCGGGCAGTTTGGGGGCATTTTTGTTGCGCCAATACGGCATAAGTTTTTATAAAAAATTGTTCGAAACAAGAAGCGACTCTTCGGTTTCGGGCGATATAGCAAAGTCTTTAAATATCTTAGACAAAGCTATAAAATCATACGACAGCGGAGGACTGTCGCACGCCCTGCGCAATTGGGGAGCCGGTATCGCGATGATTCCAACTTCCGATGCGCCGCAAGGGTTCGGATATCCGTACCGCAATGATAGTGGATTTGAATTGGAAGCTTTTGATGGAAACGATTATAAGTCATCCCGCAGCCTACCGACCTCTCCACCCTCAATTCTCGCAGCTCGCGCCCACTTTCCATTCTTAAGAAAACCGTCAAGCTACACATACGCAGAGACATTCACAATACCAAGAGGCGTCAGCGTCTCCGTTATCGTCAAATAAAACATCAACTCCGGTTTGCCGCTATTTGCGGCGGCAAACTGTTTCCGGTCTTCGATAAAATCAAAAACAATTAAAGTAATTTTTACACACCGTCAAGCGCTACACACAAAGAGACATTTACGGTGCCTAAAGGGGTTTCCGTATCTGTTATCGTCAAGTAAAACAAAGTCTGCCGTTCCTCGCGGCGGACTCTTTTTTACTCTCCGAAAAGCGCCTTTAGGGCATTTGGGTCGATAGGGGTTTTTGTGGTTTCGCCATCTTTTTTGCCACCCTCTTCTATGAGTACTATCTCGTATCCTGTGAGCATTGAGGCTAAGCGGATGTTGATGCCGTTTTTGCCGATGGCTTTTGATTTTTGTTCGCTGTTTAGCGTGACTACGGCTTTGCCTTTTTCTATCTTCACGCTTGATATTACGGCAGGGCTTAGTGCGCGCGCGATGAATATCTCGGATACCGTGGAGTACTCTATACAGTCTATGTTTTCGTTGTGAAGCTCTTTGCCGATGGCGTTTATGCGCACACCTTTTGTGCCTACGGTCGCTCCTACGGCGTCTACATTGGGATGAAGCGAGGCGACTGCGAGTTTGGCTCTGTCTCCCGGGATCCTTGCTGATTTTTGGATGATTACCGTGCCGTCTTTAATTTCGGGTACCTCAAGCTCCAAAAGAGCCTCAAGAAATTTCGGACTGGTGCGTGAGAGTTCGACGGTTATTCTTTTCGACTTGTCTATAAAAACTTTTCTTATGACGCTTTTTACGACATTGCCTACTTTAAATTTTTCGCCTTTGATGCGGTTTTTGCGGGGGAGTACACAGCGGATCTCATCTACATCTATATATGTGTTCTCCTCCGAGTCAACGCTTGTGACCGTTCCGTGGACGCATTTGCCCACGCGGTTTTTGTATTTTTCAAATATCTGTTGTTCCAATAATCTTTGTATGTGGTACTCAAGCTCTCTTTGTAGCGTCGCGGCGGCGGTGCGTCCTAAGTTGTCAAGCGGCAGCTCGTATCTTAGTTCGTCGCCTATCTCCACAAGCGGGTCGATCTCTTTGGCGTCTTTTACACATATGTGGTTTTCATCGTCCGCTAAAAGTCTTTCGTCATCGTTTGGAACGACAAGTACCTTTTGAAACAGTTGCAAAATCTTTCGTTTTTCGTCTATCTGCGTTTCGTATTCGTACTTTTCGCCGTAAACTTTTTTGGCTGTTTTGTTCAACGACAGCTTGATAGCGTCTTTGACATCATTAAGGGCAAGACCCTTCTCGTTGGCGATTGACTCGATAATGTCTATAACTCTTTCCACGATGACTACCTCTGATTGATTTTTGCAATGAAAAAAAGCGGATTTTTTATGATTGCGAAGAGTGCATATTGTACCAAATTGAACTTTTATTTTACTTTAAAGGCACTTTTATCCAAAAATAGCTATACTTATACCCTTTTATTGATTAAGGGATAACGATGGAACTAAAATTAGCAAGAACAGGTTTAAGCGAAAAACCAAAAACAATACAATTAGAAAAAATCCAAGAGGCTATTGAAAAAGACGGCGGGCAGATATTTTATTTTGATAAAGAGAACTCTCACAAGGATTTAGTGAAGCTTGTGGAGTATTTTGAAGATAAAGATTTTAGCGTCTATCTGCGCCAAGTCAAATACGGCCTTAACGAGCAGGATTATATGTACGAGGTGCATATATTATAAGCTGTTTTTGATATGGCAAAAAAACTTTTTATAGAGACGCTCGGGTGCGCTATGAATGTGAGGGACTCGGAACATATGATAGCCGAACTAAACCGCGAAGAGCCCTACCATCTGACCAAAGACGCCAAAGAGGCAGATCTCATACTCATCAACACTTGCAGCGTCAGGGAAAAACCGGTAAACAAACTCTTTTCCGAGATAGGGCAATTTCTCAAACACAAAAAAGAGGGAGCCAAGATAGGCATATGCGGCTGTACGGCGAGCCATCTTGGGGAAGAGATATTTAAAAGGGCGCCGGAGGTGAATTTTGTCTTGGGCGCCAGAAATGTCTCAAAGATAAGAGAAGCCGTCGCTAAAGAGAAATTTTTAGATGTCAATATAAACTACGACGAGAGCGCCTACGCGTTTAGTGAATTTCGCCAAAACCCCTACAAAGCTTACATCAACATCTCCATAGGCTGTGATAAAAAGTGCGCGTTTTGCATCGTGCCGCATACAAGAGGCGAGGAGATTTCCGTGCCGCACGAGTTGATATTGGCGGAGGCCGAACGCGCGGCAAAGAGCGGCGCTAAAGAGATATTTTTGCTCGGTCAAAATGTGAATAACTACGGACGAAGGCTGAGCGGCGGCAAAAGGGATGAGTTTAACTTTTCGCGGCTTTTGACCGAGATATCCAAGATAGATGAGGTAAAAAGAGTCCGCTTCACTTCGCCGCACCCTTTGCATATGGATGATGAATTTTTTGAAGTTTTCGCCTCCAATCCTAAGATATGTAAATCTATGCATATGCCGCTCCAGAGCGGTTCAACGGCAATCCTCAAAGCTATGAGGCGCGGCTACACGAAAGAGTGGTTTTTGGATAGGGCTAAGAAGCTGCGTGCGATGTGCCCGCAAACTTCCATCAGCACGGATATCATCGTGGCGTTCCCGGGCGAGAGCGATAGGGATTTTGCAGATACGATGGAGGTGATGGAGGAGGTGAGATTTGAGCAGATATATTCGTTCAAATACTCCGCACGCCCGCTAACTTCGGCGGCTAACTTTACCGATAAGATCGACCCCGAAATTGCCGCGCAAAGACTTTTCGCACTACAAACAAGACACGCCGCAATTCTTGACGAGATGACGCCTGAGTATCTTGGAGCTGTGAAAGAGGTCTATTTTGAGGAGCTCAGAGACGGCGGAGTTGTCGCCGGCAGAAC
Organism: Campylobacteraceae bacterium; assembly: GCA_031274495.1. Classification (GTDB taxonomy): domain Bacteria; phylum Campylobacterota; class Campylobacteria; order Campylobacterales; family Campylobacteraceae; genus JAIRKW01. Next base: position 10,044 of record JAISQB010000033.1, on the reverse strand, counting down.
TTCGCAAAATAACACCGTCTGCGCCAAAGGCGGCGAAGAGCTCTTAGGAGAGATAAAAAGCGTCAAGATAACGCAGCCTCAAAGATTGATTTTATACGGACAGGTCATATGAAAAATAGAACTTTAAAAAAGATCATTCAAAAAATCTCCCCGTTTTTTATAAGCCTTTTGCAGCGGGCGATATACGCTTCGTGCAAAAAAACTTACGAGCTACCCAAAGAGGTGATCCCTGCCCCCGCTATCTGGGTCTGCTGGCACGGGCAGCTTTTGATGGCTCCGTATCTTTACCGCAAAATGCGTCCGCTTCCAATGCAGGGCAGCGCGATAGTGAGCGAACATATAAACGGCGATATGGCGATAAAGGCGGCTAAAAGATTTAAATTTAACTATATCCGCGGCAGCAGCAGACAAGGGGCGATAAAAGCTCTCGCCAAAGCTATCAAGACCCTCAAAAACGGTGAAGATATAGGCATAACGCCGGATGGTCCCATAGGTCCCGTCTACTCAATATCCGACGGCGTAAGCGCGCTCGCCTTCAAGTGTGATGTCCCCGTAGTAGCCTTCGGATACTCCCTAAATTCATTCTGGCAATTCAAAAGCTGGGACAAAACAAGAGTCCCCAAACCCTTCTCCACGATAACTTACAGAGTAAGCGACCCCGTATACATTACAGACCTAACAAAAGAAGAGGCAAACAAAAAGATAAAATCCGCCCTGATGTGGTGTATGCGCTAAAGCGCAAAACTGACTTTTGCTTAAGCCATGTAATTTCAAAAAACCATCGTACCATTTTATGTTTACTACGATTATAGTCTAACCTCATTCTTAGTATACTATTAACAAAATAGATTGCAATAAAATAACTACATCAAAATAATTCTATAATTTAATAAATGTAAAAGTTAATCGTAGTTAATATTGTAAATTTTAAATATAAGGAGAACATATGAAGAAAATGTTTATAACATTAGTTATGGCATTGGCATTTGTGGGTTGTGGAGGAGGTGATTCGTCATCCAACAAAGAACAGCCGGCGGAAAAGAGCGAGGGGATCCCGGAGCTTGATAGGACGGATAGTATAGTCGGAATCGACGAAAATGCAAACGGCGTCAGAGATGATATAGAGGCGTATATCAACAAAAATTACTCTGATGAGGGACAGCGTAAGGCGTTGTTTCAGTATGCAAAAGCTACACAAGCAACTTTATTGGTTAATGCTTCAGATATAATAGCTGTTAAAAATGCTAATGGCCAACGATCAAGGGGATTGCATTGCATATCTTTAAAGTTTAATGCAGAAAAAGGAGATGAAAATCCGGGTATCGCCTGGGAGAAAATTAGGTCAATGACAACCAACACAAAAACACGTCTTAAAGCTTATCTAAACTTTAGCAAAGCTCTTGAAGGAACATCTTGGGCGTTGCCTAAAGGAGATACTTGTGAGTAAGATAATCAAAACTATATGCATGCTTTTGCTGTTCACAGCTACAAATTCGTTAGCACAAGACAATTCACAAACAAGTCTTTGTAGTAATGATAAAATTGTTATAGTGTTTTTTAATGGAATAAAAAATACACCTGATGATGCCGAATATTCACTATACGCACTCAAAGCCTTTTACGGTGAGACCGACGAAGGTGGTGAAGAAATTAGCTATGAGTTGTTATATAATCCAACCTTTGGTTTCCTTGAGGACATTCTTGAAGTGCTTGAGCAGTTGAGAGACGAACATGCAATGTTCTTTTTTGACATTATAAACGGTGGGAGCAATAGCGCTTGGTATGAGACGGCAAAAAAAGAGTCTCAAAATTTTCAAGAGTTAATTTCATTTACGAAAAACATTGTTTCATCAAAAGAGCGAGACATAACGCTCTCTATGATGGATGCCACTATTCCTACGCAGGTTACCTATTCTGAGCATAGAGTGAGACTGGACAACTGGATGCTTGAGGGCAAAAAACTGCTGTTTGTAGCGCACTCCCAAGGAAATCTTTTTGCCAATGTCGCTTATAATTATGTGAAAGATAAAGTTGGTGCAGACGCCGTAAAAGTGGTGCATGTAGCCCCTGCATCGTATGTGATAAACGGAGATCATGTGCTTGCCGACAAAGATTTAGTGATAGCAACTTTAAAAAATGGGTTACAACTTTCATTGCAAAGCATTACAGACACTATACCGACCTATGATGATAGACCGGCAGGGGTTAATGGAAAAACCGATTTCTTTGGGCATGGTTTTGTTGAGATATATATAAACCCAAATCTTACCATATCGCAGAGGGTAAAACGATACATAAGCGAAGCGCTAAACTCTCTCATTGCGCCACAGGGTCAAGCAACCTCGGGATTTTTCACTGCAACTTTGACATGGGATGGAAGCGGAGACGTGGATCTGCACACATATGAACCGGATGGTTCGCATGTCTATTATGCGAATAGGCGAGGAACTTCAGGCTACTTAGATGTAGATAATATATACGCTGACGGACCGGAGCACTACTATGCCTCTTGTGATGCAAGTGATATTAAAACCGGTACATATGTCTTTAAGGTAGCAAATTTTGCAAGAGCTGAAAACAGAACGGCTGCCGTTCAGTTAGCGGTCAATAATTATGGAGTCCTTGGAACAACAACTGTAAAATTAGGGCGCTCAACGGGAAACAACCCCGTGAATCATATGTTCAGCGTATTTGTCTCCAAAGATGAGCGCACAAATGCATATAGAGTGGTATGGCTCGATTAAGCAAGAATCCATATGTTTGCGCGAACAGTAATTTAAACACCAATAATAGCGTCGCGTTAAATGCGGCGCTATTCCAAAAAATAGATGAAAATATCGCTCGTAACCGTTTTATTATTAATCGCAAGAGTTATGAGCAAGGAGATTTTGGAGCTTGATAGAGCCGACACGATATCAGGAATAGATAAACACTGCTCTGGTGAAGGACAGCGTAAGGCAATGTTTTAGTTCGCAAAAGCATTTCAAGCATAAGTCTTGAAACGCTCTTATTGGAATCTCTTTTGCATTCCGAAAGGAGATACTTGCAAGTAAAACAAACAAAGCTATATCTTTTGCCGGCAGTTACAAACTCTTTTGTGCAAAATAGTCCACAAGCAAATCACACATGTGGCTAAAAATAGACCGCAAAGCCGACTTTTACCAAGTTATGAAGCTCGTGCCATTTGATTTCGCTCTCTTCTTTGAAAGAGTTGCCGCGTTGGTTGTATCTTACTTTGTAATTATCCCAGCTTGGCACATAGACTAAGTTCAGCGCAAAATGTTTTGAGATATCCCACTCAAGTCCCAGTTTTAAAGAGAAGCTGTTAAATCTCGTGTCGTCGGTAAGATATATCACCGTGGGTGCGCCGTTGTTTATCGCGGAGAGGGAGACATTGCGCTCTTCAAACACATCGTCCCCTATGCCTATCTTGTCGTCAAAGCCCAAAACAAGCGCTATCGGGATTGATGGGAAAAGTCTGTATTTGCCCTCCGCGCCAAATCCTACACCATACTGGTCTGCGTTGCCAAACCACAATGAGCCGTACATTTTGATAGCCATCCTATCGTCACGCATATAAAGCCCCAAATCAAGCTCCTTGATACTCTTCCGCTTGCCTGTCAACTCTTGGGCGCTTTGTGTTTCGCCTATCTTTTTGTCTTTGTTGTCCGAAAAAGTGAGCGCGCTCTCCAGATAAAAACCGCCCCCGGTGCTACCGTTTTCATCATAAAAGATTTCACTCCACGCCGCCTGCAGCATAAAAACCAGCAAAAATATCTTTTTCATTAATACCCCTTTTTTATTGATCATCTACTGCGCTATTTAAGGAATAGCGCTTCACTCTTTACAAACCTTTTCTATCTCTATCCCCTCTTTATACATATAAGCTCTCACATTCGGGGGGATTTTGGATTTGCGGCAGGTTTCTTTGAAGGCTTTGTCCATTGCTTCGTCTTTTACGAATGGGGCGATGAAGATGAGGTGTGCGTTTTTGCCGATGGCGACTTTGCCGCTTATGACGCATTCGGTCAGCCGCTCTATCTCGTCACGCTGCTTTTTGCTTAGGACTATTTTGAAAAATTTTAATATCTTGGCGATGAGCCTTAGTTCGTTTTCGCCTCTTTTGAAAATATACAAAGAGTCTATCTTTTGGTATTCGCGCGGCAAAAGCTTCTCTTTGTCCTCTTCTAAAGCCTTTAAACTTCGCCTGATTCCCTCTTTGTACTCTTTTAAAAGTGGTTCGCTGAAATTTTTGCGAAAGCGGTTGCGCTCATATTTTTCGTCAAAATTGCTCTCATCCACAAAATATTCATAGCCGTTTTTCGTCAAAAATTCCAACAGCTCCTCTTTAGTGTGCCATATCAAAGGGCGCGCTACGGCATATCCTTCCCTCTGCTCTATTTGTGAAAAGCCGCAAAGTTCTACAGCGCCCGCACCCCTAATAAGCCTCATAAAAAACCACTCCAACTTATCTCCCAAGTGGTGCGCGCTAAGGAGTGTTTCGTATCCGTTTTGTTTGATAATCTCGTCGAAAAATTCGTATCTTACCGCTCTGGCGTTTGCCTCGAAATTGGCACTATCTAACTTCACGCTTTTGATAAACACGAGTTTGCCGTGCTTTTTTGCTAATTGCCGCGCGAACTCCTCCTCATCTTTTGAGCCGCCTCTTGTGTTGTAGTTAACTATCGCGATGTCAAAAGGTATCTCTTTTTGCAAAAGCATATAAAAAAGCGCCGATGAGTCCACGCCGCCCGAAAAGGCGAGGAGATTTTTCGTCAGCCTTAAAGCTTCCCAAATGTCAGATTCGTCTTGTAACTGTCGCAATTAATTTATCTCCCGCGAGGCTTGTTATGAGAGCTTCCACGATGTCGCCTGATTTTAAGCCTTGAACTTCGCTCTCGTTTATCAAAACCTCTCCGTCTATTTCGCTGACGCACTCTATCCTGCGCGCCCCCAGTAAAAGCTCGTGTTCGCTACTTTGACCTTCTATCGCCAAGATGGCTTTTTTGCCGATTTGTTTTTTTAAGCGGTTTGTTGTGGCTGTGTGTACCGCCTTTTCAAATTTTTTCAGCCTCGCGTTTAGCGTTTTTTTGTCTATCTTTTCGCCCATATCATACGCGCTCGTCCCCTCCTCGTCGGAGTAGGCGAAAATATTTACCCTATCAAATTCGTAATCTTTTGCGAAGTTCAAGAGATTTTCAAACTCCTCTTCGCTCTCTTTTGGGTGTCCTACGATAAAGCTCGTGCGCACGAACGAATTTGGCGCGCTTCTCATAAGCGCTAACTGCTCTTTTATCCGTTTTGAGAGGGCTCCTCTTTTCATTCTTTTTAACATATTATCATCAATATGTTGTATGGGCATATCAAAGTAACTGTGGAAGAGTGGTGAATGGATGATGCGCTCTATCAGGGCATTTGAAGTGGTGGTGGGGTATAGATATAGTATGCGAGCGCTCTTTACCCCCTCTATCTTTTCGACCGCTTCGATTAGCAAAATAAGCCCGTCGTTTATCCCTTTGTCTTTCAAATACGAACTGCTATCCTGCGAGATAAAGCTAAAGTCCCAAACGCCTTGTTTGACGAGATTTGTCACCTCTTTTACGATGCTCTCAATCTCGCGTGATTTTAATTTGCCCTTAAAGCTTGGAATTGCGCAAAAACTGCACTGCTGATTACAGCCTTCGGATAGCTTGATATAGGTGTGCGTATTTGAGCCCGTGATGACCCGCTCTTCGTTATTGATGAGGTAAGTCTCGCTTGAAAAGCGGCTTTTGCGCTCTTCTACGATGGCGTCTATGTGGTCGTAGTCCCCAACGCCCGTGAATATATCGACCTCGGGCAACTCTTTTATCAACTGCTCTTTATACCGCTCGCTTAAACAGCCGCTCACAACCAAAAGCGAATCTTTTTTTCTTTGCTCGTGCAAAGAAAATATAGTCCGTAAACTCTCCTCTTTTGCCGCTCCTATAAATCCGCAAGTGTTTACTATGAGTACATCTGCGGCTCCTGCGTCGTCTGTGAGCGCGTAAGATTTGAGGCGTCCTAACATCACTTCGCTGTCGATTAGGTTTTTGTTGCAGCCAAGGGAGATGAGGTGAAGTTTTTTATCCATCGTTAAATCCATAAATTGTCCAATAATCTAGTCTGTCCGACATACGCGGCTATCAATAAAATCGTATCTTTGATAACTATCTGCTCTTTACAGACAAAATCGCGCGAAAGCACTTTGGCATAATCCACCCTCAAATCCTTCAAAGACTCCAACATTATAAGCTCCACCTTTTTCGCGTCCCGCTCGCCTTTCATAATGGCTTGTGAAGCGTTTTTGAGGGCGATACTAAGAGCCAGCGCCTTTATCCTCTCTTTTTCGCTTAAGTATGCGTTTCTGGAGGAGAGTGCGAGCCCGTCGTTTTCTCGTATGATGTCGCCCGCTACTATATTTACGTGTAAAAATAGAGTTTTTACCATATTTTGTATAAGGTAGAGTTGCTGCGCGTCTTTTTTGCCAAAGTAGGCGTTTGTGGGGCGCGTTAAGTGAAAAAGTTTTAAAACAACTCTCAAAACCCCGTCAAAATGCCCGGGTCTGCTCTCGCCCTCAAGTATGTAGGATAGATTTTTAGGCGCCGCTATCTCGGGCTCCGTGCCAAAGTACATCTCCTCTACCGTGGGCATAAAGAGTATATCCACGCCCGCCAATGTGCAGACTTTCAAGTCCGCCTCCTCGCGGCGCGGGTATTTGGAGTAGTCTTCGTTGGGCAAAAACTGCGTGGGGTTTACGAAGATGGAGACGATGACTGTGTCGTTTTGTATTCTGGCTTGGCGGATTAAAGATAGGTGTCCGTTGTGCAACGCGCCCATCGTAGGCACCAAACCGATGTTTCCTTTCAGCTCTTCTCTAAGAGCCGTCAGTTCTTTTACTGTCGATACTATTTTCATTTTAGCTGCTTTTATGTAAAATCTCATTTTAGAAAGATGATTATATCAAAATTTATGGAGTTAGCTTGGATAGTTACGAATATACGGAGTTATTAAAAAAACTTTCGGTCAAAATAGACAACATAGCAAAGATAGTAAAACCGGATGAGCTTTTAAAAAGATTAAAAGAGATAGAAGATACTGAGCAAAATCCAAACTTTTGGGAAGACGCGAAAAACGCGGGGCTGCTCTCCAAAGAGAAGACCAAACTTACAAATATCTACAAAAAATATGAAAACGCCAAAAGTGCCGTGAACGACGCTAAAGATTTGTGGGATATGGCGAACGACGAAAGCGACGAAAACACCATAAGCGCACTTATGGATGACGCTCCAAAGCTTGAGAGCGTCATAAGCGCACTTGAGATATCTATGATGCTTGGCAACGAGCACGACATCTCAAACGCGATAGTAAGCATCCATCCTGGGGCGGGCGGTACGGAGTCAAATGACTGGGCGAGTATGCTTTACCGTATGTATCTTAGATGGAGCGAGCGTATGGGCTTTAAGGTAGAGACGCTGGACTTTCAGGAGGGCGAAGAGGCGGGGCTTAAAGATGTGAGCTTCATCGTCAAAGGCGAAAACGCGTACGGCTATCTGAAGGCTGAAAACGGCATCCACAGATTAGTCAGGATAAGCCCGTTTGACGCGAACGCCAAAAGACACACATCTTTTAGCTCCGTGATGGTAAGTCCCGAAGTTGACGATGATATAGATATACAGATAGAAGAAAAAGATATAAGGGTAGATACATACCGTGCGAGCGGTGCGGGTGGACAGCATATCAACAAAACCGAAAGCGCGATAAGAATCACACACATTCCCACAAATATCGTTGTGCAATGCCAAAACGACAGAAGCCAGCACAAAAACAGAGCCAGTGCGATGAAGATGCTAAAATCAAGACTATATGAATTGGAACTTGAAAAACAGCAAGCCGTAAAAGACGGCGTCGTAAAGAGCGAAATAGGGTGGGGGCATCAGATAAGAAGCTATGTTTTGGCGCCGTATCAGCAGGTAAAAGATGCCAGAAGCAATATAGCTTATTCGCAGGTAGAGGCGATTTTGGACGGAGATATAACGAAGATGATAGAAGATGTTTTAATCTCAACGCAGAGTGGGAGATAAAAAAGTTCGCATTGATACGATTTGTAAAAAGACGATAAAGTTAGAAAGGAGATAGGATATGGAGATAACAAAGGAGGCGTTTTTAACGCAGCTTGGATACAGCGTGACCGACCCATTGTTGGCACAGCTTGAAAAAGTGAGGGGCAATACTGCAAGATTTGATAGGATATCAAATCACATCATAACGCTAAACGACAATCTAAAACACTACGACTCATTCGTCGCGCTATCAAATTCGCACGATTTTTTAAAAATCAAAAATCAAGCCAACGGCGACCTCGCCGCAAGCGCCAATGAGCTTATAAACAGTTGGGCGAAAAAATACAAAATAGAACTCGAAAAAGTGCGGGACAAAGAGACTTTTTATATTAAAGGGTATGCGAAGTAGTTTGATGGGGCGGATATATAGATAACCAAACTCTTTTGTTAGTGCGCATTTTTTTATGCTTTAGACATATAGATAACTTGCCGATAATGTAACTATTATGTAATTCTTAGTAGGTAGTTTATGGGCAATGTAACTGTTTGTGACTTTCAATGATACAGCCTAAAAAAACGTGCAGTTTTAGCGATAGTTTTATCGCTGCGATTGGCGGGCTTTTATTGTGTACCAAAAGTATAGTTACGCTGACACACAAGAGATTCTGATAAAAAATATAAAAAGCCCCGCCCCAACAAGTTTACCTCACTATCTCAAAACAGTATAATACCCATCAATAGTCCAAAATATTATAACTTTTGTTACATTTTTTATCGCTTTTTAAAGATAATATAATCAGGTAATAGACAAGCCTATCAAAAAATTTGGAATTTTATAAACAGTGTGTCAAAAAGTAACAAAATAATACCAAAATCGTGTAAAAGTAAAAAATACTTTATATAAAAAGTAATATATATTATTAAGGAAAAATAAATAACTTATTGTAGTGTACGACAGCAACGAAGTTGTATCAAAATTGCATCAAAAAAAAGCTAAAATTTTAATATAAAATTGTTTTATAATTAGATTTAGAGTGATTTTTTATTATTTATAATATTGCGAAAGAGCCCTAAAAAGCGGTACTTAGAAAGGATATTTAACTATAGATTTATATTCCGTCAAAAAAGTCTCTTATATCAACATCTAAAACATAAGCTATCTTTATCAAATGCTCAATATTGAAGTGAGCACCGTTCAAACAGATTTCAGCACAAGAGACGACACTGATGGAAGCGTGTCCTATGGACAAAGAGAGTTTTAATTGCGAAAACCCCCTACTTTTGCGGATTTTTGCAACATTCTCTCCGATTTTCTTGTAAGCTTCTTTAGTAAAAGTTTCAGGCAAATCGTCAGCGTTTTTCAAGATATATACCTTGTCCTTATAAGTTGAATGCAATAATAAATCATATTACAATTCTTCATCAACTTGTTACCACAAAGCGTATACAAATTGTAAATTTTTAGTGCAAATTTTTTTCTAAGAGGAGTGAAGGTTATGAACAGATTTTTGAAAGCTGTTTTATGTGCGGTGATGTTAGCATCTTTTGTTGGTTGCGGTAGTGATGATGACGATAACGGTGGGAGCCCGGTTAGTGTTACCCCTCCCGTTGTTCCAACTGCTCCTAAAGACTTTTGTGCAGAATACCCTACTCATTCTGAGTGCCAACCTGAAAAAGAGTATGTCTTTAAAGGCATAGCAAATCAGATCGGCATAAAGAACTTTGAGGAAGAGCCAAACTTGAAAACATGGCTTCTTGGCACAACGGGTCAGTACGGTGCTAAGTACGTGATCAAAAAAGTTGCTACTGCAAATCAGACTTATCAGTTTTTGAACCAACTTATTGTAGATAAGAAGTTCAATAAAAACTATCTTGATCAATGGCTTAACTGGATTGCTTGGGGTGGAGTTCAGATAAGTAATTGGCTTGAATTAATAGGACTTAACACAGAGCTACGCCGCTA
>JAISQB010000008.1 GCA_031274495.1 Campylobacteraceae bacterium | reverse complement strand
GTCGCGGATTAATTTTTCGATATCATATTCTATATTTTCAGGCACGCCAACAAATTCAACTAACATTGAGAGTCTTGTAATAAAATTGTCAAGCTCTTTTGTTTGATTTGGAAATTTTTGATTGAATACTCTTTTGAGCTCTTGTATGGAATAGCTGCAAACAACAGCATTGTGCGTGCGGCGTAACAGCTCTTTGTCATAATTTGGTAAAAGGAACATTGAGATAAGGATGTTCGATCAAATATTTCATTGACCGCTCTCTTCTTCTCTTATCTCCTTTATCAATTTAAGCACATCATCATCAGAATAGATGCCCGCCCTCCTCGCTTCACCCCTCATAGCTTCTTGCATTACTCTTGCGGCGTAAATGGCTGGGTTCATCATAACTACCCTATCTTTTTGAGCGATAAATGTAACATTGCCCCCTACGCCAACGCCAAGTGCGGCTAAAATCTCTTTGGGTATGGTGATTTGATTTTTTTCTTTCAGCTTTGCGCTGACTACGACTGTTTTAGCCACCGAAATTTCACTCAACCACACTTATGATATCTTCGCCAAACCGGACTTTGGAGCCTTGTCTTACCAGTGATTTGAACGCTCCGCTTTCGCCTAAAAATACTATCGTGGAGCCCATCTCAAAAAAGCCCATCTCTTCGCCTTGGTAGAGTCTTGTATCTTTGTATAAAAAGTAGCTTTGGCGCCCTTTTTTGGCGTTTGTCGCGATGTTTTCGTCGAATAAAAAGCGGATTTTGCCTACATTTAAAGCGCCTACAAATACAAGCCAAAAGCGCGCTTTGGAGGGGGTTTCGCACTCTAAGACGACCCTTTCGTTTGTGTTAAAGAGTTGAGCTTTTTTGCGAAGCCATTTTAGATTGACGGGGTAGAGCGCGCCCGGGATATGTGTGGCTTTCAAAACCCTCATATCGCACGGCGCGTGGTAGTGGTGGTAGTCTGATGGCGAGAGGTAAAAATTGACAAAAAGCCCGCCTCTTAGCCTATCTTTATCCTGCCTTAGCGTATAGTCGCCAAGTAGCGTGTCGATGGAGTACGAAGAGTCCTTTATCTGCAGCGCGGTAAGCCCATCTTTATCTATACGCCCAAGCTCGGTGATGAAAGAGTCGCACGGGGAGATGAGTATATCTTCGCCCTTCTCAAACTCTCTCGCGCTCACCAGATCCCTTGTAAATAGCCTATTTAAGCTCTCGTAATACGCCGCCTCTTTAAATTCGCTCATATCGATATTAAACGCTTTGATGTAAAGTTCGTTGATAAAAACCTGCACCTTTTTTGGAAAGCGCACGCGCGAAAATATGCCAAAAACTCTTGAAATGCTATTTGTCATCTTTATCCTTTTAACTCCAATTTTACAACTTCCGAAGGGGCTAACACCCTCAAAGGCGGACCCCAATAGCCAACCCCCGAACTCACAAACACCTGCGTTTTGGCGCTATGCTGATAGAGCCCATACAGATACGGCTGGTCGATAAGCACCAAAAATCCAAACGGAAATATCTGCCCGCCGTGCGTGTGTCCGCTGATGATAAGGTCTATCTTATCCCCATCCGTTATCTTCTCCACAACCTTTGGCTGGTGCGATAAAAAAACAGTCGGCAGATTCGTATCCCGCGCGCTCAAAGCCTTTTGGATGTCTGGCTTAAAGAGCGGGTATCTTGTACCTCTAAGGTCGTTGATACCGGCTAAATTTATGCGCCCGTCGATAACGACACTCTCGTTATTTAAGACCTTTATACCAAACTCTTCTATCAACTTCACAACGCCCGCGACATTATCAAAATATTCGTGGTTGCCGAGCACATAGTATACGCCATATCTGCTTTTAAGCTTCTTTAAAGGCTCTAATTTCTCTTTGGCATACCTTGGCGACATATCCACCAGATCCCCTGTGATGACCACTATATCGGCGTCTAATTCATTGGTGCAGTCAACCACCTCTTGCATAAACTCTCGCCCCAACACTTTGCCTATATGCGCGTCCGTTATCTGCGCGATACTTAAGGGCGAGGAGAGTCCCTCTATCTTCACTTTGACTTTGTGTTTTATGGGCTTGCTAAATCCGCCAGCAAGACCTTTGAGTATCCAAGAAAAAGCGGCTATAAGTATCGTGATATCGAGTATAAATTTTAGTGCTTGCCTGCGCTCTTTGCTGAACGGTATGACAAAGAGCGGCACGCGCAGGATAAAATATAAAAGCGAAAAGAAGAAGAGTATAAAGGAGATACCCACGAGCGCGGCGGTGAATTGCAGTAGAAATATATCCTCGCCCGCACGCCTAAAGGATGTGAGATAGTAGACTTCAAGCGCTGTGATGATGATGAGCAAAAGTGCGATAGCGATACGCCATTTTTTAAAAAACTCTATCCTGTAGAAGAGGCATACGAAGCTGAATAGATTTATGATAAACATCACGGCAGACGCTACGATGCTGAAAATGGGCAAAATCTCCTCCATTGTTTAAATATAAACGGATTTTACAAAATTAGATGTAAATAAAGCATAAAGGCGGCGCGCTTTTTGGCTATAATTGCGAAAATTTAGAAGGAGAGTTATGAAAACGCCTATCGCTTGGCTTGAAAACGAGCTACCTTTGTGGATAAAGGACGCGCTCATCACGAAAGATAACGCCGACATCCTCTTAGATAGATACAAAAGCAAAACCACCTCCGCCTCCAACACCATATCCGTCGCACTCATCATATTTGGTGCGCTTTTGATAGGGCTTGGGGTCATCTTTTTGTTTGCCTATAATTGGGAAGTTTTAGCAAGACCTTTTAAAGCCGCGATAGCTGTAGTGCTGCTGCTTTTGGCGCAAGGATTCGGGCTTTACGCCAGACGATATAAGAGTAAAAGTTTAGGCTTAAATGAGTGTGCGAGCTTGTTTTTGTTTTTGGCTTTTATCTGCTCGCTTGCCATCATATCGCAAACTTACAATATGGGCGGCGATGTTTTGGATTTTATAAGAGTGGTAGCGATATTTGGCGTCCCTATCATCTATCTTTTCAACTCAAGAAGCGTGGCGTTTTTACTCTTTATAGCGATAGCCTCTATCATCTGCCTGTCTAAGTTTCAAAGTTACGCCGTAGAGCTTTCCGACATAGGTTGGCTGCTGCTTGCCGCGTGGCTTCCGTGGTACGCTTTGCACCTTAAAAACAGCCGCCGCGAAAACTCTGCTGTTTTTATAAATCTCGCCTTTTTTATCGGCACTTTATTTATATTTTTCTCTGTTTCGTTTGGCGCTATGGATATGTTTATGGACGCGTGGCTGCTCTTGTCCTCTTTTTGGATGTTTGGCGTATTGTTGTATGGTGAAGAGGAGAGGTCTTTCAGGCGTATTTTTGAGCTATTTTCCAAGATAGGCATCAGCTCGCTACTAATCGCTCTTTGCGCCGGCATCCCGTCATCATTCGGACAAGATATAGACGGGCTATTTTATGGTAATTACATCAGCTTGATGCTGTTTTTCGTACTTTTTGCACTACTTTGCGTTTTTAGAAGGGGGCGGTTTTATGAATTGCTCTTTCCTCTCTCGCCGCTAATTTTTTATATCACCGTCGTCATAACCCGCGGCGATGACGACCTTTTCGTGCCGCTTGCAAATCTCTTTGTCATCATAGGCGCTTTAGCTATGGTCGTAGGCGGGGCAAGAAAAGCCGATACGATGCTGGCAAATCAAGGGCTTATCTTTATCTCCATCCTCATAGCGATCTACTTTTTTAAATCCGATCTTAGCCTCCTTTTCAAAGGGGCGGGCTTCATATTTGTGGGCGTTCTGTTTATGTGCGCAAATATCGCCCTAAGACGATACTTAAAGGATAAAAGATGATAAAGCAAAGACTATTTTGGGGCGCGTTTGGGGTGTTTATAGTTTTGCAGTTGGTAGCTGTTTTTTGGCAGATAGTAAAGTATGAAAAAGTCGTCTATCTGGGCGATACTTTGCACCTCTCCATCCGACCCTTTGACCCTTACGACCCGTTTAGAGGGCGATATATCAATCTAAGCTTTACCGACACTTATGTCGCAAAGTCAGACAACTTTGACAGCGACGCCAAATATATATTTACCACATTCACAACCCGCAACGGCACAAGCAAGCCCGACGCGGTGTTTAGCGCAAAACCCGACACCGATAAGCCCTATCTGAAGACCACAAATTACTACAGAAGTTATTATAACGACGACCCCGTGCGAATCGTATATCCGTTTGATCGCTTTTATATGCAGGAGGATTTGGCAAAAAGGGTCGATAGGGATAACCGTATCTTTAACAATGACGCAAAAGCGGTGGTAAAAATTTTGGACGGCGTTGGGGTATTGGTGGATGTCACGATAGAGGGGAAGAGTATAAATGAGTATATCAAAGAGATAAATGCCGAAGATGACTCCTACGACTCACGATGGGATAATATCGAAGAGGTAAACGACGAAGAGTAAGACCCCGCCTTTTTAGACTATCAAAACAACCTCAAGGGGGAAAACCCCTTGAGTTAAGATTACTTAGCCTCTCCAAAATATGACGAGACATCATCCTTATAATCCCTTATCTTCTCATCCAACCGCCCGTTTTCTTTTGCCTGCTTTAGCCACTCTTGTTCAAGCGTTTTTTTGAACTCCAACTTTTCGGCTATGAGCGTTTTCATATCAAGACCGGCAAGCTTTTGCGCCTTATCTTTTGTATCAAAATCGGGCGCGGAGTAGTTTGAAACACCGTGTTTGGCAAGAACAGCCACAAGAGCCACACGGGCTTGCTGCGCGTAGTCGTTCGCCTTTGCCAAAGTGTACAAAGTCTCATCGGGCGCGTGAAAAAAGCCGCCGTGACTTGCCACCGCGTAGTCCCATCTCCACTGCCCTTGCCTGATGAGATTTAGCACGCTCTTCATTTCAGCCTCATCTGCGCCAACCTCCCAAGCCTTGCCCGCTTCCAAATGCGCCTTTGCCAAGTTATCGACCGTTATCGCAAAGAGGCTCTCTTTTCTGTCGTACTTCTCTTTGACTACCGCCTTTAACTTCGCCTCGCTCTCTCTGTGGCAAGTCATACAGCTCCTATCCATCGTTCTAAGCGGATTTTGGACGCGGTGGTCTGAAAATTTGACCGCCCCCTCTTGCGTGTAAGGCATATGACAATCCGCGCACGACACCCCTTTTTTGCCGTGGATGCCCGTCGTATGGAGCTCGTAGTCGGGATGTTGGGCTTTTACTATAGGGGTTTTTGAGATTTTATTGACAAAGTCCGCGAACGGCTTGCCGTCGGGAAAGTTCGCCCCCTCATCATAATACTTCATCATATCATCCGCCTTCAACCCATCTTTCCAAGGAAGCGTCACCACCATCGCCGTCTTGCCATCTTCATATTTTGTGCCTCTAAAGTAGTACTCAGAGTGGCATTGAGCGCACACGAGATCCCTCTTTGTCTGGTGCGTAGACTCTTCAAATGTACTAAGTCCCGCCGCGACAAGACCTGTGTTTAGATACTTTCTGCCCACTTTAAGTTCCGCCGTATCCGCCTTATGACAGTCGTAACAGCCTATAGTATTGACTATCTCGCTGCCCCACTTGTCCCATTTGCCCGTATAATACTCCATATCGCCCTTCGTCTCCATCAGTCTCACCACATCGGGCGATTTACAGGTCCAACAGGCGGTGGGAAGCGGACTTTGCACGGATGAATTGGGCACCCCCGGAGCCGCAACGCGAAGCGTGTTTACATTATCCTGCACAGCGTAATAGTGCCCTCTGGGAGCGTTATAATCTTTCGAGAACGGATACCCCGCCCAAACGACAGCAAGCTGGGGCCATTTTTTGACCATATCTTCAAGCCTTTTGTTCTCTTTTGTCTGCTTCCACGAGTCGTACTCCCGCGGATAGTACCTCTGCCACTCGGAGCTAAAGATGGGATTTATAATATCCGCGTGGGTATTTAAAAGCTCCTTTCTCTCATCCTCTTTAGCATTGATGCTATTTGCCAAAAGCCCAAGTAGAACGATCGCCGCCACAGAACAGACCAGTAGTATCGTATATTTTTTCATCTCTAACTCCTTATTTTCTTACACCAAGATTGAAAGGCGTAGTGCCAAGACCTCTTACTTTTCCGTGAGGCACCTCTTTGTGGCATTCCCAACAGCGCCTGCCATACTTGACGCTATCATCGTCGTAGCGGTGATTTAGATCGCTATTTACAGCGA
>JAISQB010000086.1 GCA_031274495.1 Campylobacteraceae bacterium | reverse complement strand
GCTTTAAAAAATAATGACAGCGCAAAAGGGGCTCAACTATTTCAAAAAGCTTGCGATGGCGGAAATAATTATGGATGTAATATATTGGGTTCGATGTATATTTATGGGATGGGCGTTAAAAAAGACGCAAAAAGGGCTATCGGATTATTCAAAAAATCTTGTGATAGCGGAAACGCTACTGGTTGCGGCTATTTGGGTGAAACATATAGTTATGGCGAGGGCGTTAAGCAAGACCATATTAAAGCTGTCGAATTTTACAAAAAAGCTTGCGACGGCGAAGATTTTGCAAGTTGTAACAGTTTGGGTACAAAGTATAGCGAGGGCGAGGGCATTGGGCAAGACTACTTTAAAGCTGTTGCACTATTTAAAAAAGCTTGTGGCGGAGGATATGCTTTGGGTTGCAGTAATTTGGGCGGAAGGTACTTTGGCGGTGAGGGTGTTAAGCAGGACTATTTTAAGGCTGTTGCATTATTTAAGCAAGCTTGCGATGGCGAAGATTCCAAAGGTTGTGCCAATTTGGGCATAATATATGAGCACGGAGTGGGTACCAAAAAAGATACAAATATGGCGCTTGAATATTACGGCAAGGCGTGTGATCTGGAAGAGCAGTTAGGTTGCGAAAGTTATGCGAGATTAAAGAACTAACTATTTCATCGCTAAATTTGCGCATTATATTTCATCGTTCCGATATTCTCGTAGAAAATGAGGAATCTTTATAGCCAAAAAGATTCCTCGCCACCTCACTCTGCCTAAATTATACACTATATAAATCAATAAGAAATATTTCAACTATTTAGACCAAATACAATAAATTTTTGTTAAAATTGTCGGTAATTCTTTTTTGTAAAGGGAGTTTGAGTGAAAATAGTTTTAAAGTGTCTTGCAATGATAGTCTTATTTATAGGCGCGGCTTTTGCGGATGATGCCGATGAGGCATTTGAAGCTTACATGTCCGGTAATTACACGAAGGCGGCTTTGTTTTTTCAAAAAGCTTGCGATGACGGACATGGTTTTAGCTGCTTTAATTTGGGTGCAATGTATGATTTTGGTAATGGCGTTAAACAAGATTATCCTAAAGCTGTCGAATTTTACAAAAGAGCGTGTGATGTAGAAGAGGCTGTTGGCTGCTATAGCTTGGGCGCAATGTATAATTTTGGTATAGGCGTTGGGCAAGACCATTTTAAAGCTGTCGAACTGTACAAAAAAGCTTGTGATGGCGGAAGCATTGATGGTTGCAGCAATTTGGCTTCAATGTATGATGGCGGTGAGGGTGTTGGGCAAGATCATTTTAAGGCTGCTGAATTTTTCAAAAAAACTTGCGATAACGAAGATGCTATTGGCTGTAGAAATTTAGGTGCAATATATAGCGAAGGTAAAGGTGTCGAGCAGGACTATTTTAAAGCTGCCGAATTTTTCAAAAAAGCGTGTGACGGCGGAGATGCTATTGGTTGTAGCAATTTGGGTGTGATATATAGTGAGGGTAAAGGTGTCAAGCAGGACTATTTTAAAGTTGCCGAATCTTTTCAAAAAGCTTGCGATGGCGGACATACTGATAGTTGCGGTGATTTGGGCATAATATATGCGGGCGGCAAAGGTATCAAGCGAGACTATCTCAAAGCTGCCGAAGCTTTCAAAAAAGCGTGTGACGGCGGAAATACCGGTAGCTGTGGCAATTTGGGTATGATATATGCGGGCGGCAAAGGTGTCGAACAGGATTATCTCAAGGCTGCAGAATTTTTCAAAAAAGCGTGTGATGGCGGAAATGTTAGCGGCTGTAGCGATTTGGGCATAATATATACAGGCGGCAAAGGCGTTAAGCAGGATTATCTCGAAGCTACTGAAGCTTTCAAGAAAGCTTGCGATGGCGGCGTGGCTCTTAGTTGCCATAACTTGGGCGTAGTGTATCATAACGGCAATGGTGTCACAAGGGACATGAGTAAAGCGCTTGAATATTACAGCAAGGCGTGTGATTTGAAATTTCAATTAGGCTGCGAAAGTTACGCGAGATTAAAAAAATAACTATTTTTCGTCATCGCAAGATTTGTGCACCCCATTATCACTTTGCACTGTCTAAAATTACACACTATATAAATTAATAAAAAATATTTCTATCATTTAAATCAAATAAAATGAATTTTTGTTAAAATTACAAGTAATTATTTTATAAAAAGGGAGTTTTGGTGAAAACAGTTTTGAAGTGTCTTGTTGGGATAGCTCTATTTACAAGTGTAACTTTTGCGGATGATGTTGATGATGCGCTAAAGGCTTACGATAGCGGCGATTATACGAAAGTGGTTCAACTTCTTCAAAGATCCTGCGATAGCAAACGCAATTTTAGTTGCTTCACTTTAGGAGCGATGTATGATTTTGGCAAAGGCGTTAAGCAAGACTACTTGCAAGCCGCTGAGTTATACAAAAAAGCTTGTGATGGAGGAGAGACTGTTAGTTGCTACAGTTTGGGCACATTGTATGATGGCGGCAACGGCGTTAAGCAAGACTATCTTAAAGCTGCCGAACTGTACAAAAAAGCTTGCGATAAAGGATATGCTACGGGTTGTTATAGCTTGGGTCTAATGTATGATTTTGGCAACGGCGTTAAACAAGACTATCTTAAAACTGCCGAATTGTACAAAAAAGCTTGCGATGGAAAAGAGATCGACGGCTGCTATAGTTTGGGTGCAATGCATTATGACGGCAACGGCGTTAAACAAGATTATCTTAAAGCTGCCGAATTTTTCAAAAAAGCCTGCGACGGAAAAGATGGCGGCGGTTGCTATAATTTAGGTGCAATATATCATAATGGCGAAGGTGTTAAAAAAAATGCAAACAAAGCTCTTGAGTATTTTGGCAAAGCGTGCGACTTGGAAGAGCAAAAGGGTTGCGAAGAGGTCGCGGAGCTAAAAAAATAACTATACCAAATTTCCGATATTTTCATAAAAAATGAGGAATCTTTATAGCGCAATATTTAAGATTCCTCGTCGCTTAATTCTATCGAATTATGCACACGTAACGCGCCTACTCCAAGCTCGTGATATAACCAAGCTCGTAAAGTTTATTATAAATACTGGACGCCAACGATGTTGCCGGTCCGGTGCCGCCGGCGTGTTCTACTATGACGGTTACTGCGTATTTTGGGTTTTTGTAGGGACCAAAAGAGGTAAACCATCCGTGAGAGCGCTGATAGTACTCCAATTCATTCTCTTTCATTCTTAGCTTTTCTTCTTGGGGCAGGCTTATGACTTGCGCGGTTCCGGTTTTACCGGCAATTTTTACTTTGGAGTTTCGCGTATTGCGGTAAGCTGTACCCATTGGGTTATTGCTCACCTCCATCATCGACTCCCGTATCAACGGCAGATAGCGCTTCTCCGTATCGTTAAATACAGTATCGCTCATATCATACTGCATTATATTGTTATTTATCTTCTGCAAAAAGTGCGGCGTGATATTTTGCCCTGTAGCTAACATCGCCGTATGTCTTGCTATCTGCATAGAGGTCGTCAGAAAAAAGCCCTGACCGATAGAGGAGATGATAGTCTCGCCGTGAAACCACGACTCACCGTAGCGTTTCATCTTCCACTCTTTGCTCGGCACAACGCCGATAAATTCATTGGGCAGATCCACCCCCGTCTTCGTACCAAATCCAAGCCGCTCTAATACAGGCGAGATAGCGTCAATCCCCACCTTCAAAGAGCCTTCGTAAAAGTATGTGTCGCAGCTCTCTCTGATGGCTTTTTTCAAATTTGTGATGCCGTGTCCGTCGTGTTTCCAACACCTAAATGTCCGCCCGCCGAACTCCATCGACCCTTTGCAGTCAAAAGTCGTGCTTGGGGTTATCTCTTTTGTATTTAAAAACGAGAGTGCCATACCCATCTTTATAACGGAGCCAGGTGGATAGAGTCCGTTTATAAATTTATTGGTGAACGGGTGGTTAAAGTCGTTTGAGAGCACTTTCCAATCCTCGTGTGAAATGCCGGCTACGAATTTATTTGGGTCATATTCGGGAAAGCTCACAGCCGACAAGATAGAGCCGTCGCTCAAATCAACTACTATCGCAGAGCCTGATTTGTCCGTGAATAACGACGAGATATACTTTTGCAGCTCCACATCTATACTGAGGTATATATCTTTACTCACAGGCGCTTTTCGCTCTATGAGTTCCATCTGTTTGTTGAGCGCATTTACTTTGCTAAGCTGTATGCCGCTCTCGCCTTTTAAGATGTCGTTGTAGTATTTCTCTATACCCATTCTGCCGATAGAGCCCGTAAGTTTGGCTATGGGGTCGACATAATCTTCGCGGTTTGCCCTTCCCACATAGCCTACTATGTGCGATGTCGTCGTGCCGTACGGATAGTAGCGGCGCGATATCGGGTAGATGGAGAGATTTTCGCGTAGGTTTATCTTTGAAAAGCTCGCTATCACTTCATCGTGAAGCAAAAAGTCCACCACTTGCACGAAGTCGTGTTCATAAAGGGAGTCGTTTTTGACATAGCGGGATTTGAGCTTCTCTTTGTTTAGTGATGGGATTTCACGCACTAAAAAGTCTAACTCTTTTTCTAATACTTCCTTTTTTGATTGTGAGCTTAATTGTGGCTTGATACCTATCGCGAAGCCCAATTGATTGACGGCAAGCGGGCGGTTTTTTCTATCATAGATAAGACCTCTTAGAGGCGGCAAATGTTCTACTTTGATGGCGTTTTTATTGGCAAGTTCTTCGTAGTATGGATTCAGTTTGACGCTAAGATAAAATACGCGACCTATCAATAAAAGCCACACGATAGCAAAGAAAAATAGTACTATATAGACGCGTTTCATGTGCTGTGCTTTAAAAAAAGTATCGCCAAAATCGTATCAATGACTATATAAAAAAAGTAGACTATGCTAAGATAGAAAAACTCTCCGTCAAAGAAATACGCCAAAAGCGAGTTGATTAAAAAGAGCCCCATATAGGCACTCACAACGGTTATCGCGATGATCCACGACTCATTTTCAAACACCGCCTCAATACGGGGTTTTAAAAAGTTATAAAACAGCGCGAACAGTAGCGCGATAGAGAAGAGATAAAATCCCTGATTTAACTCAAAAAAAGCCATATATGCAAGCGCCAGATAAAGTTCAAGGCTGTCGCGCTTAAAATTTTTAACGATATAGACGAAAAAAAAGCCCACGAGCGGAGAGAGAAAAACATAGACACTCGAAAATATCTGATAAAGCACCAACGCTAAAGCTAAAATAGTTAGCTTCAAATATTGATGATGAGAGCTATTTCGTCGCATACCGGAAAATGTTTGCATTTTATACAATCCGCCCAAATCTTGCTTGTCGGCAAAGACTCTTTTGGTATCTCTTTAAATGAGAGTTTCTCAAAAAACTCTTTTTGGTATGTGAGTGTAAATACCTGTTTTAATCCAAGTTTTTTGCCCTCTTCCAAAAGTTTTTTAACTATTTGTGCCCCCACGCCGTTACCTCTCAAATCGCCTCTTACTACTATACTCCTTACCTCCGCAAGGTGCGGTGCATGTATGTGAAGCGCCGAGAGTCCTACGACTTTGCCGTTCTTTTCAGCCAAAGTATACGAGCGTATATTTGTGGCTACTTCGTCGTCCGCACGCGGCAAGATGATACCGTTTATCACCTCTTCGCGCACGAGCTCTTGTATCTCCTTTATATCATCAAGTGTCGCTTTTCTATAGATAATCATCTCTCTTTTCCAAACAATAAACTAAAAATTTTCTCATTCGCCTCGTCGATACCGCGTTTTTTGAGCACCGATACAAGCAGGGCGTTTTTGTCTTGCCTAAGTATAGCCGAAGACTCTTTTTGCGTCAATTTATCCGCTTTTGTGTAGATGTTTAAGACCTTTTGGTCGGCTCTTAAGATAGAGTCGATATAACTTTTTACCCCTTTATCTATCTCAAGGTCGGTGTGGCGCGCGTCTATCAGGTGGATAAAAAGCCTCACGGAGAGCCTTTTTTTGATGAATGTATTTAAAGCTTCGCTCCACTCTTTTTTCTTCTCTTTTGAAACTTTCGCGTAACCAAATCCGGGCAGGTCCGTAAAGCGCGCGTTGTATCTGTTTTTATCGTCGTCTTCATATATGATGTCAAAAAAGTTGATAAGCTGCGTTTTGCCCGGCGTGGAGGAGCTTTTGGCGAGTTGGCGTTTAGCACACAGAGCGTTTATCAGAGAGCTTTTGCCCACATTGCTACGCCCCAAAAACAGAACTTCCATAACGCCCTCATCCAACGCTTCCGTGATACCAGGCGAGGATTTGACAAATTCGGCGCTGATAACTCTTACCACCCTACCTTATCTCCGTTCTCGTATCGTCTATCTGAAAGATGAATCTCACAGGTTGCTGTTCACTTCCGTTCACAGCGTAAGTGCCGTTATTTTGATCGACCGTAATCATATCGCCGTAAACTCTTCTATTGGTATCAGACTCTTCCAAAAATGCATCTCCCGTGAGAGTATATACATTCGGCTTCACATCATACACAAGGTTATTTCCACTGGCTCGGTAGCGTTTGTTATTCATAGTTATATCCGCTTTGATATTGCCGCTCATCTCATATCTAAAAGGCTCCTCTTTTTTGCTATACTCTATCGTTAGCTTGTCGCCCATGAGCTTATCTAAATCCTTTGTTATAACGACATTTCCACTAAGGTAACCCTTTAGCTCCTTTTCATTCATGATAGCATTCTTGGCGATCACTTCAACTTGCGCCGCAAAAATAAAAGAGCTCATCGCCAAAAACAAAATTACAATCCTCATTTGTCCCTCATTTGAATCAATACTCTAACATTTTGAGCTTCCATTTTGCCGTTCTTTACATCATACGTAAACGAATCACCAAAAGTTTTGACCCCCCTACCCTCAAACACAAAAGGACTCTTGCCCACGAGCGTTTTATTGAGCTCATGATACTCCACCGATTCAGCTACCAAAGAAGATGAGTCGGCCTTTTCATACTTGACATTTCCGTTCAAATACAAAATATCATCTTTGCGAGTACCGTTATCAGACTTCAACCTATCCATACCCTCTTGTTTTACCATCAATACATCAATATCGTACAAAATATCCCTATCTGCAAACCTCTGCGCCCTACTCGCCGTAGAGTACACATCCGCTCCATTAGCGGTAATCTTATAATCTTTTATGTTAAAAAACTCTATCGTGGGCTTGCTTTCGCCAAACTCTTCAAAATCCAACGAGTAAGAATCCTGCGACACAAGCATAAATATAACGATAAAAAAAATGCACAAAAAATAGTAGAGTATCTTTACAACCAAGGTTTTTCAAACTCCCCGCGCAAATTCTCTTCATCAACGATAGTTTCTATCATCTCTCTTACCGCACCCCTGCCGCCACTGTTTTTCAAAACAGTCTTAACTTGTGTGCGGATAAAAGGCAACGCATCCGCAGGCGCAAACGACCATCCGACGCTTTTTAGTTGCTTGTAATCATTCGTATCGTCTCCGATAGCGGCTACATTATGAAGCTCTAAATTGAGCTCCTTTAATAGCTCTTTTAATACCCCCAACTTATCCTGCACCCCTTGAAAAACATACTTAATGCCCAAATCCTTGGCTCTATGCTCGACAAATTTTGAACTCTTACCCGTGATAATCGCGCATTTTTTGCCTATTTTTTGCCAGCAGACGATACCAAAACCATCCCTTACATTAAAAGCTTTCGCCGCCTCGCCCTCATTGGTATAAAATATAGTCCCATCGGTCAAGCAGCCATCGACATCCAACACTATAAGCTCTATCACAGTACGCCTTTTGTGCTTGGTATCTGCGCTCTTTTGTTCTCCGCGACCGCCCTGCGAAGAGCTACCGCGAATGATTTGAACGCCGCTTCTATGATGTGGTGACGGTTTTTGCCGCGCACAAATGTCAAATGCACGCTGATGCCGGCATTGACCACTAAGGCTCTGAAAAACTCTTCGGCAAGCTCAGCATCAAACTCCCCTACTTTATTTTCAAGCGGCAGATCGCAAAAGAAAAAAGCCCGTCCGCTTAAATCTATAACGCAGCTTACCGCGGCTTCGTCCAGTAAGATAACCGCTTCGCCGAATCTCTCCATATTTTTAACGGGAAATATCTCTTTTTGCAAAGCTTGCCCGATAACGATACCGACATCTTCCACGCTGTGGTGAAAATCGACATTGATATCGCCCTTGCACTTAAGCTCCAGATCCAAAAAAGCGTGCTTGCTCAAAGCCTCCAGCATATGGTCAAAAAAGCCTATGCCGGTATCTATCTTACTCTTGCCGCCGCCGTGCAACTCCAAAGAAAGCTCTATATCCGTCTCTTTTGTTTTGCGTGAAATATTTGTCATATTTTTGTCCTACTCCCGCACTATAAATGCGCCTTGGTATCTGCCGTTAGCGATAAAATCTCGCGCTTCACCTTCGCTATTGAAGCCTCTAAGCCAGACGCGGTAGATCTTCTCGTTATCCAGATAACCCTCTTGGATGATTGCCTCGTATCTGCCGCCCTCGTTATTGTGCTCTTGTTGATAAATCTGTGCGCCGCTTCTGTTTTTAAACGCGCCTATCTGTACATCAAAGTCGCTTATCACGACACTTCTCTCGCCTCTTCCAGAGCCTTGAAATCCAAGTACTTCGACCGTTGCGGGCGCGGTTCCTATGATATCCAAGCCTATCTGCTTTGCCGCTGCGTAGCTTAAATCTATAATGCGATTTGCCACAAACGGACCCCTGTCGTTGATACGGACGACGACGGTTTTGTCGTTGCGTCTGTTTGTAACTTTGACTATCGTATTCATCGGAAATGTCTTATGCGCGGCGGTGAGGGCGTGCATATTGTATGTTTCGCCGTTTGAGGTTGGTTTGCCGTGAAAATCCCTGCCGTACCAACTCGCCACACCGCTCATCGTATCGCCTACGCTCACTTGCGTGGGATAGTAAGTTTTGCCCGCTATCTTATAAGGCTTTAGGGTGGCTTGGTGCATTTGGGGAGAGTCTTTTATCCCGCCGCCTCTTGTGTTAACAACAGCGTTTTTGCTTGTACAACCACTAAACATAAAAACCGCCAAAAGCGCGACAGTTGCGTTAGTTGCCCATTGGTATTTCAAGTTTAGCTCCCGGGAATATAGTTGAGTCTTTGAGATTGTTAGTCTGCATCAGCTGCGCTACTGTTAATTTGTACTTTGTAGAGATTGACTGCAAAGTATCGCCGCTTTGTATCGTATAGTATCTTGTCGTATAAGCTGTGGGCACTATAAGCTTCTGCCCCGCTCTGATGATGTCGGATCTGATACTGTTGAAATCTTTTATTACCTGATAACTTACATCATACCGTTTGGCTATCTTTTGGAGTGAATCCCCTTTTTCCACCGTATAGACATAATACTTCGAGCCGCCTCTTTCTATCTTAAAGTTAGTTTCAAAAAGAGCGAGTTTATCGGAAGGGATATATATGTGATATGTGTCTTTATTTGGCGGGGTAAAAAAGTATTTTAGGTGCGTATTATAGGCTAACAGCTCTTTTAAGGGCATATCGATAGCTTCCGCCACATCCGCCAAAGATGAGCCGCCGTATATATCGGCTTTCACAAACGAAGGACTCATATTGCCGCTGTTTAATACGTGGCTTGCCTCGTTATCCAATAGAAAATTCACATCCTGCGAAAGGTACGCCATAACGACTATCTTTCGTATGTAGTCTCTTGTCTCTTTGGGCAGGTATTTTTTATTTTCGTCCAAAAGCACATAAAGGCTGTCGGTGCCCGCTTGCGTAATCGCTTTTGAGACTCTACCCTCGCCACAGTTGTAAGCCATAGCCGCGAGGTACCATTTGCCAAATCTATCGTGCAGAGCCTGCAGATACTTTATCGCAGCCTCCGTGGACTTTACGGGGTCGCGCCTCTCGTCCACATAATCATCAATCAAAAGGTTATATTTCTTAGCCGTCGGTGCCATAAATTGCCAAAGACCGCTTGCTTTAGCTTTGGAGTAAGCGTTTGTCGAAAAGCCTGACTCCGCCATCGCAAGATACAAAAAAACATCCGGTATCTTAGCTTCTTCTATCATCGTTGTAAGTATGGGGGCGAATTGCGCGCCGTTTTCAAGTACACGCAAAAACTGTTTTGTCTTATAATTTCTCATATTATCCCTCATAGAGGTGAAAACGGTATCCTGTAAAAAAGAGGTGTCTATATCGAGACTTTGTAGTACCTCTACCTGTTTGGCGTAGTCATCTTCCACTATAAAATAACCAAAGCTGTAAATAGCGCTTAAGACCAGAGCGGCCAATAATCGTTTCATTCATATCCTTGAAAATAATTTAACTGGACATTTTAGCTGAGTTACCCTTGCTAAAGGCTTTAAAAATACGCTTAGCATTATCGGAACTTAGCTTTGAAAGCTCTTCTTCGCTTGTGTTTAAGATTTCACTCGCTTTTTTGACAACATACCTTGTGTATGAGGGCTCATTTCGCTCTCCTCTATGAGGATGAGGCGTAAGATAGGGGGCGTCCGTCTCAAATAAAAGTCTATCTTTTGGAATTTTGGGCAAAATATCTACCAAATTTTTAGCGTTTTGAAAGGTCAAAACTCCGCCCACGGCAAAATAAAAATTTTCTTTCAACTCCAGCAGCAACTGTGAAGCATTGTAACAGTGCAGCGCTCCGGTGATGCCCGTATAGCTGTTTAAGATATCAAAACTATCTTCGTTTGCCTCTCTTATGTGTACTATTAACGGCTTATCAAGTCGCTTTGCGAGCTCTATCTGGGCTATAAAAACCTCTTTTTGCTCCGCTATCTCTTTTATCTTTTCATCTTCATCTTTAGGCAGTCTAAAATAGTCCAATCCGCACTCGCCCACCGCTATACAGCGCTCATCTTTTAGATGCTCTTCCAAAACGCTCTCATCATAATCTTTATGGTGATAGGGATGCACACCAGCCGCGTAAAAAATATTATCATATCCGTACGCGATCTCTCTTGCTTTAGGCAGGTCGAAAATATCAGCCCCCGGTATCAGTATACCCGTAACTTCCGCCGCCTGCGCTCTTTTTATCACTTCATCCAAATCATCCGTAAATCTACCGTCGTCCAAATGGCAATGCGTGTCTATAATCATCTATTGTCCCGTCTTAAAGTTTTTGCAAATTCGCGCGCTTTGTCTGTTATATTCTCACCGCTTATCATACGCGAAAGCTCCTCTATCCTACCCTCTTCATCCAACTCTTTTATATGGCTTTGGTTATCCTTTTTCCAGACAAGAAAATGCTGTTTCGCGCAAGAGGATAACTGCGGATGGTGCGAGATGGCAAATATCTGATAATTGGCTGAAATCTCTTTTAAAACATTCGCCACGCTCATAGACTCTTTTCCGCTTAGATTTGAGTCTATCTCGTCCAATATCAAAACCCCACCACCGTTTAATTTGACCTCATTGCCCGCGGCGATAAAGCTAAGGCGCAGCCTGTTAAACTCGCCCGCACTTATCTTTTTAACTTCCGTATTTTCCAAAGTTACGCTCATCTCTTCCGCGCCCAAATCATAAGGGGCTGTCTTAGTCATATTTATAGAGCAAGGTTTCAGATACATTTTTTCAAGATAGCTATTGATTAATTTTTCAAGTGTATTTAAGAATTTATCGCGTGAAGTTGAGAGCTTTTGCGCCGCTTTTTCAAGCTCGTCTTTTAACTTTTCAAACTCCGCCTCAAGCGACTTTTTCTCAAAGCTTATATTCTCATAACGCGCCAACTCCTCTTTGCGTTTTTTCAGATGTTCCAGTGTCTCCTCGATAGAGCCGAAGCGATTTTTCAAGGCGCTAAGTTGCTCTATCCTATCCAAAACACTCTCCACATCAACATCTTCAAGCTCATTTATCTTTTGCGTCTCCCCCTCAAAAGCGGCGCGCAAAAAGTTCATCGCTTCATCAAACAAAGCGCTCTCGCACCCTATCAAATCAAGTGCGTGGCTAACGGAGCGCTCACTCTCAAATATAGCCTCCGCTGACGCCAAAGCCTCTTGTATCTTCTCTTTTTTCGAGAGTCTTTTTTTGAACTCCATCAACTCTTCATCTTCGCCGATTTTAGGGTTCACAGCCTCTATCTTAGCTATCTCGTAAGCGGCAAACTCTTTTAATTCGTTTATCTTTAACTCTTCGTTTTTGACCGCCTCAAGAGCGTTTTTTATATCGATAAATTTATCATAACACTCTTTGTAAGCGTCAAATTTTTGCGTATGCGAAGGGTCGTTTTTCGCCGCGTACGCGTCAAGCAGGGCTAAAAGCGAACTGTTTTCAAACTCTCCGCTGTCACGTAAAGAGAGGTAGTCGATAAAATTTGAGGTGAGTTGTTTGAGTGCTTTTTGGGAGATATTTTGCGAATTGACAAAGTAGCGCGCACTCTTTTGCTTGATGGATTTAAAGATAGTTATCGCCTCTTTTTCTATGCCGTACTCTTCCAAAGGAAGCTCGCTGTCCGTAACCGCCTCAAGCACTGCCGCGTCGCTGGTGCTAAAGCCAAATACCGACAAAAGCGCGCTAAAAAAGACCGATTTTCCCGCACCGCTGGGACCTGAAAATACGATAAGCCCTTCTTTAAAACGAAGCCTCTCTTCATTAAAACTTAAATGCTCTTTTAGGTAAAAACTCTCTATCACTTATGCCCCCATAGGAGCTTCTCTTTTAGCGCGCTAAAATCGCTCTGTTCTACTTTGCCGACCAATTTCGCGCCGTTTTTGGCGTATTTGACGCTCACGGAATCGAAATTTTGCATATCATACACATCTTGTCCATCTATGATAACCACGGTGTTATCTTTACTTTTCAGAGTTATCTCGTAGTCATTAAAAAGGACGATTGAGCGCTGCGTCAAAGAGTGCGGACAGATAGGCGTCAATATCATCGCCTGCGTTTGCGGCAACACGATAGGACCGCCGCACGAGAGATTGTAAGCGGTAGAGCCGTTTGGCGTAGAGAGCAGTACGCCGTCTCCAAAATATGAGTTAAAATGCTCCCCATTCGCGTAAGCCTCTATCGTAGCCATAGATGCGATTTTGGCGCGCGTAAAAACCACTTCGTTAAAGGCTGTGCTTTTTGTCTCTCTCTTGCCTTTTTTCAGCGTCACATCAAACATTGCCCGCGTATTTATCTTATACTCACCCTTATAGAGCTTAGCGGCAAAATCTTCAAGCTCGTCCATCTTCAAAACGGTAAGATAGCCCAATCTACCAGCGCAAATACCAAGGATAGGCACCTGAAAGCTAAAACTCTCCCGAGCCGTCCACAAAAGTGTACCGTCCCCGCCAAGCGATATAAGAAGGTCGCAAGCAGAAGACAACTCTTTAATGGGAAGTCCATTTAGACCGATAGTATTCGCACTATTCTCTTCCAAGATGACCTTGGCGCCAAACGCAGCGAAAATATCTTGTATCTTTTCATACTCTTTTTTCAGATGCGTCTCTTTACGCAATATAAGACCGATGGTTTTAAAATTGATGGATTTTTTTAACATAAGCGCGATTGTAGCATATTATTTTTGAAAAACCGAAGAACGGCACGGCGATTTTGCCTTAAAATTGTTTTTATTACATTATTTAAATATTGAAGCATCAAAGAGTTAATTGCCTCCGATGCTTCATCTCAATTTAATATCAAAACTGTATCTTATAAACTCTTCCGTCGTTTGTTTTTGCTTCGCCCATTCCGTTTCTGCTCCAACTTCGAAAGACTATCGTTATCTCCATCTTTAAAGATGAAGTTTCACTTGTTAAAAGCGCGTATTTTTTGTTTTCGGAGTTTAGGTTTATCCCCATACTGATACCGCCGAAAGTGCCTCTTCCGTAATGCCTGCCCCCTGTCGAGTAGCCTATAGCGTTGTCAAATATCACCGTGCCCTCATCGTCAAATGAGCTGTATTTGCCCTTCAACACTTCGCCGTCACTCATCGTAACGGTTACGGTTTGGTTCTCTTCATCAAAAACACCTTTTAAAACGCCGTCCGTGTTAAATCCCACAAGAGCCACATCGTGTTTTGAAACGCAGCCCGAGAGCAAAAACAGCGCGGCTATGACCAATATAACATTTTTCATAAAACAACCTTTTTATTAAGATGAGCTTATATTCTATCACACTTTATGTAACAAACGGGCTCCAATATCATTTTTTAATCTAATTTTAGATATCATCTGTATTTTATTTTACTTGAGGATTTTACAATGAAAAAAAGCGTCAAAAAGGTAGTTTTAGCCTATTCGGGCGGACTTGATACGAGTATTATTTTAAAATGGCTGCAAGATGAGTATAAGTGTGAGGTCGTCACTTTCACAGCCGATATAGGACAAGGCGAAGAGGTCGAGCCGGCGCGCAAAAAAGCCATCTCGCTTGGTATAAAACCGGAGAATATTTTTATAGAAGATTTGAAAGAGGAGTTTGTAAGGGAGTATGTTTTTCCTATGTTTAGGGCAAACGCGCTTTATGAGGGTGAATATCTTTTGGGAACTTCCATAGCGCGCCCATTGATAGCAAAAAGACAAGCCGAGATAGCGGCTCTTACGGGCGCAGACGCAGTTTCTCACGGAGCTACCGGTAAGGGAAATGATCAGGTTAGGTTTGAGATAGGATACTTAAGATTTAACTCAGACCTTACCATCATTGCGCCGTGGAGAGAGTGGGATTTGAACTCCCGCGAAAAACTCCTGCAATACGCACAACAAAACGGCATCAGCATAGAAAAAAGAGGAGAGAAATCGCCCTACTCTATGGACGCCAATCTACTACATATCTCTTACGAAGGACTTGTCTTGGAAGACCCAAGCAAAGAGCCTGAAGATAGTATGTGGAGATGGACGGTAGATCCCAAAAATGCTCCCGATAAAGCAGAAATTATAGAGATAGAGTACAAAAACGGCGACCCCGTGAAATTAAACGGCAAAGATTTAAGCCCCGCGCAAATGCTAACAGCACTAAATGAACTCGGCGCGAAGAACGGTATCGGCAGAACAGATATCGTAGAAAACAGGTATGTAGGTATGAAATCACGCGGCTGCTATGAAACCCCCGGAGGCACGATAATGCTAAAAGCGCACCGTGCGATAGAGAGCATAACGCTTGATAGGGAAGCGGCGCATTTGAAAGATGAATTGATGCCGCGCTACGCGAGCCTCATATATAACGGTTTTTGGTTCAGCCCAGAGCGCGAAATGCTCCAAGCCGCGATAGACAAGACGCAAACAAGCGTAAACGGAACGGTAAGACTTAAACTTTATAAAGGCAATGTGATAGTTATAGGCAGGGATTCAAAAACGGACAACCTCTTCAATACCGCGTTTAGCACCTTCGAAGAGGATGAAGTTTACAACCAAAAAGACGCGGCGGGCTTTATAAAGCTCAACGCTCTTAGATTTATCATAAGCGGAAAGAATAAAAAACAACAGTAGGGAGAGGCGATGAGGGTTTTACTTTTAAAAGATGTAAAAGGGCTTGGCAAAACAGGCGAGATAAAAGAGGTCAAGGACGGCTACGGCAAAAATTTTCTTTTGGGAAAAGGACTTGCGAAACTTGCCACAAATGATGTTGTGCGCCAGTATGAAGCCGAACAAAAGAAGAAAGCAGCAGACGCACAAGCACAGATAGAGCAGCTAAAAATCGTAGATAAGACGCTTAGTAACATAAAACTTGTCATAAGACGCTCTTTGGGCGCGAACGGAAGCTTGTTTGGCGCTATCACGAAAGAGGAGATAGCCAAAGAGCTCGAAACGCAGCACAAGATAGAGATAGACAAAAAACATATAGAGATAGAGTTGCCGATAAAGAGTACTGGTATTTTTGATATTCAGATAAAGCTCGGACACGGCATACACTCAAATCTCACAGTAGAGATTATAGGCGAATAGATATGTTTCACGCGACTACAATTTTAGCCATAAAGGGCAAGAGAAAATCGGTCATCGGCGGGGACGGACAGGTAACTTTCGGCAACACCGTCCTCAAAGGCAACGCCGTCAAGATAAGAAAGCTCTATAACGGCAGTGTTCTTGGCGGATTTGCGGGAAGTACGGCGGACGCTTTCAATCTATTTGATATGTTTGAAAAGATACTGGAGCAAAAAAAGGGCGACCTTTTAAAATCCGCCGTAGAATTTTCTAAAGAGTGGCGCAAAGATAAGTATTTGAGGCGCTTAGAGGCTATGATGATAGTTTTAAACCGTGAACATATATTTATACTAAGCGGTACAGGAGATGTCGTAGAGCCCGAAGACGGACAAATAGCCGCGATAGGCAGCGGCGGCAACTACGCCATTTCAGCCGCGCGCGCCTTAAACAGACACACCGATATGGACGAAGAGGCTTTGATAAAAGAGAGTCTTGAGATAGCGGCGGATATCTGCATCTACACAAACCGCTCGATAAAAACTTTGATATTAGAGGATGACAAAAAACAATGAATTGGACGCCAAGAGAGATTGTTGCGTATTTGGATGAGTATATTATAGGACAGTTTGAGGCAAAAAAGGCTATCGCGATAGCGCTTAGAAATAGATACAGAAGACTTAAGTTGGAGTCTTCTATGCAAGATGAGGTTATGCCCAAAAATATCCTTATGATAGGCTCAACCGGCGTAGGAAAAACAGAGATAGCAAGACGCCTTGCCAAGATGATGAACCTACCATTCGTCAAAGTCGAAGCGAGTAAATATACCGAGGTGGGCTTTGTCGGACGCGATGTGGAGTCTATGGTGAGGGATTTGGCTCTCGCGGCTTTGAATCTTGTCAAAAACGAACACAAAGAGAAAAACGCAGAATCGATAGAGAGATATGTAGAAAAAATTATATTAGAAAAATTGCTGCCGCCCATCCCCAAAGGCGCTAGCGAAGAGAAGCAGATAGCCTATAAGCAGAGTTATGAAAAGATGAGAGAGAGGTTAAAAAGCGGGGATTTGGATGGGTTGAATATAGAAGTTGACCTGCCGCAAGGAAGCGGAGAGTTTGATGGAGGCGATATGCCGCCGGAGATGATAAAAGTACAAGAGTCTTTCATCAAAATCCTAAGCGCGGGGCAAAACAGTATCAAAAAAGAGATGTCCGTAAAAGAGGCAAAAGAGGCTCTCAAATCCGAAGCCGCCGACAAGATACTAAATAACGAAACGATAAAAAGAGAAGCTGTAAAAAGAGCTCAAGAAGAGGGAATTATCTTTATAGACGAGATAGATAAGATAGCCGTCCCAAGCACATCCCAAGGCAGGCAAGACCCAAGCAAAGAGGGAGTTCAGCGCGATCTGCTACCCATAGTCGAAGGTTCTGCCGTATCCACAAAACTTGGCACGATAGACACGGATCATATCCTCTTTATCGCCGCGGGCGCGTTTCATTTGAGTAAACCAAGCGACCTTATACCGGAGCTTCAGGGAAGATTTCCTTTGAGAGTGGAGCTTAGCTCGCTTGATGAGGAGATACTCCATAAAATATTAACCCAACCAAAAAATTCGCTTTTGCGCCAGTATAAAGCGCTGTTATCTACAGAGGGCGTTGAGCTTATATTTGATGACGAGGCGATAAAAGAGATAGCAAAAATCGCCTACATCACAAATGAAAAAACAGAAGATATAGGCGCAAGAAGGCTTCATACTATCATAGAAAAGGTTATCGAAGATATAAGTTTTGACGCCGACTCCCACAAAGGTGAGAGGCTGAATGTAACGGCAAAACTTGTACACGACAAGCTTGATACGATAGTAGAAGACGAAGATAGCGCAAGGTATATTTTGTGAGTACGCAAAAGGCCGGATTTGTCGCCGTGATAGGCAAGCCAAACGCCGGTAAAAGCTCTCTTTTGAATTGGCTTTTGGATGAAAAAATAGCTATGGTTTCAAAAAAAGCCAACGCCACGAGAAAAAGAGCCAACGCGATAGTTATGCACGGCTCCACGCAATTTATCTTTGTGGACACTCCGGGCATCCACGAGAGCGAGAGGCTTTTAAATAAATTTATGTTAGAAGAGGCTATGAAGGCTATGGGGGATGCGGATTTGATACTATTTCTATCACCCGCTACAGACTCTTTGCAAAGTTACAAAGACTTTTTGTCCAAAAATCCCAAAGCCCCGCACGTGGTGCTACTCACAAAATGTGATAAAATCAGCAACGAACAACTATTAAAAAAGATATCGGAATTTGGAACTTACCAGTCAAATTTTAAAGCTCTCGTACCTATATCTACAAAACGCCAAAGCGGAAAAAGTTATCTACTTGACGAACTGCAAAAATTCATCCCCGAACATCCCTATTTTTATGACCCCGAACTTATCACTACACAAATGGTGCGTGAGATTTACGCCGAATATATAAGAGAGGCTATCTTTGAATTTGTAAGCGACGAGATACCATACTCTTCCAATGTAATTATAGATAAGGTTGAGGAGGGAGAAAGACTCGATAAGATTTATGCTACTATTATGGTTGAAAAAGAGAGTCAAAAGAATATACTCATCGGGCAAAACGGAAGCACGATAAAAAAGATAGGGGTTCGTTCAAGAAATATGATGGAAAAGATAATTAATAAGAAAATTTTTATCAAAATATCCATAAACTATAGTAAAAACTGGACAAAAAACGAAAAAATATTGACAAAATGGGGGTTTTCGTGAATAAAAACAGCTTTTTTTATGTTACAATTATTATTGACAGTCTTAAGGATGGTTATTAATGGCAAAGTTAAGAAAAGAAAAAGTTGAAAGTTCCTCTGCGTCTATAATCACAATAGATCCGTATTCTGCTACATCTTACAAGTTTAGTGCAAACGAGATGATAGAAAATGATTTACATAAATCATCTTTTAAAAAGAATAGTTTTTTTATATCTTACATACCGACAAAAGATATCATTTCCGGAACACTTGAAATAAGCAGGAGCATTCCTGAGAGCGATCTTAAAGATGCGCTAGAAATAAAAGCTTATGAAGACTTGGGGTTGGACTCGTCCATAAACTATAAAATCAACTATATAGAAACGGCGGCCTCAGCAAGTGACCAAAAAAATTACATATATGATGTATTCGCTGTCAATACCGACACGATAGTCCAAAACTTCCTACCGCTAAAGAAAAAGATATCTTATGTTGATTATATCACCGCAGCTCCGTTCCTTATCGGTGCGCTTTATAAAAAAGGGATCATAGACCAACACGGCGGTGCGGAGTGTTTTATATATTTCCAAAAAAACGACGCGTTTTTAGCTCTTTATCAAAACGGTCACTATCTATACTCTAAATCTTTGCGCTACTCGCTTCGCGAGATAAACGAGAGATTTTGCGCGCTGCTTGGAGAAAGGGTAGATGAAGAGGTGTTTTTCGCGATGCTTAGAAAAGATGGACTAAATACGACTGACATAAAATACCAACAGCAGTTTATGAAGCTTTTCGGTGAGATATTTTTGTACATCAACGATATCTCCGTTTACGCGAAAAGATATTGCAATATTTCGCAAATCGCAAGAGTATATATCGGTACGGATATCGGCATCATATACGGTATGAATGAATACGCTAAAAGTTATATGGGGATTGAGGCGCTTGATTTTAATTTCAATATATCTATCAATTCCAAAGAGCAGTATATAGACCAGATACATACGATGATGGCTTTAACCGCTCAAATATATATAGAATCCGACACGGGCGATTCGGCTTCCAACTTTACTATTTTCAAACGCCCCGATCCTCTATCAAAAAGACCGGCGGGTAAATTTCTGGCAGTAGCCGGAGTAGCGCTCGCGCTCTCACTGGCATATCCTGCATATCAATACGGTTTTGGTATATATAAATCCGTAGCTTACGATCTAAAAAATACAAAATATAGTGATGATATAAAACCACGGGCTGATAACTTAAGAAGTCAACTTAAGAGCTTGGAAGAGCAAAGTAACAAACTTACTCAAGATCTAAAAAATGAAAAAAATATTCTTGATATGAGAACCGGCTTGCTGGAGGAAATACGCTCTAAAAGAGTTGATTATGCGATGAAAGCGACAGTCATATCGGATATCATCGAACTTTCAAACAGCAATAATGTAAAAATAGAAAAGATAGAACAGCACAATAATACGATAGTGCTATCACTGGTAGGTCCTGATGAAAAACGATTCACGGAACTTATAAACGCTATAGCCAATACAAAAAAATATGCCATAAGAACAAAAGAGATAAGCAAAGACGCCAATACCAGCAGGTATAGAAGCGACATCAATATGGAGATACTATAATGCATGACGATACGCTTTTAGACAAATTAGACAACTATCTTTCGACAAAAAAGGTGACCGAAGTTTACCTTATCTACGTTATAGTAGTAGGCTTAATCGTTTTTTTTATCTACTCCTTTGTATTTCCGGAAGCGGAAAGTTTTTACAATACAAATACGGCAAAGTTGAGAGACATAACAAGTAAGCTTAGCAGTGAAGAGAAGTATATATTTGAAGGTGCCCCGCAAGTAGCACAGCTTGACGGCGATATCAAACGCAATACCGAACTGCTAAAAGACGCAAGATATGTAAACGGCTATGTGGATGGCAAATTAAAAGAACTCTCTTATCTTCTGTTTAATGATCAAAGTTGGGCTTCATTTATGGATAGAATAACTGCTTTGGCAAAAGAGTATAAGATCAATATTATCAAGATAGAGAACGATTTTAAAGACAATAAAGATTTGGAAAATGGAAAAATTGAGCAGGTCTTGAATATAGATATAAATTCGCGCGGGACTTTTCATAATGTCATAAAATTTATCAATGCTCTTGAAGAGAGTCAATTGGTCGTTGATGTTTATGAGAGCACGATATCAAGCAATACCACAAGC
This sequence comes from Campylobacteraceae bacterium, assembly GCA_031274495.1. GTDB lineage: Bacteria > Campylobacterota > Campylobacteria > Campylobacterales > Campylobacteraceae > JAIRKW01. Next base: position 11,996 of record JAISQB010000086.1, on the reverse strand, counting down.
GTACTTGATACCGATGTGAAACTCGCGGTTTGGGGGATGTTATATTGAAAAAGTCTTTTTTGATAGTTATCATGTTGGCCGTCACGCTTAATTTGTTCGGCGACAGCAGTGCGGATATAGCAAAATACGATAGGTATTTCAATGAAATTAACGAGATACGGGTCGGTATTTTAAATCAGGAGATAGATAAGCTATCCAACCCCTTTGCTGTTATCCAAACGGCTGTGACAGAGAAGACGGGCAACACTACTGCTCCGACATTTAGTCTGAAAGCCATAGTTGAAAAGAAGGTCAAAATTAATGACTCTTGGTTGGGGCAAGGTTCGTCAATAGGCGACTTGAGAGTTATTGCCATAAAACAAAAAAGCGTTGTTTTGGGTAATGAAAATAGAAGATTGGAATTATTTTTAAGGGAAACAAATGAAAATAGTATCATTACGACAAATTAGGAAAAGCGTTGCTTTTGCGGCTTGTGCGGCATTACTTGCATTATTACCTCAATACTCTCTTGCGGCGCCTCAAGACAACAAGACGCTGCAGACAAAAAAAGGGTGCGAGTATAAGAACTTAAATATAAAGATAAACGCAAATGTGCAATTGACCGAAGTGCTCTCGCAACTATCGGAATTGTGCGATTTTAGCGTTGTTTTTGCCGACGCTCCGGCGATAGAGATAGCAAATCAACCGCTATACGGCACAAACATTAAAGATAAATCCCTCTTTGAAACGTTGGATGTTTTACTCGCTTCAAATAATCTAAATTACGATTACAAAAATAGTGTTCTCAAATTATCTGCTTTGGAAACAAAAAGTTTTAGAGTTGATTATATAACCTCCATCAGACAAGGAACCGCCACTATGAGCGCTTCCGTGAGCGCTACACCTCAAGAGGCAGGTAGCGGGAATAGCGAGGCTTTGGATAAAGCTGATAACTCCATAACAGTTAAAGAGGAGTTTGACTTCTGGAAGACTATCGACGCCGAAGTGCAAGCTGTGGTAAATACCGGCAGAGAGATATATGTCGCAAAACCGCCTATTATCAATCCAAAAGCCGGACTTGTAACCATAACGGCCACAAAAGAGCAGTTAAAAAGAGCTGAAGACTATTTTGACGCACTCAAAAAGAGACTCTTAAAACAGGTTTTAATTGATGTTACTATCCTATCTGTTGATTTGAATGACGACAACAGAATGGGTATAGATTGGTCAAAATTTCAGCTTGGCTTTACGGGAGAGGCAAGGGCTGACTCCATAGGTATAAGCCAAGGCGGAACATGGAATACTCCCAATGGTTGGAATTTAGTGGGCTCAGGTGCACAGGCAGGATCCGGAAGCCCTACTACGACAGGTTCCGGTAGCACTATTGATGTTGGTAACCTTGTCGGCTTTGCGTTTGGAACAAGTTTTTCAATGCAAGGCGTTTTTGACTTTTTGAAAGAGAAAGGCAAAACCAATGTCGTATCCAATCCGAAAGTTTTAACACTCAATAACCAACAAGCACTCATCACAGTAGGTGATACGATAAATTATCAAACGACAGAGACAACAAGTAACGCCGGAAGCGGTAGCAGCGTTATATCAGAAGATGTTACCAACTACTCCGTATTTATCGGCATTTTACTTAATTTATTGCCGACGGTATCAGACGATAATAACATCATGTTAAGAATCAACCCTTCCATCAGCGATTTTAAATATATAGAAGACAACCAAAAACAGCTAACACCAAGAAGAATAGCCCCCGACACGACAGAAAAGAAACTCTCGACTGTTGTCAATGTCAAAAACGGCGACACTATCGTGCTTGGCGGTCTTATAACAAACTCCGTTATACATACTAACAAAGGTGTTCCGGTCCTTGGCAGCATACCTATACTTGGCTACGCGTTTAAGTATGCCGGAGAAGAGACGAAGACAAAAGAGCTTGTATTTATTATTACCCCAAAAGTTATAGGCGAGGATGATGCGTCAGCCATCTCCGCTAAATCCTTAAACGATCTGGGTTATAAGTCTCTTGGTAGATAATGAGCGATATTTTCAACAGATTTTCGGATGTCAAGAATATATTTGTCGAAGGCAAAGTCTTTGATTATATAAATCTTGACAAATCCGTTATCGCTTACGATAGACTATCCGGCGCCATCAGCAAACCGCTAAAACTTGTCCTTTTTTACGGTAAACCCGGTAGTGGTAAGACATTTTTACTGGAAAAGATATATAGCGACCTTAGAGGCAAGTATCCTATCGTATTTTTTCCAAGACCATTTTTTGATGAAAAACAGTTTTTAAAATCGCTATTTGAAGAGGTATTTGCCGTAAAAGCGCCCCACTTTAGCGGTTATGAAGAGTTTTTGACAATATATAAAGCAAAGATACCAAAGATTTCGGAACAGACCATAGTGACGGTTCTTTTAGATGAGGCTCAACTATATCCACAGGATTTGATAGAAAAAGTCCGTTTGATGGCCGATACGAGGCTATTTAAATTTCTCTTTACCGTTCACAAAACGGAAAAAGAGGAGATTTTGGCAAAAGATTACTTTAAAACAAGAATTTGGGAGAGTATAGAGCTTGGTGATTCCGAAATGGCCGAAGTTCGCTCATATCTGGAAAAAAAGTTTTTGTATCACAATAAATTTGACTATCTCACATATGTCAAGCACCATATTCCGTTCATTTTTTCCATAACAAAAGGCAACCTTAGAACGGTAAACAAACTTCTATTTAGACTATTTGAAATTTACGAATACTACGAATCCAACAAACCATCAATTGTCTCCGACAAAAACAAAAGGAGAAAATTGATTGAGATGGCAGGAATCGCAACAGGACTGATAAATGATTAAAACCGAAGAGATAGTGGCGTTGGAAGAGCGCTGGAAAGAGTATAAAAGCAAAATCATATTTAGAAAGATTGTAGTTGTCTTTCTTGCGCTTCTTTTTATAGCGTCGTTTGTGCTTTTGTTCCTTGTACTGGAAGATAGCCTAAGTAGCAAAAATGAGGCAAATATAACTCATAACGCCACAAATCAAACTCTTGTGTTAAGTGACCCGACCAATGCGACAATTATCCAAAATGAATCGTCCGCAGAAGCCAACAGCAGCTTAGGTGCAAATGAGAGCGCAATACCACAAGCGATAGAATCAACAACACCAAATGCAACCATCCCGCCTATTTCAAACACTTCAAATCTTTCAAGTAGCGATAACACAACAGCAACCGCTCCCAAAAAGATAGCAGAAAACGGTACAAACGCTACTAAACAACTTCCCAAAACGCGAGAACTTATCGCGCCTCCTGTGGACAAAAAGATTATTATAGAGACAAACGATATACAAAATATAGAAGAGTTAATCAAAAAGTTTGAAGCTTCAAATAATATTGTCTTTGCTACGATGATTTCCGAGGAATACTTTGATAGAAAAAATTATAGAAAGTCGTTAGAGTGGGCACTGAAAGCCAACGAGATAGATTCACAAAATGAATTAAGCTGGATTATGTTTGCCAAAAGTCAGGTAAAACTTGGCAAAAGAGATGACGCTATACGGGCTTTGGAGATATATACCGATTATGCCAAAAGCGCATCCAAAGCATCTAATTTGCTAAAAAGTATCAGAAGCGGTGAATATAAGTAGATTTTAAGACCGTTATAGCATAAAACTTAAGGGGAGCTTTACACAATGGAAGAGACAAGCGCAACTAACGCTATTATTAACTATCTTGTCGGAAATAGAATTATAGACGAACAAACAGCAGAAAAGATTAAAGAAGAAGCCGCGCAAGATGACTCTTCATTGGGCTCCGTTCTAATAAACAGCGGTTATTTTTCAAAAGATGACCTTCTTATCTTACTTTTGGGATTTTATAAAAGCGGAACCATCACATTAGACAGTATCGCAGCCGAATTTGGCATACAGCCTGAAGTTTTTTTAAGCTTTCTCGCAAAAGAGTCCGGACTTGAATATATCGACTTAGACGCTATCGACATTGATTACAAACTATCAAAAAAAGTTTCATTAGCGCAGTTAAAAAAGTACGACGCCCTGCCCGTTAAAGAAGATGACATCAATATATACATCGCCGTAAAAGATCCTTCAAATATAGCGACAGTCGACGGATTGCAAAGACTTTTTAACAGAAAAATGGTCAAAGCAGTCATAGCCGATCCATCTTTGATTGAAAAATATTTCAACAAAATAGAGCTTAGCGAGAGCATAAACGGCATCATCAACGAGATAAGACGCGAGATAACAACAAGCGCGGCGAGCAATCCGCAAGAGTCCTCAGGTATCTTAAAACTCATAGAGGCAATACTAAAAACATCCATTCTATCACGCGCGAGCGATATCCACATAGAGCCGACCGAAAAAAACTGCGTAGTCAGAAGCAGGATAGACGGTATGCTCGCCGAAACTTTTGTATTTGAAAAGGATATCTACCCTCCGCTCTCGTCCAGAATCAAACTCCTGTCCAATATGGATATAGCTGAAAAGAGAAAGCCGCAAGACGGTAGATTTTCAGCTAAGATATTAAGCAAAGAGTACGATTTTCGTATCTCCGCCCTACCTACTCTTTTTGGCGAATCCATAGTTTTGAGGATTTTGGACAAATCAAAGATTATGATTAAACTTGAAAATCTCGGTATGCACCCGGCTAATTATGAAAAATTCTCACGCTCTATGAGGGCTCCTTACGGTATCATTTTGGTAACAGGACCAACAGGAAGCGGTAAGAGTACGACGCTTTACGCCGCGCTCAATGCCATTAAAAGCGTAGAGACAAAGATTATCACCGTAGAAGACCCCGTAGAGTATCAATTAAACCTCGTCCAGCAAGTCCACGTAAACGAAAAGGCAAATCTCACATTCGCTTCGGCTCTGCGCTCGATTTTGAGGCAAGATCCGGATATCATAATGATAGGTGAGATTAGAGATCAAGAGACGCTTAGGATCGCCGTGCAAGCGGCTCTCACAGGACACTTAGTCTTTTCAACGCTTCACACGAACGACGCTGTAAGCGCTGTGACAAGGATCATAGATATGGGTATAGAGCCCTACCTCATAAGCGGCGCTTTGGTGGCGATAGAAGCGCAAAGACTTATAAGAAAACTCTGCCCCAACTGTAAAACAAAGATTAATATACCAAAAAATATGTTAGATAGAATAAAGCCATTCATCCCCGAAAATTACACATTCTACAAAGCCGTAGGCTGTGAAAAATGCTCACAAACAGGCTATCTTGGACGGGAGATGATATCAGAGATTTTACCTATCAGTGAAAAAATCGCAAGCATGATTGCTCAAGGCACGACAAAAGATGAAGTTAAAAGGCAAGCCTACGCCGAAGGATTTATAGACCTCTTCAAAGACGGTATCATCCGAGCGGCAAAGGGCATAACATCAGTAGATGAAGTATTAAGGGTGGCAAAATCATGAGTTTAAAACATTTTGAAATCGTATATTCCGTCAAAGGCAAGCAGTCAAAAACAGTCTTGCAAGCTGTCAACAGAGCGGATATGATAAAGATTTTTAAGGCAAGAAACCCCGACAGCGCAGTCATAAGAGTCACGGAGACATCAGCTCCGTTAAACGAAACGCTTGAAAAGCTCAAAAACAATATAATGGACGCGATATTTAAAAAGAGCGTCAAAGTGGAATTTCTCATCGCCTCATTTAGGCAGTTGGCGGTTATGTCAAATGCCGGTATTCCTATACACGACAGTGTCAAAGAGGTGGGAAAAGCGGCGGCGGATGAGAGATTGCGGTCGATTTTTGCTAAGATAGACGATGATTTGAATGCCGGTCTTAGCTTGACCGCTTCGGCTTCGGCTTTCAAAGAGGAGTTGGGAGATATCAGTATCGCTATGATAGAGCTTGGCGAAAACACAGGTAATATGGCGGATTCTTTGAAAAAGCTCTCGGACATCCTTGAAGAGGTTCACGAAAACAGAAAGAAATTTAAAAAAGCTATCCGATATCCGCTGACAATTATCACGGCGATGGCGGTGGCGTTTGTTATCTTGATGACGCAGGTTGTGCCAAAATTTAGAGACATCTTTAAACAGTTGGGTGCGGAAGAGAAGCTTCCGTTGCCCACAAAGATACTGCTTGGCATAGAAAGCGCCTTGAATAATTACGGTCTATATATCTTAGTGGTGGGCATTGTCGCGTTTTTATTTATCACTCGCTCATACAAAACAAATCCCATATTCCACGCGAAGTGCGATAAATATATGCTAAAGGTCTATCTGATAGGAAAAATCATATTCTATTCAAACCTAAACAGATTTACGCTTGTTCTCTCAGAGTTAATCCACGCCGGCATCCCCGTAGTGGAGGCACTTGACACATCGCTTTTAACCGTCACCAATACGACGCTTCAAGATAGGCTATCATTAGTTAAGATATCCGTTCAAAGGGGTATATCGCTGACCGACTCATTTAGAGAGACGGAGCTTTTTGAAAATATGCTCATACAGATGATACAAGCGGGTGAACAGAGCGGTACGCTGGATATGATGCTCTCAAAAGTTACGGACTATTTCAGGGACAAATTTAACGCGATAATAGACAACCTGTCAAGCTACATAGAGCCGATTTTGCTGGCATTTTTGGCGTGTATGGTTCTACTGATGGCGCTTGGTATATTTATGCCTATGTGGGAGATGGGTTCAGCTGTCAAAGGCGGCTAAAACGAGCTCCGATTTATCTATTTATTACTAATAGTTACACGCTAATATATTCACTTTCTAAAAACATACTTTATCCCTCAAAATAAAGTATGTTTTTCATATAATACCTCCTAATTAGCATCATTTAACGCAAAAAGTTTTTAATAATTAATAAAGGAAGAGTCGAATGAAAATTAAGAGTCTTTACATAACGTCCCTGGAGCCGTGCTCCGGAACACTTTTTGTAAGTATGGGTTTTATGGAGATATTAAGGCGTAAAGTTAAAAATATAGCCTTCTTTAGACCGATCGTTCTCTCGAAAGAGGCTGATGACATAACTTCATTTATGCTTAAATATTACAAACTTGATATGACAAGCGAGCAAGCTTTTGGCTTCACTCTTGACGAGCTCAAATCCGCCGCTGCCAAAGGCAAGCTAAACGAGCTTACTCAAACCCTTATAACTAAATTTAAAGAGTTTGAAAAGAGGTATGATTTTATCATATGCGGCGGTATTGAGCGCTCTTGGCTGCCGTCTACTTTTGATTTTGATATCAACCTTGAGTTTGCCAAGCACCTTGGCACTCCTGTAGTTAATATCATAAGCGGCAAAGGGCGCGGGGTCGACGAGATAGCCGACGCTGTAAATATAGAGGCGAATATCATCAAAGATTCCGACTGTACACACTTTAACACATTCATCAACCGCCTCGATAAAGAGACCCTCAAAAAACTAAAGACGAACAGACAAAAGCTATTTCCCACAAGCGCACCTATATATATGCTGCCCGAAGTGGAAGAGTTAAATAGCCCTACTATCGAAAATATCAAAAACGCCCTTGGGTGTAAATTTGTCTTCGGCAAAAAAGAGGATTTGCGCCGTGTCGTAAAACAGATAAGAGTTGTCTCAACCACGATAGATACGATGCTCACATTCCTCAAAGAGGGCGATCTTATCATCACGGGAGGCGATAGGTCGGATATCATTTTAGCGGCGATTATGGCGAATAACTCAGGCACCTATCCGATGATAGCGGGTATCCTCCTAAGCGGCAATATACTGCCAAAAAGCTCTTTTATGAAACTGATGGAGGGCTTTACGAAGATATCCATCCCGATTTTGAGCGCGGAGGGGGACACTATCTCTATCTTACTAAAAGCAAAAGAGATTTCGCCGCAGATTAAACCCTCAAATGAGCGCAAAATCGCCCTTATAGCGGGACTTTTCAGCAAATACGTAAACACGGAAGATATAGAAAAAACGATAGATACGGCAAGCGCCCCTACGGCTATGACGCCTATAATGTTCGAGCACGCCCTTTTTGAGAGAGCGCGAAAAAACAGACAAAGGATCGTCCTACCCGAGAGCAACGACGACAGGATCCTGCGCGCCAGCGAAATCATCCTAAGGCGCGATGTAGCGGATATCATACTCTTGGGCAATCCCGCAGATGTCCAAAAAAGAGCCTCAAGCCTTGGTATAGATATCAAAAAAGCCACCGTCATAGAGCCCGAAACATCACCTCTTATGGAGCAGTATATAAGCGAATTTTACGAACTTCGCAAGTCAAAAGGCTTGACGATAGAGCAAGCCCGCGAATTGATGCAAGATTGCAGCTATTTTGGCACGATGATGGTCTACAAAGGCGACGCCGACGGTATGGTATCGGGCGCCATACACACTACGGGAGATACCATCCGCCCTGCCCTACAGATCATCAAAACAAAGCCTGACATCTCCATCATCTCGAGCATATTTTTTATGTGTCTTGATACACAAGTGCTTGTTTACGGCGATTGCGCGGTCAATAAAGACCCAAGCTCCGAAGAGCTCGCACAAATCGCCATCTCTTCAGCCGATACGGCAAAGAGTTTCGGCATAGAGCCAAAAGTCGCTATGCTCTCCTACTCCACAGGCAATTCAGGCAGCGGAGAGGAAGTGGAAAAGGTAAGACTTGCTGCCAAACTCGTCAAAGAAAAACGCCCCGACCTTTTGGTGGAAGGTCCTATCCAATACGACGCCGCGATAGACCCGACGGTAGCCAAGACAAAGCTGCCCGACAGCAAGGTCGCGGGAAGCGCCACCGTATTTGTATTCCCCGACTTAAATACCGGCAACAACACTTACAAAGCGGTGCAACGCTCTTCAAACGCTTTGGCGATAGGTCCCGTGTTGCAAGGACTCAAAAAACCTGTCAACGACCTAAGCCGCGGCTGCCTTGTGGCAGATGTGGTAAACACTGTAGTCATCACCGCTATCCAAGCGGGTCAAATCAAAACGGAGCAATAGATGAAAATACTCGTACTCAATTCAGGCAGTTCTTCCATCAAGTTTCAACTCTTCTCTATGAAAGAGCGTAAAGTTTTGGCTTCAGGCTTAATCGAGCAGATAGGCGAGCCTATGGGCAAGATAAAGCTCAATTCCGCGCAGCTCAAAGAGCCCGTAACGCAAAAGGTTGTGATACCAAATCACGAGCACGGCATAGAGATAATTTCGTCATTTTTGATTGACAACAAAATCATCAAAGGGCTTGACGCGCTGGATGGCATAGGTCACAGAGTCGTACACGGAGGCGCGTTTAAAGAGTCTCAACTGATCGACGATGGCATTATGCAAGAGATTAATAAATATATACCGCTTGCCCCCCTGCACAATCCCGCCAATATCTCCGGTATCAAAGCCGCAGAGACAGAAGCCCCTCACGTGCCGCAAGTGGCGGTATTTGATACGGCGTTTCACCAGACGATGCCTCCACACGCTTACACATACGCCCTGCCGTATGATCTGTGTGAGAAACTCCATATAAGGCGCTACGGCTTTCACGGCACTTCGCACGGATATATCGCCGAAGAGGCGGCAAAAGTGCTCAAAAAACCGCTAAGCAAATGCAACCTCATAACGCTCCATCTCGGCGGCGGAGCAAGCGCGGCGGCTATCAAAAACGGTAAATGTGTCGATACGAGTATGGGACTATCTCCCTTGGAGGGGCTCGTTATGGGCACCAGAAGCGGGGATTTGGATCCTGCTATCGTATTTTATCTTGAGAGGGTAGAAAAACTAAAACCGCACGAAATCGATATGCTCTTAAACAAACAGAGCGGCTTAAAAGGCATCTGCGGCACAAATGACCTGCGCGAAGTGGAGGCAAAGATACGAGAAGGCTGCGAAAGAGCTAAGCTGGCATTTGATATGTTCTGTTATAGGATCAAAAAATATATCGGCTCATACTACGCCGTCTTAGGACGCGTGGACGCAATAGTCTTCACAGGCGGTATCGGCGAAAACTCCGCAAGCGTAAGAGCTCAAGTGTGCGAAGGTCTATCACACTTTGGCATCACGCTGGACACAAAAAGAAACGCCGCGAACGCTACCCATATCCAAAGCTCCAAAAGCGAAGTAGAAGTACTCGTTATACCAACTAACGAAGAGTTCGAGATAGCAAAATTAACGCAACATCTCATCAATGAGAAACATTTGAAGAGATAAACCAAAGCGGGCGAAATGCCCGCTATTTATCTACGCATTACTCATTTTATCCATCTTTTAGTTTAAAGCTTATAGAATAGCACTTTTATAAAATTAGTCTTAAGAGGTAAATCTTATGTTCAATAAAACCTGTTTCAAAGTAACAACTTTATGTATGCTTTTAAGTCAAATCCTACTTGCCGATGTCTTTGAAGAGAACGAACAGCGCAACCGCCAAAGAGATATATTTGAAAATCTAAACAAAGATCCCTCTACTAATACAGAAATTTTCAAAGCCCCCGAGTTTTCACCACTTCAGCCCTCAAAAGACGAGCAGTGCTTTGATATAAAAAATATCACAGTTTTAGGCGCAACACTTATAAGCAAATCAAAAATCGACTCCATCACCGCGCGCTATCTTGACAAGTGCACCTCTTTGACGGATCTGAAAAATCTCACAAACGAGATAAACGCCCTATATGTAGACAAGGGTTATATCACTTCGCAAGCATATCTATCCGCTCAAAATATCGCTGAGGGCAATGTCACTTTGCAGACTATCGAAGGTAAGATAAAAAACATTTTGCCACAGGAGAGCTATATTAAAAGCGCGTCCGTCAATAAAGCGGAGGATTTTTTGAATATCAGAGATATAGAGATTTTGATAGAGAATGCAAACAGGCTTCCTTCAAACCACGCAAGCATGAAGCTAAATCCGGCGGAGAGCGTGGGATACACGGATATATTGATAGAAAACAGCCCGACAAAGCGTTTTGGCGGATATCTTGGGGTGGATAATTTTGGCGGCGAAAAAACAGGCAGAGCGCAGATAAGCGGCAAACTGAACATTGACAATCCTGTCGGCATCAACGACCAGATAAACATACTCTACAACACCTCCGATAAACACTATAAAGATGAAAATAGCATAGGCAAAAGTTATGAATACTCTTTTCCATTGGGCAGAACAACTCTGTCCCTATCGCAAAGGAATAATAGATTTAAACAAAATGTGAGGACCGGCAATAACGTTTTTCTATCCGAAGGAGAGACGAGAACATATACCTTTGACACGCAATACAGAATATATCACGACCAAAAACATCGCCTAAATACGGGAGTTTCTATCTCAAACTATAGGACAAAAAACTATTTCGCAGATGCATATCTGGAATCCTCCAGCTACCGCTTAAGCAAGCTTTCACTAAGCGGTGACTACTCATATCAAGTACCCGGATTTTACACATTTGTAAATTTAGCCTATGTGCGCGGCGTCGATCTCTTCAACAACTACCACTCCACAGCGCTTGACGATGAGTATGAGATATACAACCTCTCGCTCTCTTTGATGAAAGATTTCGCGCCGTTTAGATACTCGCTTAGCGCATATTCGCAGTTTACAAACGACTCACTGTTTGGAAGCGACAAGATAAGCATAGGAGGAGTTTACAGCGTAAGAGGCTTCAACAAAGAGGGTCTTAGTGGCAACAGCGGATACTACGTAAGAAACGAACTCTCATACAATTTGGCATTCGACTTTTTAAACGGGCTTGGCAATAGCTACTTCATAGCCTTAGACGGAGGTGCCATCAAATCCGACGACGACAGCTTCGGCGGACAACTTTTAGGCTACGCCGCAGGGGCAAAACTACAAAACAAATATTTCGAAACAACCGTAAGCTACTCCATGCCCGCATACAAAAAAGATGTAACTAAGACGGGTAACTTTTTTGGGGTAACTTTTAAAACAAAATTCTAACAATCTAAATTTTTAAGCTTAGTATCTATGTTTTATTTCCCTATGCAAGACTTTAATGACAATTTAAGTAATATCTGATTATTATAATTAGTGTCTTTAA
>JAISQB010000085.1 GCA_031274495.1 Campylobacteraceae bacterium | reverse complement strand
CCGACATACCCAAGCGACTTGGCGGCTATCCAATTCGACCGAAGCGGCACCACCAAAATCGGCAAATATGTCATCAACCACAGCTTCATAATCCCCGGCTTCCTCGGAGTCATCACCTCCTGTATCTTCGGCTACATCTTGGCAGGACTTGCAGGCTACCTAGCCTAACCCACAATTCGGCGCCCACCCACACGGGCGCCGAATCTGTTTTTCCCCGTCATTCCCGTGAAGACGGGAATCCAAACTAAAAAAATATAACAAATCAAAAAAATATCTGATTGGAAAATATCTGTATTGCACACAGCGACAGCGATAATCGCGTAATCGCGATTTTCTCTTCCCCCCATTTTGACACTGCCGAGTGTTTTAATTTATTCAAGGAAAAAGAGCGAGGACCTGTTTGAGTTGTTGCTTGCAACAACGAGTCCCGCAGCTCCCTTGAATAAATTAAAACAGGAGGGTACCCGAAGGGCAGTGTCAACTTTGGGGGTTGTTTCTTTGGTTACTTTCTTTTCAACAAAAGAAAGTGACAGGAAAACAAAATAATTTCGAATGAAAAAAGTATGATAGAACCTATTGTATCTTTTTTGATTGCTTATGTTTTGTGAGTTTCAAGGAAACATTTTACTAAAGCAAAAGCGCTTCGCTTGTTTTCAAGGAAATATTTCGTTTCACGAAAGCGCTTCGCTTGTTTTGGATTCCCGCTTTCGCAGGAATGGCGGAACGGTTAGATTCATAAACAATCTCCCCCTCACTACGCTTATTTGGAACAATGAAATGGCAAATTACAAAAATTTCATAGCTTTTATAGACTATATTGTGTATTTTAGTAACAATATACTAAAACAGGTAAAATCCCTACTTTGCGTGATAATCATATTAATATCAATAGAATAAAACTCAATATTGTGTATTTTAGTAACATTATGTATACTTTTTTGCCGCGATATTTTAATATTTTCAAAAAATTTAATTTACACCCCTACAATTAAAAATATCTCAATGTATAAGGAGTAGATATGGAAAAGAATTCCAACATTGTGGAGGTTACCTCCAAACAGCCGGATCCGTCGGCTTTGGGGTTATTTGGTTTGGCACTCGTTACCTTAGCGGCGTCAAGCGAAAAACTTGGGCTAACTACCGGCACCATCGGTCTTTTGCCGATTGCGCTTCTTTTAGGTGGATTTACACAGTTGATCGCCGGTGTTCTGGACTATAAAAAACAGAATGTCTTCGGCGGTTTGGCTTTTATAGGTTACGGTATGTTCTGGATCACTATAGCTTTGACTTGGTGGTTTATGTTTCAAGGATATGAAGGCGATTACACAAAACAGCTCGGATTTTTCTATCTTGGGTATCTGATTTTTACCATCTATATGACGATAGGAGCCAGTATAACCAATAAAGTACTTTTTAGTATCTTTGTGGCTATCGATGTTTTGTTTATAGCACTCACCTGCTATGGATTCGGTATAGCTCCGGCGGCGGCAAAAGTAGTAGCCGGCGTGGCTGAACTTGTCATCTCACTGCTCTCCTTTTACGGCAGTGCGGCAAATGTACTCAATATCCATATGAAACAAGAGGTCCTACCCATAGGAACAGCCCCTTGCACAAAATCCACTCAAAAGTGCGCTCTGGCTTAACAAATTCACGCTCTTAAGGACTCAAACTTAAGGGCGTGTTTTTATCCCCGCGTATGTGAGAAATGCGCCATCTTCCCGCCATTACTAAGCGTAAATGAGGCGGGAATCCACCCTTATATCACTTTTTAGTATATCCTGAGTTTCCCGCCGTCTTGTGCCAGTAGTATGGTTTTTGCTATGGAGATAGAGCTTTTGGTTACATTCTCTATATTCTCCACTATATTTAAAATTCTGATGATATTCAGCGCGGATTTTGTGTCTACTTTGGCGATATCTTTTTTTATCGCAGAGTATAGGTCGCTACCTGTTATCCTCTCCGTTTTGATTTTGCGAAATATATCCTCTATATCGCTGTCATCTTGTACAAGCTGCACCGACATCGCAAAAGCTTCTACGGAGGATTTAAAAAGCTGCAAAACAGACTCTTTTATAGCGATAAAGCAAGGCTCATCCGCATAATCTGTCGCATTTTTGCAAAAATATCTCAAAGCATACGCAGTCTGCGTAAACTCCGTGATAATTCTAATATGCGACAAAAGCTCCCTTGCGATGCGCTCATCTTTACAGACGACCGGTATTGACGCTACTATTTTATTGTCTATCTTGTTTGTTTTTATATCTATGTCCGCCAACTGCTCCATAGCTCTCTCTAACATAGCGGCGTTATCGCTTTCCAACCCCTCAAGTACGCTTTCGCACGCCTGCGTGATTGTCTCACCTATCTTTATAATGTCGTCTGTTATATTATTCCTATTTATCGTATTGACCATTGTTCACCCCTTGATTGTTTTAGGGGGTAATGGTATTAAACTGAAATAACAAAAATATCACAAAGTTGTCTCTATCCCTGTTTTTATCGCTCTTTTTCGCGCAAAAACAGGGCTTGGGAGTTAGAAGAAGTTTTTCGTATCGGTGTCGGCATCCGCCAGATGAGGCCAAAGTAATTTCGAGCCGCCCAACATATGAAAATGCAGATGCATCACCTCTTGCCCGCTATCTTTACCGTTGTTGGTGATAAGTCTGTAGCCGCTCTTATCAAGCCCCATAAGTTTCGCCACTTCGTGTATGAAAAGTGTCATCTCACCTATGAGTTTCGCGTCCGCGCTTTGAAAATTTTGAACCTCTTTTTTGGGGATTATCAAGATATGCACGGGAGCTTTTGGATTGATGTCGTGAAACGCCAGAAAATCGTCGTTCTCAAGTACCTTATTGCAGGGTATCTCGCCCCTGATGATTTTGCCGAAAACTGTCATAACTGTTCCTTTAAAACTTTTTCAAGAGTATAGAATATTTTTGCTTTAACTCTTTATAATTAAATTTTGAATACAATCATCCATTAAATTCCCTACACAAGGCGGCCATTTGGAAGCGTTAGAAAGAAGCATACAGGAGTGTGCAAATATCAAAGAACTTGAGAAATTACGCGTTGAAGTTTTCGGCAAAAAGGGCTATTTCGCGGCGGAGTTCGCAAAGCTAAAAGAGTTAAAAGGCGACCAGAGGATATCGTTTGCCGCGAAAGTCAACGAAGACAAAGAGAGATTCACCGACCTCATCAATTCAAAAAAAGAGTTTTTGGAGACAAAAGAGACAAAAGAGGCTTTGAAAAAAGACGCCGTTGATGTCACGCTCTACACAAACGCTTCAAATGTCGGCGCGCTGCACCCTGTGATGAGCACGATGGATAGGGTCATAGAGTATTTTGCGTCGCTCAACTTTTCTGTGGAGGACGGACCGCTTGTAGAGGATGATTTTCACAATTTTGAAGCTCTAAATCTACCCAAATTTCACCCCGCGCGCGATATGCAAGATACCTTTTACTTTAAAGACGGCGCGCTTTTAAGGACTCACACTTCACCCGTTCAGGTAAGAACGATGCTCTCTCAAAAGCCACCTATCCGTATGATATGTCCGGGCTCTGTCTTTAGACCGGACTTAGACTTGACGCATACGCCGATGTTTCATCAAGTGGAAGGGCTTGTCGTGGACAAAAAAGGGGCAGTTTCATTTGCCAACTTAAAATCAATCTTGGAAGAGTTTTTAAAACATATGTTCGGCGATGTCAAAGTGCGTTTTCGTCCCAGCTTTTTCCCATTCACCGAGCCAAGCGCGGAGGTGGATATAAGCTGTATCTTTTGCCACGGCGATGGTTGCAGGGTGTGCAAAAACACAGGCTGGCTTGAAGTGTTGGGCTGCGGCACGGTAGATCCGAATGTATTTAAAGCGGTAGGCTACAAAGATGTGAGCGGATACGCGTTTGGTCTTGGTATCGAGCGATTTACGATGCTTTTATGCGGAGTGCCCGACTTGCGCTCGCTGTTTGAGGGAGATTTACGACTATTGGAGCAATTCAGATGATAATAACAAGAAATTGGTTGAACGAATGGATAAATTTAAGCGCGGTAAGCACGGACGAACTTTGTAAAACTCTCAATAAAATAGGTCTTGAAGTAGCCGCGGTTACATCATACTCCGTTGTGGACGGCTGCGTAGTGGGCTTTGTCAAATCCCGCACCCCCCACCCAAACGCCGAAAAACTGAGCGTCTGCATAGTCGATGTAGGGCAAAGCGAGCCTTTGCAAATCGTATGCGGCGCGAAAAATGTACGAGAGGGGCAATTAGTCCCCGTAGCGCTTGTGGGCTGCAAACTGCCAAACGGTTTGGAGATAAAAGAGGCGGAGTTAAGAGGCGTGAAATCGTGCGGTATGATATGCTCATCCTCAGAGCTTGGATACCCCAAAACAAACGACGGCATTATGGTGCTGGATGGCATAACGGCGGCTTTGGGTACACCGCTAAATAAGATAGCGGACTTCAACGACGACGCGATAGAGATAGAACTGACGCCAAATAGAGGCGACTGTTTGAGTATCTACGGCGTCGCGAGGGATCTAAGCGCGGTCTATAACGCAAAGATAACCATCCCCCCTGAAGCGGCGGAAGATATCGGACAAATCGGCATCGGACGCGTTTTAAACCTCAACATAGAAGGCGCCATCGACTCCTCTTTGATATACCAAGCACTGCGCCCGCAAGAACTCAAATCAAGCGTCATAGCCGACCTGCGCCTTGCTATGATAGGAAGCAGCGCACAAAGTATCATAGACAGACACTTAGCCTACGCCACACACTCAACGGGCGTTATCTTAAGAGCTTACAAAGCAGACGCGCTCAAAAAAGATAAAAACGACAAGATAACCCTTACGGTCAAAAAAGATAAAAACTCCCTTGACGCCGTATGGGGCAAAGAGAGACTCTCATATGTAGGCATTTCGCAAGAGAGCTTTTCAAAGCCAAACGACAGCGACGAGCTTATCATCTTGGAGGCAAGTTACGCCGACCCGACGCAGATAGCCCTAAACGGCGCCAGAGCGATAAAAAACTCCGACGAGGCGCTATTTCGCTCACTAAGAGGCAGCGAGCCAAATCTTGCTTTTGGTATCAACTACCTAAGCCTCATCTTAAATAAAACATCAAAAGTTGGCATTTTGACGGGCACGCAGCGCGCCGTAAAAGATAGATCACCGCACCAGATAAGTGGGCATTTTGAAGATATATACTCCATCATAGGTGTCGAGATACCCAAAACCGACATCATCACGATACTTAAAAACCTCCAATTTGACTCCGTGGTAAGACCCGAGCAAAATGTGCTGGTGACGGATATCCCGCTATTTCGCCACGATGTGGAAAATATACAAGATATCTGCGAAGAGATAGTAAGAATTGTGGGCATCGATAATATAGCCTCATCGCCGCTTAGATTCACGGAGGCAAACCGCACAAACGCGATATCCGAAAACTTTGAAAAGAAGAAATTTTACCGCCACAAAGCAACGGCTGCGGGCTTTTTTGAGAGTGTGCATTATATATTCGGCGATAGAGAAAAGCAGGAGTTTTACGGCTTCCCAAGCTTAGATGAAGAGCTTGAGATCGCCAACCCCATCACGACCGAACTAAACACGCTCCGCACCACCTGCGCTCTAAATCTCACACAAGCAGCAAGCAACAATATAAAAGCAGGACGCAAAGGCGTCTGCCTCTTTGAGCTTGGCAAAGTGTTTGACAGCAGGCGAAATGAGCGCGTTGTTATGACATTTATAGCAAGCGGCGAGAGCGAGAGAAGGTCGCCATTGAACCACGGCAAACCGTCTGAATTTGACTTTGCCCTTTTCGCGCAAAGGATAGCTCTGGTTTTGGGCGATTTTGAGATAATAAAGGCAGAGCCTGATAATAAATTTTACAGCCCGTACGAATACGGCGAGATAGCCATAAATGGCAAAACAGCCGGCTACATCGCAAGAGTGGGCGTGGAAAAAGAGTATGATTTGGGGCGCACATATATCTGCGAGGTTGATTTTGACACGCTGCCTTACGGGCGAAAAAGAGCTAAAGCTTACTCAAAACTGCCAAGCGTTTCAAGAGATCTTAGCCTTCTTGTGCCAAAAGAGTTGCCTTACGCCAAGATAGCAAACGCCCTTAAAGAGAGTGCGCCAAAAGAGCTTAAAGAGTTTTATCCGATAGATATCTATAAAGACGACTCTTTGGGGGAGAACGAGAGCCTCACTTTGACGCTTGTCTTTGAGCCCGAAGAGAAGACATTCACGGAGTCCGAGATAAACGCGCTTGTAGAGAGAGTGCTTGAGATATTATCGTCAGAGTTAAAAGTCAATATCAGATGAGTAGTTTGAGGATAGGTAAGGCTAAGGCATTTAGCTTGGGTTTAAGCGATATCGCTTCGGATAAGTCGATATCGCATAGGTGCGCTATCTTTTCACTTTTGAGCGATAAAACCTCCGTTGTCAGAAATTATTTAGAGGCAGAGGATACACTCTGCACACTAAATATCGTCAAATCATTAGGAGCTATTCTGAAAAGCGAAGATGGCATCTTGTATATAACTCCGCCCTCTAAAATCATCGAACCCCCTTTAATACTCGACTGCGGCAATAGCGGAACGGCTATGCGGCTTTTGATGGGGTTTTTGAGCTCCGTTGAGGGGTTTTTTGTTCTGCACGGCGACAAGTATCTGGCAAGCCGCCCTATGAAGCGGGTAGCAAAACCTTTAAGAGATATAGGGGCAAAGATAGACGGCAGAAAAGATGGAGATTTATCGCCTATTTGCATTAGAGGCAGCAAATTAAAGCCGTTTGATTACAAAAGCCCTATCTCCTCCGCGCAGGTAAAAAGCGCATTAATCCTATCCGCGCTAAACTCCCAAAACGACGCCCCAAGCTTTTTTAGCGAACCGCAAATCAGCCGCGACCACACAGAGAGGATGTTAAAAGGTATGGGCGTTGATATCACATATGAAAATGGCAAGATAGTTATCCCGCCCACTAAAAAACCACTCCAACCTTTAGATATCACCGTCCCCGCCGACCCCTCATCCGCCTTTTTTTTCGCGGTAGCAGCCGCTATCGTTCCGGATTCAAAAGTGGTTTTGAAAAATGTGCTCTTAAATAAAACCCGCGTAGAAGCCTATAAAATCCTACAAAAGATGGGCACGAAGATAGAGTTTATCGAGAAAGATGACAAATACGAGAGTATCGGCGACATCGTCGTAGAATACGCGCCCTTATGCGCCGTTGAAGTTAGCGAAAATATCTCGTGGCTTATAGACGAACTCCCCGCCCTATCCATAGCTTTTGCGTGTGCAAAAGGTACAAGCCGCGTCAAAAACGCCAAAGAGCTTAGAGTAAAAGAGAGCGATAGGATAAGCGCAGTGGTGAAAAATCTACAACTTTGCGGCATAGAAGCCAAAGAGGCTGATGACGGCTACGATGTAACGGGAGGCGTTTTGAAAGAGGCTGTTTTTAACAGCTTCGGCGACCATAGGATAGCTATGAGTTTTGCCATAGCCTCGTTAGTATGCGGCGGGACTATCGAAGATACGGAGTGCATCAGTACATCGTTTCCAAATTTCACCGACACATTGAAGAAGATAGGCAAAGTAGACACCATTTTGGGTATGCGCTTAAAAGGCTTCAAAAAGAGTGCGGAGTGAAGATAAAATTAGCGAAAAGTTACGGTTTTTGTTTTGGCGTAAAAAGGGCGATAAAGATTGCCGAAAATGCCGCCGGAGCCTCCACGATAGGACCTTTGATACACAACAATGAAGAGATTTTGAGGCTGAAAAATAATTTTAATGTGACCACTCTGGAGAGTATAGACGAAGCCTTTGACGTAAAAAGGGCGATTATCCGCACGCACGGCATCCAAAAAGAGGATTTAGAGGCTCTAAAGAAACGCGATATAGAGATCATAGACGCTACCTGTCCGTTTGTTACAAAGCCGCAAAAAATATGCGAAGAGATGAGCCAGATGGGCTATACCATCATCATCTTCGGCGATAAAAATCACCCTGAGGTAAAAGGGGTGAAAAGTTACAGTATGCACGACAATGTCCACGTGGTGCTAAATACTAAAGACTTAGAACAGATAAATTTAGGCGCCAAAGTGGCTCTTGTGTCACAAACCACGCGAAATGCTGACGAATTTTTACAAATCGTTAATTTTTTAGTTGGTGCTTGTAAAGAGGTGAGGGTCTTCAACACCATCTGCAACGCCACCTTTGAAAATCAAGCCGCGGCGCGTGAATTGGCGATTAATGCAGATATTGTGATAGTTATCGGCGGAAAAAACTCTTCAAATACGAAACAATTATACGGAATTGTCAAAGAATATTGCAAAGATAGTTTTCTTGTAGAAAACGAGAAAGAGCTGAATTTCTCGTGGTTCGCGGGCAAAAAGATATGCGGTATAACAGCTGGTGCTTCGACTCCGGATTGGATTATTGAAAAAATTATTGAAAAAATTAGGGAAATTAAAGTATAATGTTAGCTTTTAGTCCGTTTTACCCAAAAAAAGCGAACAAACCACACCAAAAGGAAAAGAATGGCACAAGAGGTGAACAGTAGTGTTCAAAATAGCGTCAAGGAGACAGACGAATTTGTAGAGGATGTAGATTTCGCTGCTATGCTTGAGGAGTTTGAGTCCGGCAAAGAGATCGGCAATGAAGTAACGGTGGACGGCGTCATCGTTGAGATTAGAGACGACATAGTGTTGGTCGATGTAGGCAGAAAAAGCGAGGGGAGGCTTTACTCTTCCGAGATTAAAGATGCACAGGGCAATCTCACTCATAAGATAGGCGACGCTATAAAAGTTGTCGTAACAGGTTTCAGGAATGAAAAACCGATACTTTCTCACAAAAAGGCTCTTAAAAAAGAGAAGGTAAAGGCTTTTATAGACAGCTATAACGAGAGCGATAACGCTCTGTTTGATGTGAAAGTCGTAGGCAAAAACAAGGGCGGTCTTATCGTCGAAAACAGCGACGGTATAGAGTTTTTTCTGCCGCGCTCACAAGTGGCGGTCAAAGACCCTCAAACGCTAATCGGCAAAAACATCAGAGTATCTATCCTAAAGGTAGATAAAGAGAGCGAATCCATAGTAGTTTCCAGAAAAAAACTTTTAGACGAAGAGCGAAAAAGGCGTAAGGATATTATCCAAGAGCTGATGGAGAGAGATGAAGCGATAGAGGGTGTGATCAAAAAAATCACCACTTACGGTATGTTTGTAGATGTCGGCGGCGTGGACGGGCTTGTCCACTACAGCGAGATAAGCTACAAAGGTCCTGTAAATCCCAGCTCGTTTTACAAAGAGGGCGATAGAGTCTTAGTAAAAGCTATCAACTACGACAAAGACAAAAAACACCTCTCTTTATCTATCAAAGCAGCTCAGCCCGACCCTTGGAAAGAGATAGAAGACCAGCTTGATGTGAAAGATGTCATACAAGTAATCGTCAGCAATATAGAGCCCTACGGCGCATTTGTTGATTTGGGCAACGATGTGGAAGGATTTTTGCATATCTCCGAAATCTCTTGGGACAAAAATATCAAGCACCCCAAAGATTACATAAGCGAGGGGCAGCAGATAGATGTCGAGGTTATAGAGATAGATATCAAAGACAGGCGTCTTCGCGTCTCTTTGAAAAATATTCTGCCAAAGCCGTTTGAAGACTTTACAAAAGCCTACAAAGTCGGAGACATCATAAAAGGGACGATAACTACTCTCACCAATTTCGGCGCATTCGTAAGAATCGGCACGATAGAGGGCTTACTGCACAACGAAGACTCTTCGTGGGATAGAAGCGCCAGATGCAAAGATCTCTTTAAAGAGGGTGACGAAGTTGAAGTCAAAATCATCAAAATAGACGCAGAAAATGAGAAAATCTCACTAAGCCGCAAAGAGCTTCAAGAGAGCCCCATACAAAAATATGCCAAAAAATACGCCAACGGCGATATCGTAAAGGGTAAAATCCTTGATATAAAAGATTTTGGTCTGTTCGTAGAGCTTGAAGACGGCGTGGACGCGCTTATCCGCAAAGAGGACTTCGGAAGCCTTGAACTCGACGATTTGAAAGTCGGTGATGAATTGGAAGCTGCTATAGTGTTTATAGATGAGAAGAAAAACCGCATACGCTTATCAGTAAAAAGACTCTCAAAAATTAAAGAGAGAGAAGCTTTAAACAAGATAAACAAAGACGACAAAATGACTCTGGGCGATATCATCAAAGACCAGCTAAAATAGATCAACAAAAAAGCCGCCGCGAATTTTTTTAGGGCGGCTTTTATATACAAAATAAGAATTTCAAAAGGTTACTTAGATGAAACAAAAAAAAATTGTTGTGTGTGATTCTATCCACGAGATAGGTTTTGATATTTTAAAAAAAGAGAGTGATATAGAGGCAGTTGACGCGACAAAGGTCGCTAAGGATAAATTAGGTGAAGTTATAGCCGATGCGGATGTCGTCATCACAAGAAGCCCGACCGATATAGACGCCGCGTTTTTGAGCGCAGGCAAAAAACTTTGCGCAGTTGTGCGCGCAGGCGTGGGTGTAGATAATGTAGACTTAGACGAGTGCAGCAAAAGAGGCGTTATCGCTATGAATGTCCCCACAGCCAACACCATAGCCGCCGTTGAACTTACTATGGCGCACCTATTGGCGTCTGCCAGAAAATTCCCATACATACACAACGACTTAAAACAAAATAGACTCTGGAGACGCGAAGTGTGGTACGGAGTCGAGCTTTACGGCAAAAAGCTTGGCGTTATCGGCTTTGGCAACATAGGAAGCCGCGTAGCTTTGCGCGCTAAAGCGTTTGGTATGGATATCGTAGCCTACGACCCGTATATACAGAGCAATAAAGTAACAGACCTTGGTATGACATATACGGAAAATTTCGACGATATTTTGGCGTGTGATTTTATCACTATCCATACCCCTAAAAACAAAGAGACCATCAACATCATAGACAAAAAAGAGATAGCCAAGATGAAGGACGGCGTGAGACTTATCAATGTCGCGCGCGGCGGACTTTACAATGAAGAGGCGCTATTTGAGGGGTTAAAAAGCGGCAAGATAGCTTTCGCGGGGATAGATGTATTCTCAAAAGAGCCCGCTTTAAATAATCCCCTGTTAGACCTTGACAATGTCAGCGTAACGGCGCACCTTGGGGCAAATACTTTAGAGTCACAAGAGAAGATAGCCATTGCCGCTGCCGAGCAGGCGATTTTGGCTGCAAGAGGGGTAAGTTATCCCAACGCCCTCAATCTCCCCATCAAAACGGAAGATTTGCCAAGCTATGTAGCCCCGTATCTGGAGCTGGTACAAAAGATAAGCTTTTTAGCCGTTCAGATATACAAGCGTCCGATTTTGGGCGTTCATATAGAGGGTGAGGGCACTATCAGCGAACATATAAACTCTCTTTTGACCTTCGCGCTCGTGGGAGCGTTGAAAGAGTCTTTGGGAGATAATATCAACTATGTAAACGCGGGCTATGTGGCAAATGAGAAAAAGATAGACACAAGCTCAAAAGTGCTGCCCGCCAGCGGTTACAGCAATAAAGTAACAGTCAAAATCTCAACCGACAAAGGTGTGGCTGAAGTGAGCGGTACGGTTTTTGGCGAAGATGAGCAAAGAGTCGTCAACATCAACGGCTTCAAGACAGACTTCAAGCCTAAAGGCAAGATGATCATCTTTAAAAACAGAGATGTTCCGGGCGTTATCGCGTCTATCAGTACGCTTTTAGCGCAAAACAGTATAAATATAGCCGACTTTCGTCTGGGGCGCGGCAATGACGGGTTGGCGCTGGCGGTCATACTTATAGACCAAAATATCGATAAAGAGCTTTTGATTAAACTAAACGAGCTTCCAAGTTGTATCTGGGCGCAAAGCGTAAATATATAGGAGAAATTTTATGGCTTCATATTCAATGGGTGATTTGAAAAAAGGGTTAAAGATAGAGTTGGACGGTGTGCCGTACAAGATAGTGGAGTACCAGCATGTAAAGCCCGGTAAAGGCGCGGCATTTGTAAGGGTGAAGATAAAATCCCTCACAAACGGCAAAGTGATAGAGAAGACCTTTCACGCCGGAGACAAGTGTGAGCAGCCAAATCTGGCGCAAAAGACTATGCAGTACCTATACGACGACGGTGAAAACCTGCAATTTATGGACACCGCTACATACGAGCAGGTCGCCATCTCCGAAGAGCAGATAGGCGAGCTTATCAAATGGATGCTTGACGGTATGACGGTAGATGTGCTTTTTCACAACAATATCGCCATAGATGTCGAGCTGCCTCAAACTGTGGAGTATAAGATAAAAGAGACGCCGCCAAACTTCAAAGGTGACACGCAAGGCGGCAGAAAGCCTGCTACTTTAGAAAGCGGTGCTGTTATACAGGTGCCGTTTCACGTACTTGAGGGAGATACCGTAAGGGTTGATACCGTAAGGGGAGAGTATCTGGAGAAGGTTAAATAACCCTTCCCCGGTAGGGGAGAACTAAAAAGTTCTTCCCATTGTAAATTCAAAGCTGCTGAGTCTATCACCGTCTTTCTTCAACAGAGGTTTCGCAAAGATAAATTGTATCGGTCCCATTGGGGATATCCACTCTAACGCTGCTCCGATTGAAGCGCGTTTTTCGCTAAACTCTTTGTTGCCTATCATACCGTAATCAATAAAAAGCGCGCCGCGCATTTTTATCCTCTCCACCATAGGAAAGCTAAGTTCTACCGAATTTACCATCGATAACTTACCGCCCATAAGCGCACCGTCACTATTTTTTGGCGAGATAGAGCTGCTCTCAAAGCCTCTCACTGAGCCCACGCCGCCAAGATAGAGTTTTTCATTGTATGGCAAGTAGCCCATATCTTCTATCCAGCCAAACTGTCCTTTATAGCGCAATATCAAATCATACCCTATCGCATCCTCAAGCCCGTAAAACATAGAGAGCTTTGTAGTACTTTTCATAAACTCCTGATCACCGCCAAGTCCCGCAAACTCAAAAGCCGTGCTCGCCGCTATGCCTCGTCTTGGCAAATAGTAATCATCCGTATTATTAAATGAGACACTTGGCGTAACGGAGCTTTTAAGCGCTTTGGCTTTGTAATCGCTCGTATCTTTATCTATATCGCGTCGAAGCGCGGCGCTGATATCGCTTAGTTCGGAAGTCTCATAAGTATATCTTGTCGCGACAGACATATAGCGTCCCAACTTGCGCCCTAAAGTCACATAAAAACCGCTCGTCAATTCATTATAATCAAAATAGTCGTAATCTCTCCTATATATACTGCCGCCAAGGCTGTAAACGGAGTCAAAAATTCGAGGATTCGTAGCGGATATAGAGCCTGACAACTCTTTATCCGAACGCTCCACATTCACCGATGCGCTAACGCCTGATCCTAAAAGATTGCTCTCCGACACATACGCATTTATCAAAAATCCATCACTTGAGCCGTAGCCTATACCGCCGCCGATGGTGCCTGTTTGTCTCTCTTTAACCTCAACTATCAAATCCACCTCATCTTTGGAGACCCTCTCCTCTTTGATAGTCACATCTTCAAAATAGCCCGTTCGTCTAAGGGCGTCTCTTGAATCTCTAAGGTCTGTTCTGTTGTACAAATCTTTCGGAGCCAAAAAGACATCGCGGCGTATGATTCTATCCATCGTTACCGTATTGCCCATGATGCGCACATCTCTTATATAGACTTTGTCGCCGGGCGTTACGGCATATATGAGGTCTGCTATGCCGGCGGTTTTATTGACATCGGGGTAGACTTTGACATAAGCATAACCCTGATCGGCTATCATATCCTCAAGCGCTTTTGCGTCTTTTCTTAGTTTTACGATATCAAATGTATCTTTTCTCTGCAGCAAAAAGCCTTTTTTTACCTTATCTACATCGATAAAGCCCTCAGGTATCTCTATCGTGGTCTCACCCACTTTGTACTTTTCGCCCTCGTCTACTTTGTACTCCAACTTGGCGTTGTAGTTGTCAAACGACACGCGTAGGTACGGCGAACTTACATTCGCATCCAGATAGCCGTGCTTATAGTAGACATCTCTTATCTTCGCAGCGTCTTGTTCCAGCTCAAAAAGATTGACCTTGCCGTCATTCCTGCCCCACATCCAACCCATAAATTCGCGCTCTTTGTTTGATATGGAGGGTTCAAAGTCGCTATATTCCAATTTATCCGCGCCATATATATCCACACTTTTGATGATGATATTTTCGCCTCTATTGACTGCAAATTTCACCTCTATACTCTGCTCGTTAAAGCGGTTCGTCTCCACCTCTACCACAGTGTCAAAAAAGCCCTTTAACTCGTAAAATTTCTTTATCTGCTCTTTGGCAAACTCTATCTTACCGATATCGTATATCTCGCCTTTTTTGACATTGGAAAAGGAGTTGATGGAATCCTTGTCGCTATCGCCAACGCCTGCGATATCCACTTTCGCTATGATAGGCTTCTCTTTTACGTATACCGTAAGAGTGCCGTTCTCCTCTTCTATCCAGACATCTTCAAAATACTGCTGTCCAAAAAGCGTCTTTACGGCATTATCAATCGTATCGATATTGATTTGCTGCCCCACCTTCAGCCCCGTCATATCCATCGCAGTCTGCGGAGACAAATACAAAAGCCCTTCAAACTTGATATCGTCTATCTGTTTGGCACACGATATATCGGTCAAAACGGCAGCGCAGACAACTGAGAGTAAAACTTTTTTCATAAAAAACATCCATTAAACAAAATTTCGCTAAACAAAGTAGGTATAATACCATTTTAATAATAAATATTCAAAGCTTTTAAGGATAGAAAAGTGACAGTAGGGATTATAGGGCTCGGACTCATAGGCGGCTCAATGGGCTTGGCATTGCAAAACACAAAACTTGTCAAAAAAGTAGTGGGGTTAGACAATAATGTCGCACACTGTGAAGAGGCGTTGAAACTGGGACTTGTGCACGAGATAGTAAATTTCGCGGATATAAAAAAGTGTGATGTGATATTTTTGGCAACACCCGTGGAAGCCATCATCACGATTATGAAAAGCCTCGCTGATATCGACGCCAACACCACTTTGATAGATTTGGGCAGTACGAAAGAGGAGATAGTAAAAAACACTCCCGAAGCTCTGCGCAAAAATTTCATACCCGCCCACCCGATGACCGGTACGGAGAAGTTCGGACCAAGCGCCGCGTTTGCCACTTTGTACAACGGCGGCGTAGTAGTGATATGCAAAAACAAAGAGATAGAAGATATCCACCTAACGCGTGCGATACAGATATTTTCACATATCGGCATGAAGATATTTTTTATGAATCCCAAAGAGCACGACTGCCACACCTCATATATCTCACATATGCCCCACGCCCTAAGTTATGCGCTGGCAAACAGCGTTATGCACCAAGAGGACCCTAAAAGCATTCTTATCTTAGCGGGAGGCGGCTTTCGCGATATGAGCCGCGTGGCGAAAAGTTCACCCGTGATGTGGAGCAATGTCTTCAAACAAAACCGCGAAAATGTCTTGGAAGCTATTAAAAATTTTCAGATAGAGCTTGAAAAATGCCGCGTTATGGTAGAAGATAAAAAATGGGACGAGCTTGAAGAGTGGATGAAAAACGCCACGACGCTGCACAATATACTTTAGCCTAAAGCGACAAATTTTAGCCAAAGCGACAAACTGCATAACAAGGCGTTTTATATGCCAAAATGACCGCACATTAACGCCGATGATAAGCGTAAATACCGCCCGCCAAACAACTCTTTTGAAGATTTATACAAAGTCACCCCGAAGCGTAAAAAAAGCGCACCCCTATCAAAACAATCACAATTTTCCGATATAGTTGCCACAAGAGTTCAACTCATGGGCAACTCTTACGAACTCCCATAGGGGTGTGAATGCCTAAAACCAGTCCGCCAGATAGAATACGATAATTGCAGTGGCGATAAAATTGAAAATAGCCACAATAACACCTAATGATGCAAACATACTAAACTCCTTTAAAGCAAGATTTTTATTTTAACATATAAGAATATCAGCCTCATATATTAAGCCTCCATTCACCATTGTACCCGCTATCTTTTTTTTAAGTCTACATAGCATATGTTTAGCTATATTATTAGCCGTATGTTTGCCAAGCGAACTATATAACACTTAATCTGCAAATTAGAGATAGCAACTATAGCAGATCAAGCTCCACCTAAACGAATTACCCACACCCTACCACTGATTTTATACTTCAGTATTACCATACCTCATTCAACGCTAAAGGCAAGTCAATACAAAAGTGTATAAAACAAGCAGCTTTCTTTATGTAAAGAACATATACAATACGATGAAAGCAGTGATAACTACATTAAAAAGAGCTATCACGAGGTCTAGTGTCGCAAAAAGCATGTCAACTCCTTTAAAATTAAGATTTGGATTTTAACACATAAGATATCAACCCCACACATTAAATCTCTGTTCGTGATTATATTATAGTATCTTTTATTTAGGTTTATATAGTATATCTTTGGCTATATTATTAATTATTAATTTAGTCAATATATTTACCAAGTAAACTATTAATACTTATCTGCCAACTCGAGCAAGTCGAGCACCACTTAAAACAAATACTCAAATTCTATCGCTCTCAAGATTTGATGCCTTAGCGTTCAAACAAGAACTATCATAACCCATCCGGCGCAAAAGACAAGTTGATGCAAGAGTTCAAGATATAAGCAACCTTTACTAACTTATAGCAAACAGATAAAATATAATGAAAGCATTGATAACTGTTTGGATAAGAACTATAATAATGTCCAGTATCACGAACATGCAAATTCCTTTAAAGCGAGAGTTGGATTTTAACCTGTAAGGTATTGAGCTTACATATTAAGTCTCTATTCACGATTATACTACAATATTTTTCATTTGAGTCAATACATCACTATTTTTTATTATATTATTTTTTTAAAATTAGCCATATGTCCAATAAGTAAACAATCTATATATATATATATATATATATTCCAAATTAAATGTTATAGCTAAAGAAGAATTAAGCTTAGTTTAATTGTATCATCGTCAAAAATTAATGCTTTAGCGCCCAAGCAGGATATAATTATAACCCGTTCAATGCTAAAGATATTTGACATGAGAGTTCAAGCCGCAAACAGCTCTTGCGAACTGCTTATATAAAACTATCCAAATACTCGATAATACCGCCGGCAAGCACCAAAATGAGCATTAATGTGCCCCAAAACATGTAAACTCTTTTAGGACAAGATTTGGCATATAAGAGATTACTCTTGTATATTAAGTAATGTTTATCATTAAACTACAATATTATTTAAGTTGGCACGCTGCATCTTTAACCTTTTTGGCTTAGTTGTCTATTTGCTAAGTAAATTCTTAAATCAATTCATTTGCCGACTATACGGACAATCAAACGATCCTCGCATTTTATCGCCATCAAAACTTAAAATTTTGGCGCCCAAACAGAGATATAAAAACAGGGGCAACTATTTAAGTCTGACCTGTTAAGAGTATATAAATAATAAAGAGACAGCTACGAATAGCCGTAATGACGTATAATAATATACACACTGACATACGAACTCCTTTAAGATGAGATTTGGCACACAAGAGATTGCTCTTATATGTTAAGCGCATGTTTATTATTATACTGCGATATTATTTGTGTTGATCTGTTTTATTATAACTTTTTCGCTTTGGTCTATCTATTTACTAAGCAATTAAATCAACCTGTTCGCCACAATAGAGATAGTTAGAGTCAAGTTTAAACACCCTTCACATCTTGCCGCTATCAAGGTCCAATATTTTGGCGTTCAAATAGAATGCAACCAATAAAAAGTTCAAAACTATAAGCAGCTCTTATGAACTGCTTATAGATGTTAATTCCAACAACCGAACAGCCAGAATAAAATAAAAAGGATAGTATCACTGATAGCCGTCAGAATACTTCTTGCCATATCTAACATGCAACCTCCTTTAGGATAAGATTGAAATCTTAATATATAAAATAAGAAAATATCCTAATATATTAAATCTATGTTCATTATTATACTGCAATATAATTTGAATTTATATATTTTATTATAATATTTGCCGGCTATAGAGCGCGGTCGGATTTAAATCTCAAGCGATTCTCGCATGTTAAGATTTAATATTTTCGCGTTCAAACAAAGATGTAGCCGACAAAAAGTTAAAAACCACAAGCAGCTCTTATGAACTGCTTGCAGCTACTAACTCCAATTTAATAGCCAGAAGAAAAGACTAAGAATAGTATTGAGGATAAATCCCGCAACGCTCTCTATTATACCCGCCAACATATGAACTCCTTTAGGATGGGGTTTGGATCACAAGAGATTGCTCTTGTATGTTAAATCCATGCTTATTATTATACTGCGACATCATTTAAGCAGGTCTGTTTTATTACTATTTTTTCAGTTTAGTTTATATATTTACTAAGCAAATAGTTAAATCAATATATTTGTAAGCCATAAAGAGCGGTTTCAAATCCCATCAAAACAATCGCCGCTTTAGCATTTGAACAAGGTATAACTAACGCAAAGACGAGGAGCTATAAGCAGCCACTATGAACTGCTTATAGAGGTTAGATGCCTAACAATACCCACAAAATGGCTTTGACAATGCCATCAACGACTGCCAAAATACTACCTACTATACCCACCAACATGCAAACTCCTTTAATCCAATGTTTTGGTTTTAACATGGCAAGATAAGAGATTGACCTCATATATTAAGTCCATGTTTTCATTATACTACGATATCATTTAAGCTGCTGTGTCTTATTGTCATTTTTTCAGCTTAGTCTATCCGGTTACTAAGCAAACGGTTAAATCAACCCATTCGCCAACCACAAAGAGTGGTCAACAAATCAAGTTTTACTGAAACAATCCGCACACTTTATCATCCGCCTTAACGTTTAAGTAAAATATAACTAACACGAAAATTGGGATTTAAAGCTATAAGCAGCTTTTGAAACCACACGCTTAAACCAATACCCACAAAATAGCTTTGACAATGCCATCAATAGCCGCCAAAATAGCGCCCACTAAACCGCCTAACTGCACAAACATGCAAACTCCTTTGGTATGAGATCGGATTTTAACATAGCAAGATAAGAGAATAACCTCGTATGTTAAGCCTCTGTTATTATTATACTACGATATTATTTAAGTTAATGTGATGCATTTTATAATGATATTGTTTTGTTATAACTCTTTCAGCTTAGTTGCAAGTTTGCTAAGTAGGCGATCAAATTGACCTATCTGCTAACCATATTGTGTTGATATGGCAAGCCGACTCTTGATGTCCTGATTTTAACCCATTAAGATTTGATGCTTGGCTTGCAAGCAAATATGTAAATGTAAAAATTCGAGCTATAAGCAGCTTTTGGAACTGCTTATAGAGGCGCAAACGCTTAAATTAGTATAAATAAAATACTAGTGACGATTGCATTGACAACCGCCAAAATAAAACCTACTATACCCACAAACATACAAACTCCTTTAGGATGAGATTTGAATTTTAACACATAAGATGAAAAATTAACCTCATATATTAAATCTCCATTTATGATTATACTACAATATTATTTAATTTAATATGATGTATTTTATAATTATACTGTTTCGTAATAACTTTTTCAGCTTAATCGTTTGCCTGCTATGTGGATTATCGAGCTGGCTTTATGAACATGGTTGATCCGCCTCCACACTCAAACAACCCCCAAACTTTGCCGCCGTCACACTTTAATGCCGAGCGGTATCAAATTGGAGATGAAATTTTGAAGGCTTCATTATTGGATTGAAAAGTAGAGAGTTGTCACTAAGTGAGGGCGTTTTATTTATTAGCTTGCTGCTCTCTTTTAAACAAGAAAACAAAAAAGAGTTTGAATGAAATAAAGCTTGATAGAACCTTTTGAGTGTGTTGATTTTTCAGTTTCAAGGAAACATTTCGTTTCACGAAAGCGCTTCGCTTGTTTTCAAGGAAACATTTTGCTTCGCAAAAGCGCTTCGCTTGTTTTGGATTCCCGCCTGCGCGGGAATGACGAGAGAGGAGGCGAAAGCGCTTCGCTTGTTTTAAATTCCTGTATTCTTCCGCTATTAACGCGCTTTGCGCTATCGCTTGACGGGAGAGAGCTTTTGGCTACTTTTGATTGTCGTCGATCACGATGGAAAATACTTCGGGTTTATATATCTTTTTTACGGGCTCTTTTGCTAAGTATAGGGACTCGGTGGTTTTTATGCGTAGGGAGTCGTTGGAAAATGAGAATGTTAGGGGCTTTGTGGCGCCGTTTTCTAATAGGATTTTGACCAGCGAGAAGATAAAGATGAGCCAGTTTAGCTCAGCGATGGGCGGCAAAAGTTTCTCGTGCAAAAATATATCGTTTTGCGTCACTTTTTTGTTGTAGAACTTGATGATCGTGGAGATGAGCGCCTTTTCTTGGTGTGTAAATCCGTAGTTTAGATTGTTCAGGACAAAATAGGCGCTGTGCAGGTGCTCTTGATAGAAGCTGAGATTTTTGCCGATACTCTCAAGCTTTGCCGCGACGATGAGTGGGCGCAGCATTTTGTCGTCAAGCTTGTGGAGCGCTTTTAACTCGCCAAAGAGCCGCTCTATATGGCGTGTGAGAAATTCGCTCTCTTTTTTATCCGTGCCGAATTTCTCTTTTAACCTCTCAAGACTAAGGTCAAAATTTGGTGGGAATTTCGCGCCGTTGTTTCGCAATATATCCTCCAGATAGACCCCCTCTCTGATGCCAACGCCGCTTGTGATGATCCTTTTTGCGCCGAGCTTTTTGATGAGAGCTTCAAATATAACGCTTCCTTCGCGGATGGTGTCGTATCTATCTTTTTTCACGCCGAGCTTTTTTAGGTCCAAGACACTAGCTGAGGCGATTTCACGGATGTATTTTAGCGCCCATTTTGAGGTGTATTCAAATCCGTGAACGGTTGAGAGCGGGTGGCGGCTTTTTACTATAAACATTTTGCCAAGGGCTCTTATCGTGCCGCCGATGCCGACTAAATTTTCGCAGTCGAACTCTTCGTCCACGACCTTTATCTCTTTTTTGATGAAGTCGCTTATCTTATCAAACGAACTCTTTTTGTCGAAAAAAAGCTCTTTTAGCCGCACTGTGCCGATGTTTAGTGAGATGGTTTTGACGATGACGCCGTTTTTGATTTTGGCTAATTCCGTAGAGCCGCCGCCTATATCTATGGTGGTCGCCTCGTTATACGCGGGGAGCATATTGCTGACGGCTACCGCGCCGTAGTATGCCTCTTTGCCGCCGTCTATGATTTTGATATTAAAGCCAAAGCGTCTTTTGGTTTCGTTGATTAAAAGATGTGCGTTTGGGGCGTCTCGTACGGCGGAGGTGGCTATACATAAAAGCTTTTTGCATTTCATATTGCGGGCGATTTTGCAAAATTCACCAAGCGCGGTGGCGGCTCTTGCTATCGCGAAGGGTTGGAGATTGCCGCCGTTTTCGTAAGCGCCCTCCCCGACTCGTACCTGACTTTTGATCTCTTTCAAAAGAGAAAAGGCAAAACGCGACTCTTTTTCATAAATCGCCATTCTTGCCGAATTGGAGCCTATATCAATGACTGCGGTACGCTTAGCCATTATTCTCCGTCTTGAAGTTGCTCAAATTTGAATTTCAACTCCTCCATACTCTCTATGTTATCGGGGTCTGAAACTATAGCATCGACCGGACAGACGGCGATACAGGAGGGTTCATCATAATGACCTACGCACTCCGTACAGATATCGGGGTCTATCACATAAATCGGATCAGACTCCTCTATCGCGCTATTTGGGCACTCTTCTCTGCAAGCGTCGCAGGCGATGCAATCCTCGTTTATCATAAGTGACATATTTGCCTCTCTGGTAGAAATAAAGTTGTTTTATACACTAAAAAGACTTTGATAAAATTTAAAAATATCTATTTGTTTGCTATTTTTACAGTTTTGATACAAAAAATGGAGCTGTTTTTGGGTGGCGGGATAGATGAAAGTAACACGGTTAGCGCCCGTTAAGAGGAGCGCTAAGCGTATAATAAATTTAGCTATTAAGCTTTTTTTGGAAAACAAAACCTGTAACCGCGTCTTCTTACGGTTTCAATAGTCGATATATTGAGCGGTTTGTCCATCTTTTGGCGGATTTGATTTATGGCGACCTCAATAACATTTGGCGTTACCAATTCCGGCTCTTCCCAGATGGCATCAAGTAGCTGCTCTTTGGAAACTATCTGGTCTGAATGTCTTGCAAGGTGCGTTAAAACTTCAAACGGTTTTCCTTTGAGTTCTATATCCGCGCCTCGGTAGATGATCTTCTCCTCGTCCGGATCTATAATCAAATCATCTATCTTGATAACATTTGTGCCGCCAAATCGTAGTCTTGCCTCAATCCTAGCGACCAAGACATCAAAATCAAACGGCTTTTTGATGTAATCGTCAGCACCGGCTTTGAAAGCTTTTACTTCGCTCTCTTTGTCGTCTTTAGCCGATATGACGATGACTGCGGTTTTGGACGTTTTTTGTTTGATGACGCTTACTAAATCAACGCCGTCTCCGTCGGGGAGCATCCAATCAGCCAACACCAAATCATAATTTCTGATGCCGATGTAATACTCGGCGTCTTTAAAATTTTCAGATGTGTCTGTTTGGTATCCGAACTCTTGGAGACCTTCGGAGATAGTCTTATTTAGCGTTACTTCATCCTCAACAATTAATATGCGCATGGGGTATGATTCCTTCGTGAAAAAAATTAAGCCAAATTATAGCATTTTTTTAGAAATTTTTAATATTGTTTTTAGAAATTTTTAAAAAATTTTTTTGGCGGATGCTCCGACAGCCGTATTTTCAATAATTCCCGGCTTGAGAATTTTCAAAAAAATTTTTTTGATGTGGGGATTTATGGTGGCAATTTTATCAATTAGAGCAAAAAGCGCCTCCTCGACAGTGAAAAATTTACTTTGCGTTATAGTGTTTTTTATCGTTTCGCAAATCAAAGTATAGTCTACAAGAGAGCTTTTTTTGTATTTTATCTCCACTTTTGCCCACACTTGAACCGTCTGAGGAGTTTTGCGCTCCTCTTCCAACAGCCCTATTATCGCCTCAAATTCCAACTTTTCAACCAAAAGCGTTACTTTAGACAACTCTCTTTTCCTCTTTTTTGATAAGCCTTATTATGTTTGGAATGTGCTTATATACGATAATAAACGCAATAACAACAAGCGGTGTAAAACTATTGACTTCAGGAATCGTCCCGTATCTAAAAAATAGCGCCAAAAATAGCGCCGCCAAAGCTGCCAATGAAGACAAAGAGGAGATTTTTAAACCCTTCGCGACTATAAACCAGACAACTACGGCTATAAGCGTTTCGATAGGCTGCAAAAAGAGCATAACGCCCGCCCCCGTAGCCACACCCTTGCCGCCCTCAAATCCAAGATAGGGGCTAAAGCAGTGTCCTATGATAGCCATAATGCCGATCATCCACAAAGCGCTCACATCAAATCCCAAGATCGTCGCCACGCCAAGCGGCACAACGCCTTTCAAAGCATCCAAAACAACCGTCGCCACCGCCAATTTTTTGGCTAATTTGGGGTCTTTTTCTTTGACGACTCGCAGTACATTTGTCGCGCCTATGCTTTTGCTGCCGTCATCTTTGACATTTACATTCGCAAATTTTTTGGCTAAAAGCATACCAAAAGGTATACCTCCCAAAAGATAGGAGATGATGTAAAATATGATATGTATATTTGTGAAAAATCCGCCGATATTGGCAAGAAAGTCGATAATTGCCACAAAAATCCTTTGCGTGAAAAATAAAAAGCCATTTTATCCAAAATGAGTTTAAGAAAGCTTTGATACAATGAGCGTCAAAATTTGACTTAAAAGTGCGCAAGGTCTTGAAAAATAGTAATCCGACAGATGTATTAAACACGGTATTTGGCTACAAAACTTTTAGAAGCAATCAAGAGGAGATTATCCGCCATATCATCGCAGGCAACGATGCGCTTGTGCTGATGCCAACGGGCGGGGGCAAATCGCTTGTGTTTCAAATCCCCGCTTTATGTTTGGAGGGTACGGCTATCGTCGTTTCGCCGCTAATCTCCCTAATGCAAGACCAAGTAAATGCACTCAAAGCTTTTGGCGTAAGAGCTGCCATCTTAAACTCCACTTTGAGCGCCGACGCGGCATATAGGACTACTATCTCTATGATAAACGGTGAGTTTGATTTAGTCTATGTATCGCCGGAAAGACTCAATACCGAGAGCTTTTTAGAGAGCCTATCACGTACCAAAATCTCACTTTTTGCTATCGACGAGGCGCATTGCGTTTCGCAGTGGGGGCACGATTTTCGTCCTGAGTATACAAAATTTTCTATGCTAAAAGAGCGCTTTCCAAATATCAGACGGGTAGCGCTTACGGCGACTGCGGATAAAACTACAAGAGAAGATATCATCAAAACCCTGCACTTGGAAGATTGCAAAGTTTTTATATCGGGATTTGACAGGGCAAATATCCACTATAGTGTGGGCGTGAAAGACAGAGAAAAAAAACAGTTGCTGAACTTTATCACCAAAGAGCATTCGGGGGATTCGGGGATTGTCTATTGTATCTCCAGAAAAAAGGTCGAGGATATAACGGAGTTTTTAAAAGCCGAGGGGTTTAATGCGTTCCCTTATCACGCGGGGTTGGATAAAAAAACCAGAGAGCAAAATCAAGATAGATTTATCAAAGAGGACAGCGTGATAATGGTCGCGACCATAGCCTTTGGGATGGGGATAGACAAAAGCGATGTGAGATTTGTCGCGCATATGGACTTGCCAAAATCTATGGAGTCTTACTATCAAGAGACGGGGCGCGCGGGCAGAGACGGGCTCCCTTCCGACGCGTGGCTTGTCTACGGACTGCAAGATATCGTCTGGCAGCGCTCATTTATCGGTAACTCCACGGCGGATGATGAGCATAAAAAGTTAGAGTGCAAAAAGCTAAACTCCATCATCGGTTATGTTGAGAGCGTTGATTGCAGAAGAAGAGTTTTGCTTGACTATTTTGATGAAAAATACCCCCGTAACTGCGGCAATTGCGACAACTGCCTAAATCCTCCCATCACTTACGACGCGACCTCGCATATACAAAAACTGCTCTCCTGCATATATAGGGTAAATGTTAGTAGCGGCTCGTTTGGCTTTGGCGCGGGGCACTTTATCAATATCTTGATAGGCAAAGAGGACGAAAAGGTAAAAAGATACTCCCACGACAAACTCTCCACATTCGGCATAGGAAAAGATGTGAGCGTTTCGCAGTGGCAAGCTATCACGAGGCAGCTTGTCATAAAAGGGCTCATAGATGTAGACCCGCAGCATCAAACGATAAAACTTACCCCCAAAGCCATTAGCGTCCTA
This sequence comes from Campylobacteraceae bacterium, assembly GCA_031274495.1. Taxonomy (GTDB): domain Bacteria; phylum Campylobacterota; class Campylobacteria; order Campylobacterales; family Campylobacteraceae; genus JAIRKW01. The sequence continues at coordinate 3,599 of JAISQB010000085.1, read as the reverse complement.
AAAGATAAAAACGCGAAAGTAGAGCTTAGAAAAGATATCCCCAAAACGAAAAAACCAGGCGCGAAAGAGAAAAGAGAGTTCGCGTCCGATAAAGATAGCGAGCTATTTAAAAAGCTAAAAGCCCTGCGCTTAGAACTTGCCAAACAAGAGAATATGCCCCCATATATCATCTTTCACGACAAAACGCTGATGGAGATGGCATCACGCGAACCAAAAACGATGAGCGATATGGGTAAGATATCGGGTGTCGGCGAGCATAAACTAAAAACCTACGGCGAAGCCTTTTTGCGCGTGATAAATGAAGAGTTAAGTTAGCTCTTCTCCTTTTGCCCGTTTCCAAAACCGATACTATCTATATAGTGCCTTTACTGCATTGCCCCGTTTGGTTTGCTATCCAACCCGCCGCTTCTACTGTAAATGTCCGCCCATTTTGGCAAAAATCGGGTAAAAAGCCGTATCAGTTATATAGTGTGTTTTTGGCGCTCACAGCGCCTTTTGGCAAACAAAAAAGGAAATTTAAGTCCTTATTGGCTAAAATTAGACCTTTCACTTCTTAATCACAAAAAAAGGAACACCGACTATGCGAGGCTATAAAGTTTTTGCAGGAACTGCTAATCTTGAGTTTGCCAGACAGGTGGCAAAAAACCTCTCTCTTCCCCTATCGGATGCACAAGTACACACTTTCAGCGACGGCGAGATAAGCGTTCAAGTGAGCGAAAGCGTGCGCGGCAAAGATATATTTATCATCCAATCCACTTGCTCTCCCGCGAATGATAACTTAATGGAACTTCTTATATTAACGGACGCTTTAAGACGAAGCTCAGCTAACTCCATCACGGCTGTGATACCATATTTTGGTTATGCCAGACAAGATAGAAAAGCAGCCCCAAGAGTTCCCATCACCGCCAAACTCATCTCCAATATGCTCCAAGCAGCAGGCATAAACCGCGTCGTGACGATAGATTTGCACGCGGGTCAGATACAAGGTTTTTTCGATATCCCTGTGGATAACCTCTACGGTTCTGTCGTCTTTTACAACTATGTTATGAATAAAAATTTCAAAAATTTAGTAGTAGCAAGCCCCGATATCGGAGGCGTCGCCAGAGCCAGAGCGTTTGCGAAGAAATTAAGCGTTGATATGGTCATCGTGGACAAACGCCGCGAAAAAGCCAACGAGTCTGAGGTGATGAACATCATAGGCGAAGTGGACGGCAAAAATATCATCTTAGTAGACGATATGATAGACACCGCCGGCACCATAGTAAAAGCCGCTGCCGCGCTAAAAGAGAAAGGCGCCATCAGCGTTATGGCTTGCTGTACTCACGCGGTGTTATCAGGTGCTGCTTACGAGAAACTCAACAACAAGGCGTTAGACGAACTCATAGTAACCGACACGATACCGCTTAAACAAGAACACGAAAAAATCAAAGTCCTCTCCGTAGCGCCCCTATTTGCCGAAGTAATCAGAAGAGTTTACCACAATGAGAGCGTAAACGGGCTGTTTTATTAAGCTATAAATATGCAAAAAAATATCAGAAATTTCTCCATCATAGCTCATATTGACCACGGAAAAAGCACCTTAGCCGATAGACTCATCCAAGAGTGCGGCGCGGTAAGCCAGCGGGAACTTCACTCACAGATGATGGATACGATGGATATCGAAAAAGAGCGCGGTATCACGATAAAGGCTCAAAGTGTGCATTTGACCTATGTAAAGGACGGAGTGACTTACACGCTAAACCTCATAGACACTCCGGGTCACGTAGACTTCTCATACGAAGTTAGCCGCTCTTTGGCTTCATCCGAAGGGGCTCTTTTGGTCGTTGACGCGTCCCAAGGCGTTGAGGCGCAGACCATAGCAAATGTCTATATAGCGTACGAAAACAACCTCGAACTCATCCCCGTCATCAACAAGATAGACCTCCCCGCCGCCGAGCCCGAGCGCGTCAAAAACGAGATAGAACACATCATCGGACTTGACTGCACGGACGCCCTTGAGGTGAGTGCCAAAAACGGAATTGGCATAAAAGAGCTCTTAAACGCCATCATAGAGAAGATCCCACCCCCAAACGGCGATGAAAAAGCCCCCACAAAAGCGCTCATATACGACAGCTGGTTTGACAACTATCTGGGTGCGTTGGCGCTTGTCAGAGTCTACGACGGCTCCATCAAAAAAGGGCAAGAGATACTCGTGATGGGCACAGATAAAAAGCACGAAGTGTTGGGACTTATGTACCCACACCCGCTCTCTCCCGTTAAGACGGACATCATAAAAACAGGCGAGATAGGCATCGTGATATTGGGCTTAAAAAATGTCAGTGATGTCAAAGTAGGCGACACGATAACGGACGCCAGAGCTAAAACAAAAGAGGCGATACACGGTTTCAAAGAGGCAAAACCTTTTGTCTTCGCGGGACTTTATCCTATAGAGACGGATAAGTTTGAAGAGATGAGGGACGCTCTTGAAAAACTAAAACTTAACGACTCCAGTATCAGCTATGAGCCAGAGTCTTCGGTCGCTTTGGGTTTTGGCTTTCGCGTGGGCTTTTTGGGACTTTTGCATATGGAGGTGGTAAAGGAGAGGTTAGAGAGAGAGTTCGATCTGGACTTGATAGCGACCGCCCCCACCGTCACATACAAAGTCAAATGCACAAACGGCAGCACCATATCCATCCAAAACCCCAGCGAACTCCCGCCCGTCAATGAGATAACCGCCATAGAAGAGCCGTATGTAAAAGCCACCGTCATCACGCCAAGCGAATTTTTGGGCAACATCATCACGCTCATCAACAACAAACGCGGCATCCAAACGAAGATGGATTATCTAAACGAGACGCGCGTTTTGTTGGAGTATGACATCCCGATGAATGAGATAGTGATGGACTTTTACGACAAATTAAAATCCGCCACAAAAGGGTACGCCAGTTTTGACTACGAGCCATCAGGCTACAAAGCGGGCAATCTTGTCAAGCTCGATGTAAGGGTAGCAGGTGAGATAGTAGACGCCCTCTCCATCATCGTCTCAAACGACAAAGCCGTAAGCAAGGGCAGAGAGTTTGTGAACGCGATGAAAGAGATAGTGCCAAGACAACTTTTTGAAGTCGCCATACAAGCAAGCGTAGGCAACAAAATTATAGCCCGCGAAACCGTCAAATCAATGGGCAAAAATGTCACCGCCAAATGCTACGGCGGCGACATTACGCGCAAACGCAAACTCTTAGAAAAACAAAAAGAGGGCAAAAAGCGTATGAAAGCCATAGGCAAAGTCCAACTCCCGCAAGAGGCTTTTTTGGCTGTTTTGAAGATAGATTAAGAGCGTCGGGGAAGAAATTTGCCCCGCGCGATGTGTTTGTTTGCATCGCTTTGCAAAACTCCCTCCTCTTCCCTAAGTCAAATCCCTATAATACTTCATCTCTTATGCCTTCAAATTTGACATCTGTTGTACATTTTTATACAAGACCTTAATAACTTATTAAGTTATTTTAAAACAAAATTCTAACAATCTAAATTTTTAAGCTTAGTATCTATGTTTTATTTCCCTATGCAAGACTTTAATGACAATTTAAGTAATATCTGATTATTATAATTAGTGTCTTTAA
>JAISQB010000071.1 GCA_031274495.1 Campylobacteraceae bacterium | reverse complement strand
TTGTTGCAAGCAACAACTCAAACAGGTCCTCGCTCTTTTTCCTTGAATAAATCAAAACAGGAGGCAGTGTCAAAATGGGGGAAAAACAAAATCGCGATTACGCGATTATCGCTGTCGCTATGCGCGGCACCCATTTCCGTCATTCCGTTGGAGCGAAGCGACGAGGAATCTTTGTGGTTGAACCTGTAAAATGTTTGACCATTAGGATTCTCACGACTTACTGCGTAATTCAGAGACACGACGGGATAGAGGGCGTGAATGATGAAAGCGGAGTAGATTCTCGCATCTCCTCCGCGCTTTGCGCGGGTATTATGGGGAGGGGTGGCAAAATGCTTCGCTTGTTTTCGCGGGTATGGCGGAGGAGGGGCAAAAACGGGGCGCTTGCCTTTGGGGGCTAATTGCTTTGCGTGGCTTATGGCAGAGGAGGGTTTGTTTGTGGTGATTTGATTGTGTGGTTTGTTGTTGTGGCGGTATGTGCAGAGGTTGCACATACCGTAAAACCAACCGTTTAAAGGTGGCGTATTATCGCCGCGGGTGGTTTAAAAAATTATTTTAGCAGCTCTTTAAATGTCTCCACTGCGTCCAATTTTTCCCACGGGTAGTCGTCTTGTCCTACTTGTCCGCGGGCGGCTACGTCGGCGTAGAGGAAGGTGGTGGGGCTTGGTTTGTCGAGGGCGAATTGGGTTGTGATCCATTTGGGGGTTAGCGGGAAATGCTCTAAGACGAAGTCGGATAGGATATCGTCGTCTACGCGAGGGTTGAATGTGCCCATCGTGTCTACGCAGACGGATATCGGGTGGGCTACGCCTATCGCGTATGAGATTTGGACTATACATTTGTCGGCTAAGCCTGAGGCTACGATATTTTTGGCTATCCATCTGGCGGCGTAGAGTGCGCTTCTGTCTACTTTTGTGTAGTCTTTGCTCGACTGCGCGCCGCCGCCTATGGGTGAGTATCCGCCGAAGCTATCCACGATGAGTTTTCGTCCTGTGAGTCCGGAGTCGTGAAGCGAGCTGTGGTTGACATATCTGCCTGTGGGGTTGATGTGTATGATGGTGTCGTTTTTGGTGGGGTTGTAGAGCTCTTTGGGGAGTCCCGCGTCGTCTATCAGTTTTTTGATGAGTTCGCGCACTTTTTCTATGGGCATATTTTCCACGCTTGGGGCTGAGACTACGATGGTGTGGATATGTTTTGGTTTGCCATTTTCAAAATTGCTCTTATGCTCGTAGTCCACCGTAACTTGCGTTTTGATATCGACGCCAAATTCATCTTTGTGGGTAAGCGCGTAGTTGTATACCTTGTCACATATGAGTCTCGCGTAGGTGATCGCGGCAGGCATAAAGCTTTTTGTCTCATTCGACGCAAAGCCGAACATTATCCCCTGATCTCCCGCGCCTATCTCGCCGCTCTCTTGGTCGACGCCTTGGTTGATATCGGGGGATTGCTGATTTAGCAGCACTTGCACTTTGACATCGTCGGGGTGGAGGCACTGCTCTTTTGTAAATGCGCCGTTGCCGTCGTAGCCTATCTTTTTCAAAGCATCTTTGGCTATATTTTCATAATCGCTTGTGTTAAATTTCGCTTTTGTATTGACCTCTCCGCCGATGATTACATGCTTGCCCGCTACAAAAACTTCGCTGGCAACTCTGCCGTTCGGATCGGCTTGCAAAATCTTATCGACGATAGAGTCCGCTATGATGTCCGCGCACTTGTCGGGGTGCCCGGGACTTACAACTTCAGAAGTAAAAAGATACATATTGTGTTCTCCCATTTTTTAAAATTTGTATTGTATCATAAAAAAATCCTGACCAAAAAAATATACTTTAAAATATGTGGGATTAGCTTCCCAAAATAGCGAGGATTTGCAAAAATTTATCCCTTGAAATTAAGTGATAAAAAATGGGGATTTATGATTTAAAAACCCCTTTTTTTAAGGCTATTTGGCACAGTTCGTAAAGTGTGGCTTTTTTTGAGGGTAAAGATATTTTTTTTAAAACCGTATTGTGTTATAAAAATCCTGACTAAAAAAATATACTTTAAAATATAGGAGATTCGCCTCCTAAACTATCCAGAATTCGCAAAAATTTATCCCTTGAAATCTCCTCCGCGCCGAGTGATAAAAGATGTGGATTTATGATTTGGCAGTCGACAATCGCCCCTTTTTTCAGGGCTATCCGGCACAGCTCATAAAGCGCGGCTTTTGAGGCGTCTTTTTTGACGGTAAACATAGACTCACCGCAAAAGACCCTGCCTATGCACACGCCGTACAGCCCTCCGGCAAGCTCCCCTTTTTCGTCGTAACTCTCTATGGAGTGGGCAAATCCCAGCCTGAAAAGTTCGCAGTACGCCTCTATCATTTCGCTATTTATCCAAGTGCCGCTCCTATCTCCGCACATCGTGATGACTTTTTCAAAGTTCGTATCGACTTTTATCTCGTATCTTTTCAAAGAGCGTTTTAGTGAGCGCGTGAGGCGAAAGTTGTCGGGATAGAGGACGGCTCGTGGATTTGGCGAAAACCAAAGAAGCGAGAGGTTTTGCTGAGGCCACGGGAAAATTCCCTGCCTGTACGCCGCGATAAGCCGCTTCGCGCCCAGATCCCCGCCAAACGCCAATAGTCCGTTCTCGTCGGCGTATTTGGGGTCGGGAAATGAGGTGCTGTTTTGACTTAGTCTGTAGATCATAAAGCTATTTCAACGCTCCCCAATTATCGCCGATACTGACGGTGGTTTTTAGCGGGACATTGAGCGTGTAGATACTCTCCATCACAGCACTCGCCCTTTTGGAGAACTCCAAAGCCTCCTCGGCTTTCACCTCAAATATGAGTTCGTCGTGGATTTGCAAGAGAAGCTTGGTGTTTTCATTTAAAAACGCGGCGTGGATCTTTAACATCGCAAGCTTTATCAAGTCTGCCGCACTGCCTTGAAATACCGCATTCACCGCCTCCCTGCTGTAATTTGCCATCGTCAAAGGGGTCGCGGAGGCGAAGTCAAAATTGCGCCTGCGCCCCAAAAGCGTCTGGATATATCCGTTCTTTTTAGCAAAATCCTCGATAGATGTGAGGTAATTTTTCACAGTCGCAAAAGAGGCGAAATAGCTCTCTATATAGCCCTTAGCCTGCGTTTGGGGCACATCTATCGTAGCGGCGAGTTTTCTGGCGCCCATACCGTACAAAAGCCCAAAGTTGATGCTTTTGGCGACATTTCTCATCTCCTTTGCCCTGTCGCCGAAGAGTTTCACCGCCGTTTCAAGATGTATATCTTTATCATCCAAAAAGGCGTTCACAAGCGCGCTGTCCAAGCTAAAATGCGCCAAAAGTCTAAGCTCGATCTGCGAATAGTCGATACCGACCAACTTATACCCCTCTTTAGCGACAAAAGCGCTCCTGACCTCTTTGCCAAGCTCGGTACGCACGGGGATATTTTGCAGGTTGGGGTCTTTGGAGCTAAGGCGTCCCGTTGAAGTTCCCGTCTGCAAAAAGCTCGTGTGGACGCGCGCGTTTTTATCATTTAGCCCAAGCCTTAAAAGCGGCTCTATATAAGTTGATTTTAACTTATAAAGCTCTCGATACTCCAAGAGTTTTGGTATGACGGCGTGGTCGTGCAGAAGTTCGCTCAAGACATTCTCATCCGTGCTGTAGCCTGTTTTGGTCTTTTTTGATGAGGTGAGTCCAAGATGTTCAAATAAAATCGCCCCCGTTTGCTGCGTGGAGTTGATGTTAAACTCCCTGCCGCTAAGCTCGTAAATCTCGTGCGTCAAAGTATTTATCGCGCTCTCACTCTTTTTGAGTAACCCCCTTAGATAGTCCGTATCTACCCTGATACCCTCATTCTCCATAGCTCTTAAAACTTTGATAAACGGAAACTCCATACTGCCCGCAAGCTCTAAAAGTTTTGGCTCCAAAAGCTCTTTTAGTTTGTGGTAAAACTTCAGCGTTATCCACGCATCTTCGGCGGAATATTTGCACGCGTTGTCTAATTCTACATTGGCAAATGTCGCCTTTTTTTGGACTATGTCGGAAAATTTTATCGTGTTGTAGCCAAAGAGCCGCTTTGCCAAAGAGTCCATACCAACGCTTGATTCGGAGTCCAAAAGCCACGCCATTATCATCGTGTCGGCGTAAATCTCAACATCTTTGATACCAAGATTGACCTCCACTACATTTAGGTCAAATTTGAGATTTTGCCCGATGATCTTGTGCTTGAAAAGCTCTGTCAGAGCCTCTCTTGCCTCATCTTTACTTACCTGATCACCCACGCCAAGATAGTGGTGTGCTATAGGCACATAGTAAGCTCTGCCCTCTTCAAAACAGAACGAAAACCCAACGATATTGGCATTTCTCGAATCAAGTGAGTCAGTCTCCGTATCAAACGCCACAAGGGCCTCTTTTGGGATAGCCTCTATCACGCCCAAGAGCTTCTCTTTTGTGTCCAAAAGTACGGGCAAAAAGCTCATCTTCTCTTGAGGCTTTTGACTCTTCGCCGCACCCAGACGGTTGATGATGGAGTACATATCGTTATCCAAAAGCTCATCTTTTATCGCCAAAAGCGGATGAGAGGAGGGGAGTTTGAACTTTTCAAGCTTTTCGTGAACATTTAAAGAGTCGTCCAGTGCGGTGAGCTTCAAACTCATAAAGGCACTATCTCGCCCCACATTTAAAAGCTCTCTCGTGCGCTCGTTGCGTACTTTGTCTAAATTGTCGTAGATATTTTGTATATTGTCAAACTCATCCAGAAGCTTTTTAGCCCCCACCGCCCCGATACCTTTCACGCCCGGGATATTATCCGCTGTGTCGCCCGTCAAAGAGAGATAATCCCTTATCTTGGAAGGGGGCAGTCCGAACTTGGCAAAGCACCCCTTTTCATCTATCTCTACCTTTTTTACAGGTTCAAATATCGTAACTTTTCCATCGTCTATGAGTTGATACAGATCCTTATCGTGCGTGACGATACGCACCTTCAGGTCGCTATTTTTGGCAAATTTGACCATAGAGGCTATGACATCGTCCGCCTCGTAGCCCTCCTGCGCGTACTGGGCAAATCCCATCTTTTTTATCCACTCGATGGCTATGGGAAGCTGCTTTTTCAAATCCTCAGGCGGCTCGACTCTGTTTGCCTTATAATTTGGGTCGATATTGTCGCGAAAAGTCTTGCCCTTGCTATCAAGTGCAAAGAGCATATAGTCGGACGGAAAGTCCCGCAAAGATGTCTGTATAAAATTCGCAAACCCCGTCAAAAGCCCCGTAGGCTCGCCCTTAGAGTTCTTCAAGTTGGGCAGCGCGTAGTAACTTCTAAAGAAAAATCCGAATGTGTCTATTATCGTGATGGTTTTCATCTGCAACCTTTTTGTTTGTGATGTAAAAGTGTAGCGTCCTTTAGCAAAAAAAATGATTATGAGGGG
>JAISQB010000026.1 GCA_031274495.1 Campylobacteraceae bacterium | reverse complement strand
AATGGAGGCTCTATTTAAGGGCATGACGCGTCCCGCGATGGTGATGGGCGTTCCCATAACGCCTTTTGCCCTCGTGGCAGGCTTCATTTTTTTGATGGCAACTTACATCAATATGCTATTGCTCATAGCGTTAGTGCCGGCGATTTTGATTATGAAGGCTATGACGAAAAAAGATGACTTTATCTTCCGTCTATTGGGACTTAAATTTTTAACACATTTTATACCAAACGGTCAATTCACCTCACCATTAAGCAAAAATTATTGGCACGGGGCGTTAGCGTTCACCGCGCAACAATATAGAACGCTAAAAGAGCAAGGGCAGCCCAAACTCACAGCGTTTGACTTGAAAAGTCAACTCTCTTTTTTGGAGTTAGTCCCATACTCAAGTCACTTTTCTGATAATACGATCATAGACAAAGATGGCAATTTTATAGCAGTGTGGAGAGTTGAAGGGGTAAGCTTTGAAGCGAGCGATGAGAGTGATATCGAGCTTTTCGGAGAAAATCTCAACACAGTATTTAAAGCGTTCGCAAGCGAGCCTATCGCATTTTACCACCACAATATTCGCCACTTAACTTCTATAAAAATGTCGTCCAATTTCAAAAATAGTTTTTTAAAAGAGATAGATGAACTCTACTACAAAAACTTCGGCGGAGATAACCTCAAAGTCAATAGCTTGTACTTTACAATGGTCTTTACACCATTTTTGAGCAAGATAAAAAAATCCTCTTTTAAAAAGCTAAATTTTACAGAAAAACAGAACGAATTAATCGCGCAATATAAGCAGTTTAAAGAGTATTGTGCCCGCCTTGAAAACAATCTCCAAAAGTTTCAACCCCAAAGGCTTAAAATTTATGAGGAAAACGGAGCTAAGTATTCGGAAATTCTCTCTTTCTTTTCATATCTTCTAAGCGGCAAATTTCAAAAAGTGCGCGTCAATCCGACACAGATAAATCAGTACCTAACTGCGGGATTAAATGAGGTGATTTTCGGCAAAGACACGATCCAGTTTAACCTAAACGACGGCTCTAAAAAATTCGCAAGAGCCATTGAGATAAAAGACTATGTAAATGAGACGTTTGCCGGTATTTTGGATGCTTTGATGTATCAGGATGTGGAGTATGTGGCAACACACTCTTTTTCCCTTGTCTCCGCATACGAAGCAAAAGCCGCGATAAATAAGCAAGAGAAGCAGCTATTAGCATCAGCCGACGAGGGTCTGCGTCAGCTTGATGAATTGGCTTGGGCAAAAGACGCACTGATTTCGGGAGATATAAGCTTTGGCAAATACCACTTTTCGGTCCTTGTGTTTGGCGCAACGATAGAGCAAGTTCAAAAGAATGCCAACACCATAATCACCAGTTTAAACGATATGGGCTTTGGCGTAACTTTGGCCAATTTAGCCCTTCCGGCGTCCTATTTCGCGCAACTACCGTGCAATTTTCATCTTCGCCCCCGTGTCAATCTGATTTCAAGCAAAAATTTTGCCTCCTTTGTCTCATTTCACAATTTTCCTACCGGCAAAAAAGAACTTAACTGCTGGGGAGACGCGATAACTACCCTCAAAGGCACAAACGGTACTCCATATTTTTTAAACTTCCACGAAGCAAAATTGGGACGAAATGATTTCAATGAAAAACATCTCGGCAATACGCTTATGGTCGGCGCCTCAGGTGCGGGTAAGACGGTATTGCAATTATTTTTAGCCAATCAAATGGTCAAATATGCTGATGAGAATAGTTTTGATGAAAAGTCGGGGACTAAAGATTTTACACTTGTATTTTTTGATAAAGATAGAGGTGCGCACGCCAATGTTTTAGCCACAGGCGGTCAATATTTTGCCATCAAAAGCGGCGTGCCGACAGGATTTAACCCATTTATGTGCGAGAATAGTCCCGAAAAGATAGCGTTTTTGGACAATTTGCTGCGCCTGCTTGTAGGAAGAGCATTAAACCCTGTAGAAGAAGATGACTTAAACAGAGCCATCAAAAGCGTTTTAGATATGCCTCAAGAGCTCAGAAAATACGGCATAACAAGAGTTATGGAACACCTATCGGTCAATAATGCTAAAGACGACACGCTATATCGCCGCCTAAAAATTTGGTCAGTAGGTAATGCTTACGGATGGGTCTTTGACAACCCGTTTGACGAACTTGTTTTTGAAAAAGATAAAAATATATACGGTATTGACGGCACAGAGTTTTTGGACGACGCTACCGCTTCCGCGCCCATCTCTTTATATCTGTTTGAGAGAATCAACGAACTGATGGATGGCAGAAGATTTGTACTAAATATCGACGAGTGCTGGAAATGGATAGAAGATAAGACGGTAGCCCAAGTCGTAAGAGATAAATTAAAGACGATTAGAAAACTAAACGGTATCGTCGTTATGGCAACGCAAAGTCCGGAAGATTTCATCAAAAACCCCATAGCAAGAGCCGTTGTCGAACAGAGCGCGACATTGATATTTTTACCCAATCCAAAAGCGCGAGAAGAGGATTATGTCAAAGGCTTCAACTTGACAAGCGAACAGTATGAGATGATAAAAAGATTGCAACCCACTTCAAGGACTTTCTTATTGAAAAAAGGCGACGAAACTACATTTTTGCGCGTTGATCTGGGTGGGCTGGGCAGCAAAAATCTCAAAATCCTCTCGACATCAAAAGACAATTGGGATTTGATAGATAGCTTAGAAACCAAAGGTCTATCCGGCGAAGAGTTTGTGAAAGAGTTTAAAGAAAAGTGCGTCTAATTTTACTATAGTGGTGCATGAAGGAGCGAGCAGTGAGGACAATATGGAGCAAAAATGTCATTACTAAAATTTAAATGCCATGTGTGCGGATATGATATCAAAAAGCTAAGAGCCTCAAGAGATATCATCTTTGATATCAATAAAAAAAGACCTCTTGTGTGCAAGCATTGCGGATGCAAATATAAGATATCGGCAGTAGTCGATTGGATAGTTGGCTTAACCGTAGAACTTGTTTTTATTGTGGCGTGTTTTCTTGCGGCTTTTTTTGTTGCTTATTGGTTGGCTATTGCGATAGATAATTTTTTTGAAATCGAATTGGACGGCTTATGGGTGCTGATAGCGGCATTTATATTTTTTGTATCGTCGGTGCTTGTAGGTATACATTTTATCTCATCAATGCTTCCGCTAAAAAAACTTGAGCAAGAGGGGCAGTAAATGTCACTACTAAAATTTAAATGCCACGAGTGCGGACATAATATTTATAAAACAAGAGGACTGAAAGATATTGTTTTTGATATTAATGACAATAGAGTTCTTATATGTAAGTACTGCGGATGCAAATATAAAATACCAAAAAAAGTCAATCGCATAATTGATTTTTATTTTTTATTGGGATTTGTTTTTCCTATCGTATGTTTTATTATGGTTTTTTTCACTGCTTACCGGTTGAGTTTTATGGTGGATGATTTCAACGATTTTTTTGACACCAAGCTGAACGGTATACATATATTGTTGATATCGTTTATATTTTTTGTATTG
>JAISQB010000001.1 GCA_031274495.1 Campylobacteraceae bacterium | reverse complement strand
ATATCTTTACGGGCTGGCAAGAGGTCGGTGGGTCGGAGACAATCGCAATTGACGCAACCTCATACACTTTAACAAAAGATATAATTTTTAAAGCGCAATACATATATGATAATGTGGTATATACTGCGACATTTCTTGACTACGATGATAATGTAGTAGATACATTAAGCGCAGAACGATATTCATCTATAATTCTCCCATCCGCCCCAATCAAAGCAGACTATACCTTTATCGGTTGGCTAATGGGCAAAACAGGAGTTACGATAGCAAGCGGTGAAGCTGTTTTTTTAACGCAAAATACAATCTTTAAAGCGCAATATACATTCGATAATCGCACGATAACATTTCTTGATTATGACGATAGAGTAATAACTACGCAAAGTGCAAAACAAGGCTCATACATAGCCGTCCCTACCCCAACTAAAACAGGCTATACTTTTACAGGTTGGCAAGAGGTAGGCGGAAGTGAAACAATCGCGCCAGGTGAGATTTCATACTATTTGCTTCAAAACATAACCTTCAAAGCGCAATATACACTCGATGAAGAAAGTTATACAGTTTCATTTTACGATAAAAATCTCGATTTTCTTGGGAGTGAAACTGTCGTAATTAGCGGTAGTATAGATCTTGATGATAAAAAAGCCAAATATGGTGTGGCGCAATGGTATGAAGTCGGATATACATCTGTGGCAGATGCAATTTTTACACCCGTTAAAGATAGCTACTTTTGTGCCATTGATGGTGTTACATTGGTAAGCACTCAAGACGAATTAGCCGCTATTGCCCCAGTCATCGCTTTGGGTAAAAAATATATACTCACAAATGATATAGAGCTGGACGATAATGGTGCGGGATTTGATGCTGATGGTTGGCAGCCTATCGGCGATTCTTCTTTAAATATGTTTAGCGGTATATTTAATGGCAATGGGCATAAGATAACCAATCTTTGGATAAACAGAACAATAGAAAATACGGCGGTAGGACTATTCGGATATGTAAATGGTACAGTCAAAAATCTTGGCGTAGAGCTAAATAACGATAAGGGCGGTATTAGTGGCTATGATTATGTCGGCGGTCTTGTCGGAAATGTTCGGTTGGGTATTTTAGTCAAAAGTTATGCCATAGGAAATGTTAATGGACATATGCGTGTCGGCGGACTCGCGGGAAATGTTTATAGGGGTACTGTAACTAACAGTTACTCTATAGGAGATGTCAGCGGAGAATATAAGTATGTCGGCGGACTCGCGGGAAGCATTTCCGGCGTTATAAGCAACAGTTACTCTATAGGAAATGTCAGCGGAGTTAGTGAAGTTGGCGGTATTGTCGGATCTATCGGTGTTTCCGGTAAAGTGATTAATAGTTACTCTACGGGAAATGTCAGCGGAGAGATGGATGTCGGCGGTATCGCAGGATGGGTTGCCGGTGGCACATTGAACAGCAGCTACGCCGCGGGAAGTGTTGAGGCATTCGGGTATTTGGGCGGAATGGTGGGAGGTACCGGTGATGAATGCACGATAACCAATAATGCCGCGATTAATCCGTCCGTTAGTTCTGCCGCCAATCCTACCGAACGGTTTTATATTAATCGTGCCAATGGTTATATTGGTTACAGTTATGAGGATAAGACTGTGATATCAAATAATTTTGCCAGAAGTGCTCTAACTGATGTTGTTATCGACTTTACAGAATTTGTCGATGGAAACAAGCATTCAGGCATAGGTAAAACAGATGATGCTTTTAAGCTGCAAACGACCTATTCAAATATCCCGACAAATGGCGGTCTTGGTTGGAAATTTGGCGATAATGATACTAATCCTTGGAAAATCGACCCATATAAAAATGGTGGGTTGCCGTATCTTTATTGGGAAAACAGATAAAGGATATATACATAAAAACATTTAAGCGCTACGCCTATTTTTGCGGGAATGAGGGGATGGGGGGGGGAATTCCCGCATTTGGAGGCTAATTGCTGCGTGCGGGAATTGTGGTGGGCGGATTGTTTTGCCTATATCAAACCGTTATCTCTCCAGTATTCGCGGATCAAGTTTTTGGTTTCCGGAGGGAGGGGGACATAGCCTAATTTTATGATGGCGTCGTCGCCTTTTTCGAATGCCCAGTTGAAAAATGTGACGATTTTTTTGTTCATATCGGACTTATCGGTCGGCAGTAAGATGAAGGTTGCCGCTACGATGGGGTAGGCGTTGTTGCTGTCTTGTAGGACTAAGAGTTGATAAAAGTCATCTTTTTTGCTCCATTTAGCCCCTTTGGCGGCGGCTTTGAAGTTGTCGTCGCTTGGTGCTACCCATTTGCCGCTTTTTGTTGTAAGGACGCCGCGGGATAGGTTGTTTTTAAGTGCGTAGGCGTTTTCAAGATATCCTATGGAGTTTGGGGTTTGCGCTATCATAGATGTAACGCCCTCGTTGCCTTTAGCGGCGATGCCCACAGCCCAATCTACCGCTTTTCCCACGCCGAAAGTATCTTTCCACTCTTTACTCACGCCCGCTAAAAAGCTTGTGAAGTTGTAAGTCGTCCCCGAGCCGTCGCTTCTTCTTACGACAGTGATGTCAGCGTTGGGGAGTTTTAGGTTTGGGTTGTCTTTGGCGATTTTGGCATCGTTCCATTTTTTGATTTTACCAAGATAGATGTCGGCTACGACCTCGTTTCTTAGTTTTAATTCACCGTCTTTGATGCCGGCGATATTATGAGCTACAACTATTGAGCCTATGAGTGAGGGAAATTGCAAAACTTTCACCTCAGTGATATCTTTTTTAGCCAGCGGCTCATCGCTCGCGCCAAAATCAACCACGCGTGAGCTTATCTGCTTGATGCCACCACCCGAGCCTATCGACTGATAATTTATCTGGCTACCGACCTCTTGCTCATACGAATATGCCCAGCTAAAATACGCCGGAGCCGGAAATGACGCGCCCGCGCCGTTTATCTTATCGGCGGCTATCAAAGCCATAGAACACAGCATCAACGATGCGATACTTTTTTTCAACATTGTTTTTCTCCTACTAAAGATTTTTATGTTAAAAGTATAAGGGGGTTTTATTGCAAAGTGGTTACGGCGCGGGGCGTAATGGGTTCGTAACCATTTTTGAGTAGCATCATAACGATATTTAAAGCAAAGGGGACATCTATGCTTCCGCAAAATGAGGAAAAATTGGATAAAATCAGAAAAGATATAGACAGGCTTGGAGTTACGATAACGCAGGCAAGTGAAGTAGCGCTGGAGTGCCTTTTGAGCGACGATAAAGAGCGGTTTAATGAAGTAAGGGATAAACTTAAAAATGTAGACGCGGACGCCAACCAAGCCGACAATGAGATAGTTACCTCTTTGGCGCTTTTCGGCGCGGAGGCGGGGGACTTGCGAGAGCTTGTTTCTTATCTTAAGATTACAAACGAATTTGTGAGAATGGCTGATAATTTAAGGGGTTTTGCCAAAAATATGGCGGTTTACTTAGACGATGTAGACCGTTTTTTGACATTGAAGGAGTATATCTTGCAGCTTTACAAGGCGTCTATGAGCGCTGTCACAACGGCAGCCAACCTGATAAAAGACCACGATAATATCGAAGAGTTGTACAGAAAAGTGCAGGTGGAAGAGAGCAAAAGCGACGATTTGTACGCTTTGATGGAGAAAAATATACTCGATTTTGGCGCTTTGAGTGCTGATTTTAGGGCTAACCACGCTAAAATTTTGGGTACGGTAAGGAAGCTTGAAAAGATGGCTGATAGGGCGGTGGCGGTGGCAAAACTTGTGCTGTTCGCCAGAAGCGGCGGGGAACTTAAACTGCATTAGAGGTTTTATGAAAGATACGGTAGTTATCATAGAGGACGAACAGGACTTGCTGGAACTTTTGGAGTTTCATCTGGATAAGGCGGGCTTTGACGCTATAGGATTTTTGTCGACTAAAAATGTGGAGAAGTTTTTGAGCGAAGAGAGGTGCTCGTTGATGGTGGTGGACAGGAACTTAAAAGACGGCGAAGGGAGCGAATTTGTCGAGCATCTGCGCAAAAAAGGGATAAACATCCCCGTGATTTTCGTAACGGCAAAAGATAAAGACTCCGATGTGGAGGAGGGGTTTTTAAAGGGCGGGGATGATTATCTTAAAAAACCATTTAATATGCAAGAGCTCATTTTACGCTGCAAAGCTCTGATAAGCAGAACCAAACACGAGGCAAAAAAGATAGGCTTTAGAGACATCTTGCTAAATTTAGAATCCCGCGAAGCTTTCATAAAAGATGAAAAAGCCGACCTCACCAAGCTTGAATTTGACCTCTTAGCGCTCTTCATACAAAACAAAAACAGCGTCTTAAACCGCGACTTTTTGTTAGAGAAGATTTGGCAAGAGGATGAGGTATTTCAAGAGAAGACCGTAAATGTGGCGATAAGCCGCCTTTGCAAAAAGATAGACCCCAAAAAAGATAAAAAATATATCAAACCTATATGGGGAGTAGGCTATATATTATGCTAAGACTGCACCAGCACGTGGCAAAACAGCTGACTATTATGGTGGTTGTTTTGATATGTATATTCGGGACTGCGAGCTACTTTATCTGCAAACGCATAGAGATAGATAAGTACGAAAACCTCCTCAAAACCGCCCTTGATATCATCAAAGTCTCCATCATCGACAGGGATGATTTTAACGGTTTCGTAAGAGCGGCGGGGCAGAGTTCAAATATGCGCGTAACGCTCATAGACGACAACGGCACGGTTTTGGCTGATAGCGCGGCGGATACGGTGACGATGGAAAATCACAACAACAGAGCCGAGATAATGAGCTCGCGAGTTAGCGAATACGGCATATCGGTCAGATACTCCGACACTTTGAATGAGGACTTTTTAAATGTCGCAAGCCGCGTGAAGATAGGCGAGGATTTCTACTTTGTACGCGTCACCACGCCGCTAAATTTAGTGATGAATAGCTTTTATATGATGTGGGCGGCTGTTTGGGTGATTTTTGCGTTGGTGCTGTTTATAGGCTTTTTTTGGATAAATAGATTTAGTAAAAATATAAGAAACGAAGTGACGAAGCTAAGCAGCGCGTTTGAGGCGTTGGCGCAAAAAGAGTATAAGCAGGAGTTTCATTTTGGCTTTGCCAAAGAGTTCGCCGAGATCGGGATATATCTTAATAAACTCTCCAAAAGGCTTGAAAAACGGGCAAAGCAGAAGAGAAAATATACCGCCAAGATAAAGCTCATCAGCAAACAAAAGAGCGATATCATCTCCGCCATAGGGCACGAATTTAAAAACCCCATAGCCGCCGTTATAGGCTACGCACAAACGCTAAACGAGGATAAAAATATAGACTCCAAGATAAGGGAGAAATTTTTAGAGAAGATACTGAAAAACTCCCAAAAAATCTCCGATATGATAGATAGGCTCTCCCTTGCCGTGAAGCTCGAAAACGGCGACTTGCCGCCGCAGATAAGCGAATTTGACCTTGATGAGTTAGCCCGCGATATCGCAGCATCATTTGGCGTCGCGGAGCCTACAAGAAGCATCATATACGAGGGTGAAAAGACACTCGTAAAAGCGGACTCTCAGATGATAGAGATAGCCATCTCAAATCTTATAAGTAACGCCCTGAAATACTCAGACGACGCCGTGCACATAAGGCTAAAAGGGCGAGTTTTAAGCGTGATGGACAGCGGCATAGGTATAGCCAAAGATGAGATAAGCAAAATCACAGATAAATTCTACCGCGTGGAGGGCAGAAGCTGGGACAACTCCTTGGGGCTTGGGCTGACCTTTGTCTCCTACATACTAAAAATGCACGGGATGGGGCTCAAAGTAGAGAGTATCCCGGGCGAGGGCTCTACATTTTCGTTTGAATTCAGATAACCCCGTAGATAACGACCGCCCAGACAACGCCCAAATATATAAAAGATACCAGCACCAATAAGCTGCCCACATCTTTTGCCTTTTTGGAGAGCGGGTGAAGTTCGTCGGAGACCCTATCTACAACGGCTTCTATGGCTGTGTTGATGAGCTCCATCAGTAGGACTAAAAAAAGAGTGCTGATGAGGAAGAGTTTTTCTATGACGGTCACGGGAAGCAAGAGGGCTGCCACGAGTAGCACGGCGCATAGTGCCAACTCTTGCCTAAATGCCGCTTCGCTTTTTACGCTCTCAACAAATCCGTCATACGAATATACAAACGCTTTCAATATCCGCTTTATACCGCTGTTGCCTGTTTTCATCTTTTTTGCCTTAAAAAATATCGTGAAAGTATAGCAGATTTTATGGATAATTCGCTATATTGCCTTTTATGAAACAGTTTATATTTTTATCGTTTACCTTGTTGCTCTTTTACGGATGTGCCGCGACCAATAGCACCTCTATCTCACTTGCAAACACCGACAGCGGCGTAGTGTTTAGCGCGGCGGATTGCCAAAGCGCACTGCCGCTAAGCTATCTTGGAAGCACTTATCGAGGCGGGCGCATAGATATATCGCGCAATTTTTATCAAAATGGGCAGAGTGTGCTTGTGCACGAGAGGGGGCAGCTGGATAGTGATTTTATATTTACCGTGTCGCTCGACTCTTTGACACTCTTTGCGTTTGAACTGAAAAATCCCAAACTCTCTTCGCTTGGCAACTTTCACACTTATATCGAAGGCAATAGCAGGGCGGGGGATAGAGTCTTTATCATAGCCGCGGGGATTGGCGTGTTTGAGACATTTAATCTCTTTTACTCGGATGATGAGGAGATGATAAAAGCTTTGGCTGGGTGCGTTAAAGACGGTAAAAGTGTGACTTTAGAGGCAAAAAGCGGCACGCCCAAAATGTCCCCGAACTCATATATAAGAAGCGATTTTTCACCAATGCTCTTTTTCAAATACAACATCATCTCATCAAAACACGAAGGGCGTAGATTTCTTCCATATCCCTAAAGCGTTTTTTCTCTATATCTATATAAAATTTTATATAACGCTTCTGACAGCCTCCCAAATCCGCGCCCAAAATAGCCTTTAAAAACGGCAAACACGCTTACTTTGCAGCTATTTTTTTCTGATAAAATGTCAAAAATTATCAAGGAGTTTGGGTATGGATAAGTTAAGCGTTGAAAGTTCTATTTGTATAAACAGAAAAAAACATCCATTTATCAGCGAAGAAGGCGTGGAGCTTTTAAGACAGATAGAAAAAACCGGCTCTATCACAAAAGCCGCTAAAGCCGCTAAAATGTGCTATAAAAAGGGGTGGGACACAATCAAACAGATTAACGATGCGGCTGAAGCCCCATTGACCAGAAGCGCCATAGGAGGCAAAAAAGGCGGCGGAAGCGCCCTTACACCCACGGGGCATTTATATGTGCAGTTGTACGATAGACTCTACGAAGAGCAGAGACTCTTTTTTGACGGCATAGAGGAGCATATAGACGATTACGACGAATGTATGCGCATTTTAAATAGAAAGACCGTAAGAACGAGCGCACGCAACCAACTGCACGGCAAAGTGGTTTCGCTGAAAAAAGAGGGTTTTATGACGAGAGTTGAGGTCAATGTGAGCGGCATTTTGATAAAAGCCTCCATTACTACAAACAGCGCGGAAGAGTTAGCCTTAAAAGACGGCTCCACTGTTTGGCTCATCATAAAAGCCTCTTGGGTAGAACTTGCTCAAAATGACGGCGAGAACGTCTTCGACACTGTTGTGATAAATTCCAGAGTTAAAAGCGACACGGTGGAAAATACTTTTGCTTTTGAGAACAAAATAACCATTGTAAGTTTTTCCAAATCCTCATCCGAACAGCTCCAAAAAGGGGAAAAGGTAAAAATTTTTATAGACAAAAGTAAAATTATCGTCGGCATTTAACAGGCTATGCTAAAAAAATTGTATAAAATTTAATCAATAAATTAGCTATTTTTTAAATAACATAAGCATAACTAAATCTTCGTTTCGTTATATTTTCGTACACACTACAGAAAAGAAGGAGATAGTATGCGTATATTTACAGGTTTGCTGACTTTAATGTTGCTTGCAGCTTGGAGTTTTGCGGGAGAGGTTAAAGTTGCCGTTGCGGCTAATGTGCAGAGCGCTTTTAGCGATCTGGTGAAAGTGTTTAATGAGAGCAATCCATCTATCACGATTGTTCCCACATTTGGCGCCAGTGGGGCTTTTACCACGCAGATAAAAAACGGCGCGCCGTTTGATATCTTTGTGGCGGCTGATGTGGGGTTTCCGCAGGAGCTTGTCAAGGCGGGACTGTCGGCAAATGAGCCAAAAGTCTATGCGCAGGGGGCTGTGGCGCTTTTTGGTAAGAGTGCTGATTTGTCTAAGGGGTTGAAAGTGGTGCTGGATCCGAGCGTGGAGAAGATAGCTATCGCCAACCCCAAAACCGCCCCTTACGGCAGAGCGAGCGAAGAGGCGCTGAAAAATGCCGGATACCTTGGCAGATCGCAGGATAAATTTGTCTACGGCAAATCTATAGGCGACGCTTTGAGTCTTGCTATCGCGGATGCGAATTTAGGCTTTGTGGCAAAGTCGGCGTTTTACAGCCCCGAGATGGCGGAGTACAAAGAGGGTGTGCACTGGATAAGCGTAGACCCCAAACTCTACACGCCCATCGAGCAGGCGGCTATCATCTTGAAAGATGCTGCAAACAACAAAGAGGCGAAGGCGTTTTATGACTTTTTATTTACGAAAAAAGCAAAAGATGTCTTTGTAGGCTACGGCTATAATGTACCAAAATGAGCAAGATTAGGGCGTCCGTCTTAGATATCAAATCCTCGGGCAACCTAAATATCGTAAGATTTGCCCATCAAAAGCAGACCCTTTTGATGGCAAGTCTTGGGTTAAAAGATATCAAGCCGCACGATCAGGTCATCTTAAATATCAAATCCTCGCACATAGGGCTCGCCAAAAACTTTAGTGGAATCACCGGCTTTGAAAACGAGCTTGATGTCGGGGTGACAAGCTTTGATGTGGGTGAGCTGCTGTGCGTTGTCAGAGTTGATCTTGACGGGGATATTTTGGAGTGCCTTTTGACGCGCGGCGCGTTCGATAGGCTCTCTTTAGAAAAGGGCGAAATGATAAAGGCGTTCATTTTGGCGAGCGAGATTTCCATACAGGAGGTGCTCTCTTGAGTGAGTTTCTGAAGGCGTTGGGAGAGTTTAGCTTTGAGCCTTTTTTATTGTCGTTCAAACTTGCCCTTACCACTACCGTGATACTCTTTTTCATAGCGCTGCCGCTGGCGTGGTACCTTTCGCAGACTAAGTCAAAATGCAAGCCATTTCTTGAAGCGCTCACGGCTCTGCCGATAGTCTTACCCCCGTCCGTGCTGGGGTTTTACATACTATACGCGCTTGGACGCTACTCGCCTATAGGGGCATTTTTCAGGGATGTTTTTGATATAAGGCTTGTTTTTAACTTCACGGGGCTTGTCATCGCCAGCTGTTTTTATTCGTTTCCGTTTATGGTGCAGCCTTTGCAAAGCGGGTTTGAGGCTCTCAATAAAAACCTCCTCGAAGCTTCATACATAAGCGGAAAAGGCAAGCTTGAGACTATACTCAAAATCGCCCTCCCCAATATCAAATCCTCGCTCATCACAGCCCTCATCATCACTTTTGCCCACACGGTCGGGGAGTTTGGCGTGGTATTGATGGTGGGCGGCAGTATCCCCGGGGAGACGCGCACGGCTTCGGTGGCTATATTTGAGTTTACGGAGGAGCCCAACTATCTTGGCGCACATATATACAGTGCCATTATGATCATTATAAGTTTTGCCGTTTTACTGCTTGTCTATACATTTAACCACAATCAAAAGCGCTTAAGGCTCTCGTGATGATAGAGATAGATATCAAAAAGACCCTTCACGGCAGTTGCGGCAGTATGGAGCTGGGCGTAGATATATCTCTGGAAGAGGGCAGTTTTTGCGCGCTTTCAGGTCAAAGCGGCAGCGGAAAAACGACTTTTTTACGGATACTCGCGGGTCTTGAAAAAGCGCAAGGCAAGATAAAAGTGGATGAAGAGATATGGCAGAGTGATGGGCTGTTTTTGCCTCCGCAAAAGCGGCGAATTGGCTTTGTCTTTCAAGATTACGCCCTTTTTAATAATATGAATGTGGAGGAGAATCTACTCTTTGTAAATAAAGACGCCGCGCTTGTCAAATATCTTTTGGATATTACGGAGCTTCTGGAGCTGAAAAAAAGAGCGGTGGGTACCCTCTCAGGCGGACAAAAGCAGCGCGTGGCGTTGGCAAGAGCCTTGATGAACAGACCAAAGCTGCTTTTGATGGATGAGCCGCTCTCAGCACTTGACCCCGCGATAAGGGCGAAGCTTCAAAGTGAGATTATGAGTCTGCACAAAGAGTTCAAGACGACGACTATACTCGTAAGCCACGACCCAAGCGAGATATATAAGTTAGCCTCAAGGATGATAGTCTTAAACAACGGCAAAATTATCGCGGACGGCTTGGCGGCGGAGTTGCTTTTAAAAACCAGCGGAAGTCAAAAATTTTCGTTTGAGGGCGAACTGTTGGAGATAAAAAAGGTAGATGTGATATTTATAGCCGTCATCGCGATAGGCGCGCAAATCGTCGAAGTGGTCGCGAACGAGAGCGAAATCAAAGGAGTCAAAGTAGGCTCAAAAGTCAAAGTGAGCGCAAAAGCTTTCAGTCCAAATATCAACCCTGCAAGCAGAGTTTTAATCTGATTTTCTGTACAATTCCGCTATGGATCTACTTGTATATTTTTTATATGAGCTCAAACAAAAAGCTCTCACCACCTACAATCTTAAGTTCAAAACAGCCCTGAATATCAACCTCAAAGGCTACCGCCTCATAGGGCAGTGTGTCAAAAAGGGCAGAAAGAGTTACCTCATACGCCTGCACGGGAAGCTTTTGAACGAGTTCAAACAAGAGTACATCAAAGATGTCCTAACGCACGAATTTGCCCACGCGGTGCAGATGGAGTTGTTCACCAAGACCAAGCCGCACGGCAAAGAGTGGAAAAGCATAATGGAGACTTTAAGCGGGAAAGCGTACAAAAAATCAAACATCAACTACTGCCTCCCGAAAAATAGAACGCTCAAAACCTACCTATATAAATGCGCCTGCAGCCAGCACTCTATCACATCCATTAGACACAACAAGATAACCCGCGGCATTATGACCTACAAATGCAAAAAGTGCGGGCAGATAATACAGCCCGCGTTTTAAAATCCCATTACCGTTTTCGTACAAAAACTTAAATTCTCTTAAGGGATTTATAATGTTTGTCTGTATATAATACTACATTAAACTGATAGATTAACTAAGGATTAAAACTCTTTGGCTAAGATATCTAAAATACCTTGAGGAGGTTTTTATGAGTTTGAGTGTTTTTTGGTTTTTACCAACGGGCGGGGATAGCAGATATCTGCACGAGAGTTCCCCTTCAAGACCGGTAAGTAACGCTTACTTAAGACAGATAGCGATAACTGCCGAACAGTTCGGATATGACGGCATCTTGATACCAACGGGCAGCAGCAATCTTGACCCATTCATCACGGCGGCGAGTTTGGCGACGGTGACCAGCAAGATAAAACTGTTGGTCGCGTTGCGCACTTCGGCTACCGGCGGACCTACTGTTTTGGCAAGGCAGGCGGCTACGCTTGATGACGCTTTGAACGGGCGCCTCATCCTAAATGTAGTCCCGGGAGCATATGCAGAGGAGCTTGAGGCGGACGGTGTAAGTTTGACGCACGATGAGAGATATGAGTTGGCGGATGAGTTTTTGACTATCTATAAAAAGCTTTTATCGGGTGAGAGGGTGGACTTTAAAGGCAAATATTTCAATATCAAAAACGCCAAAAATCTCTTTCCATCAGTGCAAAAACCGTACCCGCCGCTCTATTTTGGCGGCTCTTCCGATGTGGGGCACGAGCTTGCCGCTAAACATATAGACGCCTATCTCACTTGGGGCGAGCCCTTGGACGCGGTGGCGGCAAAGATAGCGGATGTGAAGAAAAGAGCCCAAAAGTACGGTAGAAGTGTGAGATTTGGCTTAAGGATCCACGTGATAGTGCGAGAGAGCGAGGAGGAGGCTTGGGCGGCGGCGGATAAACTTATCGGCAAAATCGACGACGAAACCATCCAAAAAGCCCTGAAAAACTTCGCCGCGATAGACTCCGTAGGTCAGCAGCGCATCACAGAGCTCCACAAAGGCGACAAAAACAGACTAAAAATCGCCCCCAATCTTTGGGCGGGCATAGGCTTAGTAAGAAGGGGTGCGGGCACTGCGCTGGTGGGCAATCCTGAGCAGGTAGCGGCAAGACTTAAAGAGTATGTGGATCTTGGCATTGATACATTTGTATTGTCGGGATATCCGCACTTGGAAGAGGCGGCGAGATTTGCCGAGCTTGTATTTCCGTTGCTGCCGGGCAAAGCGCCCACGACTACGGGCGGGTTGGAGAGCCATATATTCACAGGTAGTGCGTTTAGTTCGCGCTTCTCGGATAAAGGCAAAAAGGCGTCTTAAATTTTAGCCCCTGCATTTGGGGCTTTTTTCATTTTTAGGAGAGGTGATGAAAAAGTTTTTATTGTTGGCGGTGGTTTTGCTTTTTAGTTCACAGCTTTATGCAAAGTCGCTTAGAATTGCGAAGCAGTATGATATAGGTTATCTGCCGCTGTTTGTTTTGGATGAACATAAGATATTTGAGAAAAACGCCAAAAAAGCGGGGTTTGGCGATGTGAAGATAGAGTGGTATACATTCTCAGGAGGTGCCGCGACAAATGACGCGCTGCTTTCGGGCAATATCGACTTAAACACGAACGGTATTCCGCCGTTTCTCATCCTCTGGGATAAGTCAGGCGGCAAAGTCAAAGCGATAGCGGCGTATGACAGGTCGCAATATCTTTTGAACACTTCCAATGAAAACGTCAAATCCATCAGAGATTTTACCGACAAAGACAAAATCGCCCTGCCCGCCATCAAAGTCTCCATACACGCCCTGCTGTTGCAAATCGCCGCGGCAAAGGAGTATGGGAAGAAAAATTACGATAAACTCGACTATCTCACCGTAGGACTCAAACACCCCGACGCGCTCATCTCTTTAACCTCAGGCAGGTCCGAAGTCACCGCCCATTTTGCCTCCGAACCCTTCGCTACCGCGGAGTTGGAGCACAAATACATCCGCACGGTTTTGGATTCTGACGATATCTTAGGCAAAGGATTTAGCACGAGCGTCATCTCGACTACAGAGAAATTTTACAACGAAAACAAGGAGCTCATAGCGGTATTCCTATCCTCCTTAGTCGAAGCAAACGAGTGGGTAAACACCCACACCCCAAGAGAATCCGCCGAGCTATACCTAAAAGTCACCAAATCAAACGAGCCCGTCCAACTAATAGAAAAGATTTTGGCAAAACGAGCAGACATAAAACAGACCGTAAAACCCACAGACATCTCCCTATTTAGCGACTTCCTATACGAAATCGGCACAATAAAGAAAAAACCAACCCAAGAAGAGCTCTTTTTTGATGAGGTTTTCAAGGATAAATACAAGTAGTCTCTTTATTCCGACAGAACGAAGCGACGAGGAACCCTAACGGTCAAACATTTTATATGTTCAACCGTTAAGATTCTCACGGATTACTCCGCAATCCTCAGAATGATCTTTCCCTCCCCGTCACACCCGCCCATTCCGTCATTCCCGCGAAGGCGGGAATCCAAACTATCAAAGCGTAAGTAATCAAAGAGAATACAATAGGTTCTATCAAACCTTTTTCATTCAAAACTTCTTTGTTTTCCTGTTACTTTCTT
This sequence comes from Campylobacteraceae bacterium, assembly GCA_031274495.1. Classification (GTDB taxonomy): domain Bacteria; phylum Campylobacterota; class Campylobacteria; order Campylobacterales; family Campylobacteraceae; genus JAIRKW01. Next base: position 97 of record JAISQB010000001.1, on the reverse strand, counting down.
TTATCAAAAAGAAAGTAACCAAAGAAATGACCCCCATGAAAGTTGACACTGCCCCTACGGGGTACCCTCCTGTTTTAATTTATTCAAGGGAGCTGCG
>JAISQB010000091.1 GCA_031274495.1 Campylobacteraceae bacterium | reverse complement strand
CATATGTGGGTATCCATATTCAAGGGAGTGAAGTATAGTAAAGTTAAGTTAAAGATGTTTTTCTTATCGGATACCCGCTTATGGGGGAGGATGGGAGGGATTGCCTCCCATCCTTTTATCATTCTTGTGTGTAGTGAGCGTATATCGTGAAGTAATGTAAAACTCCGCTCTTTTGTTGGTGTTTTTATATCCTTGTGTGACCACACTCTTTGTGGGAGTGTGGGTTGTGTGGGGATGATATATGTTTTCATCTATTCTCCCAATATAGATATGGTAAGCCATTGTTTTTGTTTGAGACGATTTTCCATGGGTTGGCGTCATTATTGCCGAATTTCCAGCCAAGACCGCCGTTGCCATCACCATTTACGGGATTTGAATATGTTGATTGGGTTTTTAAGTTTGTGATGGTTTTGGATGTGCCGGCGTTGTTACCAGTGCTTCCCGTAACGGTCATAGTGTTTAACGCGAAATTGTTTGATATTGTGATGCCACTACCATAAATACTACCCACAATGCGATTAACATAAATTCCACTTGAAACCGAAGGGTTAATCGCAGCGTTATTGGTTATTGAGCTTCTGGGACCAAGATGTCCCGCGATACCGCCGACACCATTACTTCCACCACTAATACTTCCCGTAGAGTAACTGTTGGTTATTGAGCTGTTTTGTTCCGCCGTTCCCGCGATACCGCCGACATATATACCAGTACCACTAACACTTCCCGTAGAGTAACTGTTGGTTATTGTGCTGTCACTATACAGATATCCCGCGATACCGCCGACATAACTACCACCACTAACACTTCCCGTAGAGTAACTGTTGGTTATTGTGCCACCCCTTGCAACATTTCCCGCGATACCGCCGGCATCATTACCACCACTAACACTTCCCGTAGAGTAACTGTTGGTTATTGAGCTGCTATCAATTTCTCCCGCGATACCGCCGACATGACTATTACTACTACTAACACTTCCCGTAAAGTAACTGTTGGTTATTGAGCTGCTGCTTCGCACCCATCCCGCGATACCGCCGACTTCATTATCACCACTAACACTTCCCGTAGAGTAACTGTTGGTTATTGTGCCACCCCTCTCAAAAGCTCCCGCGATACCGCCGACCTGATCTTTTCCTTTAACACCCCTGCTGCCTATCTCAACACCAAGATTTTTGATAGTAGCACCTTCTGTAACACCAAATAGTCCGACATAATAAGCGCTACCTCTATCTATCCAAAGCCCCGTTATCTTATGACCATTGCCGTCAAATGTGCCTTTGAATATGTTCACGTAGCCATCCCCTATCGGCAACCACCCACTCCCATCATATCCCGCACCATTATCTGCTAACGCTATATCATTCATAAGTATATAATTACCTTTTAGATTATTGCGTACTTTATTTAAATCATCTTGATTATATATATGAGTACCGTCAAATGAATCCGCATACTCCGGCTTAAATGTAATATCCCTTACCAATGTATATGTATTGGTCCCACTCGGTATAGTTACTGTGCCTCCATCCTCTTTCCACTGTGTGAATATATAACCTGTCTTAGGTGGAGCATTGGGCACTGTGATAGATGAGCCGTAAGTCCCTGTTCGTGTTGCTTCAAATCCCCCGTTCTCATTAAGAAATGTAGCTGTGTAGATGATGGGGGAGTACTCGGCTTTGAATGTTACAGCTCTTGTAACTGTGTAAGTTGATGATGTTGACGGTATCCTCTCTGTTCCTCCTACCTCTATCCAACTGGTAAATGTATAGTTTGGCAATATTGGAGCTTGTGGTACTGTTATAGATGTCCCTGCCGAAGCACTTGTGCGGTTTACCTCTTGGTTGTTGTCACCTAAGAATATGATTGTATAAATGATAGGGGTATATGTTGCCTTGAATGTTGTTGTTTTTGTTACGGTGTGGTGGGTTGTGCCTTTTTGTATAGTCTGCGTTCCTCCTACCTCTTGCCAATGCGTGAAGTCATAGTTTGGTTTTGTTGGTGGGTTTTGAGGTACGGGTACACTCTGCCCTTTGGTACCGCTTTGCGGAGAGCCTATGATGGCGTTGTTGTCATCTATGAATGTTACCGTGTAGATGATAGGAGAGTATATGGCTTTAAAGGTGATATCTTTTGTGGGGGTGTAGGAGCCTGATGTCAGGGTTTGGCTTCCTCCTATCTCTTGGTAATAGGTAAATGTATGTTCTATCTTTGGTGTAGCAGTAGGGATGGCTATGGAGTTCCCTTTGGTGACATTGTCTTTGCGTATAACATCATTGTTATCATCAAGGAATATGACCGAGTAAGTCGTAGCTCCGCTTGATGAGAACTCTGCTTTGAAGATAATATTTTTAGTAGGCGTGTAAGAGTATATCCCACTTGGTATCATTTGACTGCCGTCTACCTCCATCCAACCTATAAATGTATGACCCTGTTTGGCTGGGGCAGTTGGTACTGCGAGAGGTTGTCCTTTGGTGGTGTTTATCTCTACGATTAGACTGTTGTCATCATTAAGGAATAAGCTTGTGTAGTTTGATGATGTGTTTGGTAGATAGTATGGTTTAAAGGTTATGTTCTTTGTAACGGTGTAAGAGGTTTGGGTGTGTGTTATCACTGTTCTACTTCCGCTGTTGCCATCTTCTATCCAACCTATTGGGGTATAGTCTGTTTTTGGTGGAACTTGTGGTACTGCTATATTTGTACCTGTTATCTCGTTATACTCTTTTTCTATCTCTCCGTTCTCTTTTTGAAATGTGACTTTGTAGATGATTGGTGAATAGTTTGCTTTGAATGTTATTGTCTTGGTAGGAGTATAAGAGGTTTGTGTGTTTGGTATAGTTATTGTCCCTCCTACCTCTTGATAATGTGTGAATGTATAGTTTGGCTTATTGGGAGGTGTGGGAACCGTTGCTTGATGTCCTGCAATGACTTGTTGAGATGAGCCTCCTATGATACCATCATTATCATCTTTGAATGTTACTGTGTAGATGATAGGGGTGTATATGGCTTTAAAGATAGTGTTCTTGGTTGGAGTGTAAGAGTTTGTGCCTGAGGGTATAGTTTGTGTAGTTCCCACCTCTTCATAGTGTGTGAATGTGTGGTTTGGTTTATTGGTTGGGGTTGGTACTGTAAGGCTGTCTCCTTTTGTGGTGTTTATCTCTTTTATGATGTCATCATTATCATCTATGAAGATAGTGGTGTATGTGGTTGCTTGGGTTGAGATGTATGTTGCTTTGAATACACTGCTCTTGTTTGGTATGTAAGAGGTTTGGGTTGATGATATCATTTGAGTACCGTTTGACTCTTTGAAACCTATGAATGTATGGTTTGGTTTGTCATCTGCTTTGGGTACTGTTAGACTTTGTCCTTTTGTGGTGTTTATCTCACTTATGATGATGTTGTTGTCATCTAAGAATATAGTCGTGTATATGGTTGAAGAGTCCTGCGAGTATACGGCTTTAAAGCTTGTTATTTTAGTTATGGTGTAAGAGGATACGGCTTTGTCTAAGAATAGCTGCGATCCTGCTTCTCTCCAACCCAAAAAGGTGTAGTCTTGTTTAGTCGGCTTTGGTATAGTGATAGTGGTACCGTATGGTTCATTGAAACTACCTACATATGAACTATCATCATTTAAGAAAGTAACGGTGTATATGTTTATGGTGTAGATGGCTTTAAAGACCGTATTATTTACGGGGGTGTAAGTCGTTGTACCGCTTGGTATTGACGCGCTTCCGCCCATCTCTTCGTATTTTGTGAAGGTGTAGTGTGGTTTACCCGAAGCAGTTGGGACGGCGAGAGTGTCTCCTTTTGTTGTGTTGATTGTATTTATGATGTTGTCGTTGTCATCTATGAATATAGTCGTATATGCAGCTGCCGTGTCTGATACGAAGAGGGCTTTAAAGACGGCGTTTTTTGTAGGGGTGAAAGGGGAGCTTGTGATTATCGTATCTCCTCCTACCTCTTTGAAGCCTAAGAATGTGTGGTCTGTTTTGCTTGGAGCTTTAGGCGCTGTGAGACTGTCTCCTTTGGTGACATTAATCTCTTTTATGATAGCGCCCTCTTCATCAAGGAAGATGGTCGAGTAGACGGATGATGTGTCATCGGCGTAGAGGGCTTTGAAGGTTGTGCTTTTTGTTATCGTAAAGGTAGTCATATCGCCCGGTAACATCAAAGCCGCATTGACCCAACCCATAAATGTATGGTTTGGTTTGGGGGAGGCTTGCGGAATGGTTATATTGTCGCCGAATGCACCGTTGATATTGGTCGTAGTGCTATCGTCTAAAAAAGAGACGGTGTAGATGGTTTGGGTGTAGACGGCTTTGAAGATGGCGTTTTTCGTAGGGATGTATGAACCGCTGTTTAGTGTTAAACCTCCTGTGATTTCACGCCACTCTACAAATGTGAGCTCTGTTTTTTGCGGGGCATTGGGGATGGTGAGACTATTGCCTTTGGTGACATTTATCTCTTCTACTATGTTGCTATCGTCATCGACAAATATAGTGGTGTAGATGGCGGCTGTGTCGGGTAGGTAGAGGGCTTTAAAGAGTGTGTCTTCGGTCGGGGTAAAGAGACCGCTTACGAGGGCTTTTGTGCCGTTTACCTCTTCGTAGATTATGAATGTGTGGTTTGGCTTATCGGGAGCTTGGGGTACGGTTATGCTATCTCCTTTTGTGACATTGAATGTGCTTGTGGGGTCATTGTTGTCGTCAAGGAAGATAACGGTATATGTTGTTAAGCTTGTCGGTATGTATAGAGATTTGAATAGTGCGTTTTTGGTGGGCGTGTATGAACTTGTGCCATTGGGCAGTACCTGCGTGCCGTTTATCTCAAACCAACCTTTAAATATGCTGTCTGCTTTGGCGGGGGCTTTGGGAACGGCTACGGGGTCACCTTTTGTGATGTTGCCGTTGAAGAGAATATTTTCTTCATCAAGGAAGATGACCGTATATGTAGAGGCGGAGTCTGATGTGTAAAGGGGTATGAAGGTGATATTTTTAACAGGTGTGTATGTGCCGCTTATGATCATCTTGGAGCCGCCGACCTCTTGATAGCCCATAAATGTGTGGTTTGGTTTGTCGGTAGCTTGGGGGATAATGAAAGAGTCTCCCTTGGTGATATTGAACTCGTAGGCTATGGTACTATCTTCATTGAGGAATATAACTCTATACTTCGTAGAGCTATCAGGGGTATATGAAGCTTTGAAAAGTGCGTGTTTGACGGGAGTGTAAAGAGTAGAGCCTTCGGGTATCATTTGACTTCCGCCTATCTCTTCGTAGCCTACGAATGCGTAATTTTGTTTATCGGGAGCAAACGGCGGAAATAGAGAGTCTCCTTTTGGTACGCTGATCTGCGATATCGCATTGTTTTCGTCATCGATAAATATAGTCGTGTACTCCGTAGATGTGTCGCTTGGCAGATATAGGGCATAAAAGAGTATATTTTTAGTGGGTGTGTATGAGCCGTCGTCTAAACTCTCGGGTCCATTCAACTCTAACCAAATCTTGAATGTGTAGTCCGACTTTGAAGGGGCTGCGGGGGTTGTGATATGGTCGCCTCTTGTTACATTGAAGCTTTTTATTATACGGTTTTTATCATCAAGAAAAACGGCTGAAAATGTGGCGGGGCTATCGTATAGATATAGGGCTTTGAAGAGTGTGTTTTTGGTCGGAATGTAAGATGAGGCAGTTTTGGATAGTCTTTTGTTTGCGTTCACCTCTAACCAATTTGCAAATGTATAGCTTGGCTTGGCGGGAGCCGCGGGGACATTTAAAGGCTCGCCTACATCAATGGTGATGTTTGATATGATGATATTGTTATCACCAAAAAACAGTACAGTGAAAGATGAGGGGTCATCTGGTAGATATAGGACTTTAAATATCGTATCTTTTGTCGGTATATATGAGCCGTCGTCCAATATATCCTCACCGTTTAACTCTACCCAACCCATAAATGTGTGGTTTGGTTTGGGTGTTGGGGTCGGTATATTTAAATGCTGACCTTTTGGGATGCTTAGCTCTTCCAAGATACGGTTATCTTCATCAAGGAAATAAATCTTATATGAGGATGGGTTACCTTGCGTATAGAAGGCTCTGAATATGATATCTTTCGTAGGCGTGTAAGAGTTGCCAAATAAGCTCTCGCTTCCGTTTAACTCCAACCAAGCCATAAATGTGTAGTTTGGTTTAACGGGAGCCTCAGGGATCGCGACGGAATTGCCTTTAGTGATATTGAACTCGTTTAAGAAGTTATTGTTATCATCAAGGAGTATGAGCGTGTATGATGTCTGGCTGTTTGGCAGATATAAGGCTTTGAATATTGTATTTTTTGTCGGGGTGTAAGAGCCTGTCGTTAAACTCTCGCTTCCGTTTACCTCCAACCAAAGCTTAAATGTGCGGTTTGGCTTGGATGGGGCGGTGGGGATAATAGTAGAGCTGCCTTTAGTGATATTTATCTCGCCTATGACGCTGTTATCTTCATCGAGGAATATAAGAGTATAAGCGGATGCTGCGCTTGATACATATGAGGGTTTGAAGATGATATTTTTCGTCGGGGTGTATGAATTTGCGCCGTTTGGTATCATTTGGCTTCCTCCCACTTCACTCCAACCGATGAATGTGTGGTTTGGTTTTGGGGAGGCGGTGGGGATAGTGCTTAACGGCTGCCCTTTGGCGATATCGAATTCATTTAAGAGGCTATTATCTTCATCAAGAAATATAACCGCATATGATGACGCGCTCTCATCCGTATACATAGCTTTAAATATACTGTTTTTAGCGGGGGTAAAAGAGCCGCTTATCAGTACGCTTGCCGCGTCTATCTCAAACCAACCCATAAACAGTTTACCCGTTTTTACGGGAGCAGAGGGGATGGGCGCGGATGAGCCTTGAGGTATATCCATATCTCCTATAACGCTATCGTCTTCATCAAGGAATAAAATCTTGTAAGTTGAAGCGCCGTTTTGTATATATGAGGCTTTGAATGCTGTATCTTTTGTCGGTGTGTAGGGCTTGGATGTTATCGTTTTAGTCCCTCCCACTTCAGCCCAACTTATGAATGTATGGTTTGGCTTATTTGGGGCGGGGGGCGGTGTAATGGAGCTGCCTTTGGTGACATTGAACTCTTTTAAGATATTGTGGCTCTCGTCAATGAATATAACGCTAAAGTATGTCGGGCTGCTTGGCAGATACAGGGCTTTAAATATGATATCGTGAGTGGGTGTATAAGTTCCTGGTGACATACTCTTATCTCCGTTTACCTCTAACCAACTCACAAATATATGGTCGCTTTTTACGGGGGCGGAGGGGATGGTAAAGGAGCTTCCTTTGGTGACATTGAACTCATATAAGATGTGGTTATTCTCGTCAAGAAACAGAGCCTTAAAGATAGTGGGGTCATTTGGTATATACAGAGCTTTAAAGATAGTATCGTGAGTAGGGGTAAATAGCCCGTCATATATCGTAACTGCCCCTTCCACCTCTGCCCAGCCCATAAATGTGTGGTCTATTTTGACAAAAGGGGTGGGAATGGTTAAAGAGTTCCCTTTGGTGACATTAAATTCGTGCGCTATATTGTCATCTTCATCGAGGAATATAACTGTGAAGATAGAGGCTTGATTTGAGACATATCTTGGCTTGAATGTTATATCTTTGGTGGGGGCATATGTAGCGACGCCCTTTGCCAACATCTCTTTGCCTCCCGCTTCTATGTAGCCTAAGAATGTAAAATCTTGTATATCCAAAGCTTGCGGGACATTTACGGACGAGCCTGATGTGGCGTTTATGCTGGACATTACCGAGCCGTCATCGCGTAGGAATGTTACTTGATAGATGATAGGCGTAAATAGGGCTTTAAATGTTATATCTTTGGTCGGGGTGTAGGATGATGAGGTGTTTGATAGATTCTCATCTCCTCCTACTTCAGACCAGTGAACGAATCTGTAATGCTCTTTTTGTGGCGTGGTAGGGACTAATACGGATTGTCCCGCGAGTACGCTCTGTGTTGAGATAAGTTGGTCGGTATCACTGAAGAATATTACTGTGTATTTAAGGGGTGAATATACGGCTTTAAATACGCTGCTGTTTGTAGGGGTGTAAGAGTCTGAGCTTATCGTCTCGCTTCCGCCCATCTCTTGCCAGAGGGTGAATGTGTAGTTTGGTTTGTTGGGGGCGGTGGGGACATTTAGAGATTGACCTTTGGTGACATTGCGGGCAGCCACTATATCATCGTCTTCATCAAGGAAAATAAGTGTGTAAGTAGGAGCGCTATCAGACACATATAGGGCTTTGAAGATGATATTATCCGTAGGGGTATATGCTCTTACCCCTTTTGCCAACATCTTCGTGCCGTTCACCTCTTGCCAGCCCATAAATGTGTAGTCTTGCGGGATTGTCGGCAAGGGGACGACGAGGGATTTGCCTTTAGTGACATTAAGCTCTTGGATGATATTGTCATTCTCATCAATGAATATAACATTAAAATCATTTGAGTTGTTTGGTATATACGCGGCTTTAAAGACTATGTTGCGGCTTGGAGTGTAAGACGGGACGCCGTCAGGGATCATCCCTATTTGGCTCACCTCAAGCCAGCCTATAAATGTATAATCTCTCCTTTGCGGAGACGGAGGCAGAGGCATGGAAGAGCCCGAAGTTACATTTACGGTCTTTATCACGCTATCATCATAATCAATGAAAATGACCGTATATGCAGGGGCATTGTCCGGCGCATACAGAGCTTTAAAGGTCATATCTTTGACAGGGGTATAAGAGGTTATGCCATCAGGTATCATTTGAGTACCGTCTAACTCAAGCCAGCCCATAAATGTGTGGTCTTGTTTAAAAAGAGGCGAAGGAACTTTGAGGGAATCTCCCATGGGCACTTCCAACTTACGCAGAACATCGCCGCCCTCGCTGAGAAATGTGACAACATATACATTGTCCTCTTTACCATTCCCGCATCCTGTTAAAAAGAAAAATGATATGAAGATGGCAAAAAGGACTTTACTTAAAAACAGAACCGAATTGTTCGATAAAAACTTTAACATTTAAGCCCCCTTATATCCTTTCCCACATAGGCGGATATCCGAAAAAAAGGAGCGAAATACAAAGTCTTGTTCAAGGATGTTTGGCATTCCGGATACCCGCCTATGTGGGACAAAGTGTGAGCTTTTGCTTGTTGTGCTTTGGAGGGGTGATGAAAGGGATGAGGGAATGATATTTTGGGAGAGGGGTAAAGTCCCATTTTTAAGTTATCATTCCCCCATAAGTGGGCATCCTGAATAAAAGGAGTCAAACACAAAGCGTTGTGAAGGCAGGATACCCGCTTATGGGGGAGTTGTACGTGTTGGTTTGTCGGCGGACTGCCGCCTATCTTCATGACAGATGCTTCTCGCGGCGGATTTTCACCTGTATTGTTGCGAAAGCTTTGGGATGGGTCTCTGCATCCTTTCGTGCTCACGCTTCTATTTGAATGGTAACGAAATATATGCGAAGAGCGGCATGTCCTCTCGTTCATTCTGGCTTTTTGCTTTTGCTTGGATGCGGCATTGGGAGCCATTTTTGAGGTGTTATTTGCGGCTGTATAGTTATATTTGTAACCGCTGTCTACCTTACTCAAAAACGAAATTGAACTGTTTGATAAGAACTTTAACATATCCGTCTCCTTATCTCAAATCTGTACCCATACTAACTAAAGATAAGTAAAATTAAAATTTTGCGATATATATAGAACTGATATTTTATTTTTTAAGACAATTTGACAAATGGTATTTAATGACTAAATAAATCTATCGTAAATTTGACAGTTTTGCTTAAGGTGAAATTTAAGTTAGCAAAAAAGCGGCGTATTTGTAATGTCATCTTTTGAGGAATTTATCAAAGATAAGGGTGTCTAAAGCTTCAGACCAACATAAGAACAAGTTGCCGAAACCAAACTTTTTTTGTCTATTGTTTTTAGTTTACTCAAAAAATATGACTTTTTTATATTGCCGCTATTTTAAACAAGACAATAAAGCTTTGATAATAAAATAGCTAAAAAGCCTCTCTTTTAAGCGCACTTGGCTAATGTATAATTATTTTATATATCTATTGTTTTTTTGCCATTGAGGATTGCATGTGTAATTATGGCAGGGAAAAAGGGGATGATTTGTGCTGTGATAATGACACTCATCTTTTTGTCTTTTCCATACAACGATAACACAAAGCGCGAAAATCCGCTCTTCTTTGTCGTTGCCATCTCTTCCGTCATTCCTGTGCAGGCGGGAATCCAAATTAAGCGAAGTACCTCTTTTTACTAAAAACCGTATGCATTTTATGGATGATTTCCAATCCGATATTTTCTTTGAATTGTTGCATTGTTTAGTTTGGATTCCCGCCTTTGCGGAAATGACGGAGAGTGTGGTCATTCTGGGCATAATGCTAAGAACTGAACCCCGCCTCATTGAGGAATTGGGACATCACATACTCTGTCTTTTTTATCCTGTCGTATTTGGCGTAGGATAGGAATAATCGGTCTTTGGCTCTGGTGGCGGCTACGTAGAATAGTCTGCGTTCTTCTTCTAAGCTGCCGCCCATTGACATTAGTTTGCGGTTGGGGAAGCGTCCGTCCATTAGGTCTACGACATAGACCTCTTTGAACTCTAACCCTTTGCTGGCGTGGATACTTAAGAGATTAATGCCCTCGCCCTCGCTCATTTCGCTGCTGCCAAGTGTGAGGGCATTTAGGAAACTTGGGATGTCGCGGTAGTTTTTCGATAGGTCTTTTAGTAGCCACGCTTTGCGCATTATCCTCTCTTTTGCTTCGCCGACCAATTTTTCATCTATGTTGCCGTCTTTTAGCGTGCCTCTTTTTTTAGCCAAAAGGTTCGTTATCTCTTCAAAAACGCGTGAATTCATCGCGTGTTCGCATAGGCTAAGCGGTAGTTTTATCGTGCGGCTTTCTTTCAAAAATTTGTAAAAATGGTGGATAAATTTCGCCGTCTCTTCATTGATACGCGAATTTTTCAATATCGGATTTGATAGAAAACTCTCGTCAAACCCCAGATGATAAAACCTACCAACGCTTCCTATATTATCGTGTATATCGTCAAAGAGCCCAAGCTGCGTATTTTTGACCTTCTTTTTGAACGGATTTTCTACATCTTTTGGCTTAAAAAACGCCTCTTTTATATCCCCGTCGCCTATCTCCAAAAGCGCGTCGAAAAGCTCTTTGGAAAACGCCGCCCCCACACCCTTGGCATACTCAAATATATGTATAAACGCCATCATATCTTTTGGATTGATAAACAGACTCATCAAATCCAGCATCGCCTTTACCTCCATAGAGTCAAAAAAGCTGCTGCTGCCTTTGCGTTTGCACTTGATGCCAAGCTCCCTTAAACTCGCCTCTATGCCGTCCGCGCTGGAGTTGTTTCTGAAGATGACCGCTATATCGTGCGGCGGGGTTTTGGAGGCTTGTATCTTTGCGGCAACGCCTTGATACTGCTCGAAAAGTTCGCTGTAGATGAGCAGTTTGGGGTCGTCAAATGTCCCCTCACGCGTCACTTTGAGCTCTTTTGGATAGAGGCGCGGGTTTTTTTCTATGACCCTGTTTGCCAGTGAAAGTATCATCTGCGACGAGCGGTAATTTTTATCGAGCGTGAAGATATTGGCGTCGGCGTAGCGCTCTTTGAATGTGCCGATGATTTTGATATTTGCCCCGTTAAACGCGTAGATACTCTGGTCGTAATCCCCCACGCAAAATACGCTGTCGCATTTAAACGCCTTGATAAGCGAGCCTTGCAGAGTGTTCGTATCTTGGTACTCGTCTATCAAAATCTCTTTGAAAAACAGCCCCGTATCGCCTTTGAGCTCATTGCGCAAAAATATCAGCAGGTCGTTAAAATCCACATACGAAAACGCCCTCTTTTCGCTTTGAAACTCCTCCAAAATATCCTCATATATATCAAAATAGACGCTATGTTCGCTCTCGTTGTTTTTCAGCCATTCACTAAAAGATAGATGAACTTCGGAGTTTTGATATAGTGAAAAAAGGTCGTACAGATATGAGGCTTGATAGGGCTTGACGGGTGAGTCTATGTGAGAAAAACGCCTTTTGGCGTGTATAGCTTTTAACAGTATCTTAAGCTCTCTTGGCTGTTTTAATGAGATGTTTTTGCCGATTCTTTTTAAGAGCTTGTAGCTTATCGCGTGAAATGTGCCCGACTCTATCTTTTTTACCGTTTCGTTATCAAAATATCGTGCCACGCGTTCTATCATTTCACTTGCGGCTTTATTGGTAAATGTGAGCAGTAAAATCTCTTCCGCCCTGACCCCTTTTTGCAGAAGATGGGCTATGCGCGCTACTATCGTGGAAGTTTTGCCCGTCCCCGCAGAGGCGATGACGAGGTTGTGTCCGAACGGTGCGGTGGCGGCGGCAAATTGCTCTTGATTTAGTCGTGAGAGAGGCAAAATCTATCCTTTTTCAAAAGCTGAAAGGATAGCAGGATACGGCTTAATATTCAAAATATCCCGCCCCTTAACCCTGCGCGCTCTCCTCAAAAAGCTGCGTTTCTGCTTTGGAGCATGTGAGTATGAGATGTATCGTCTTAGCCAACAAAAGAATAAAAATAGCCGTAGAGAATATCTGTATACCCAATGCGCCCAAATACTGCTCCAAATCCTCTGCTTTTTTATGCGCCATCAAAATCCGTATATTGACATACCAATTTAGTATCCACAAAAACCACCAAATCGAAATTTTATGACGACTGATAACTATTTTGGCGGGAGAGTCTTTTAATAACTCTGCCGTTTTTTGAAACAGCTCCCGTATCATCAAAAAGGGCATATAAAGATTTAAAAGCGGCACGATCCACCCTCCAAAAGCCCAACCCTTTGCATATTTTAATCTACCGGCTTTTTTATATAAGTTGCCGTACGCCCTGTAAAACCACATCAAAAACGAAGCGACGCAGACCACCTCTATAAAGAATAAAACAGACAAAAACACAAAGTAGGCGCCAGCCGCATCTTCAATACTCTTTCGAGAATAATCCGAGAAAATTTTATATATATGGCACTCTATGCAAGAACTTTCAGCCAAAGGGAGGGCGGCGGAGAGAACTTTATATATGTAGTATTGTATGGCGATGGAGATCACGCTAAAAACGAGCACTATAGATATAAAAAGCAGGGCGGCTTTAGCGCGGGTCTTATTTGGTAAGATCAACCTCATCCTTTACATCTTTTGCGCGCCTGTCGTATGCTTCATTTGAGGCGGTCTCTTCATTGGCAAATTTCGCTTTGCCGTAGAGTACGCACCCTTTCTCTCCCGGGGAGCACTCTTTTTTCAGCAAATCGCACTTTTGGTTTATAAGATGTGAGCAGTCCCAAGAGCTTACTTGCGCCATTTGCCCTACTTTTTCATAAAATATGCTTTTTGTTCTGTGCTCAACCGCTCTAAAGCATATCTTAACATCGTGCGGGGCATTTGGAGGCGGTGTTTGGTTAAAAAGTCTAAGAGTTTCGCGTTGCCCTCGGATGAGACTTTGCCCATCTCTCTTAGCATCCAGCCGCACGCTTTGTGCATTAGGTCGTGTTTGTGTGTCAAAAACTTTTCGCAAAGCTCTACTATCAGACTAAACTCGCCTTTGTGTATCAGATACCAATTTGCCACCACGCTCATCCGCTCTTCCCACAAAAATCCGCTTTTTGACAGAGTGCGAAGCACAGAGCAGTCGCCAATCTCGTGGCAATACCTACCCAAAATCTTATAAACGGATATATCCACCAAATCCCAGTTGTTAATATATCTCGTATTTTTAAGATAGACTTCGACTATTCGCTTTTTTTCTTCATCATCCGCTTTGTTAAATTTCTCGCAAAGCATCATAAGAGCGGCAGTTCTTGCCTCGTGCAACCGTTCTTTTAAGAGCGAGGATATGTCATCAAGGGTAGCGTCGCGGTAAAACTTTTTTGCCGTAAGCCTCATACCTTTGGCGTCAGCACCGCAAAATGTATCGTTTATATCACCGTAGCCGCCCTCAAAGCACTTAAAAAAGTTCATATGATGGGTGGCGTAAGGGGCGGAAGCGTATTTAAAAAGCTCTTCCATAACTTGGCTTCTAAAAGATTTCAATTTGGCTATCTATCTTTTAGACTGCGCAGCTTCAAACATCCATCCATATCTTTGAGATTGCAGGAGAGTTTGTAGTATGAGGCAGCTTTGGAATTGTCGAATTTGGAGCTATCAAAATTATATATCTCCCCAAGCTCAAAACAGCTCTCGGCGTCTTTTAGTTTACAGGCTCTATCGAACAGTTTGATAGCCTCGTCCAAAGTAGTGCCGCCCTCCGTTTTGTAATCATAATAGTACATACGCGCTATCGTGGAGATATAAAGGGGGTTGTTTGGCTTAAATTCGTCGGCTTTTTTGAAAAAGTCAAGCGCTTTGGCGTCATTTTTCTCGAAGCCCTCGCCCAAAAAGTAGGCAACGCCAAGATAAAAACAGCCGTCTGCCGACTTAGCGGTACACTTTTTTTCGTAGCTTTTAACTTTTGAAGAGTCAAACTCGGCAGCATTTAAGCCGCCAACAAGAAAAACGCACACCCAAGAGAAGAGCGAGATGAGGAACTTTTTCATACTCTATCCTTTATTGTACCTTGTTTAAAGAAATTCAGCCATTTTAGCAATTTTTTTATAAAAACAACTATAAGCCGCGCCGTACCAAGCGTAAAGCCGTTTTTTAGTACTTTTTGAGTAAAATTGGGGCTTTTAAAATTAAAACCAAGGTTAAAAAATGGGCGAAAAAGCAGCTTCGTATGAGCCGAAAAATATAGAAGAGAGTTATTATAAAATTTGGGAAGATAGAGGATATTTTGAGGTAGAGGGTAACAAAAATATACAAAAAAAGGATAAATTTTTCTCCATTATGATGCCCCCTCCCAATGTCACGGGAAGCCTCCACATAGGACACGCGCTCACTTTTACTTTGCAGGATATCCTAACGCGCTTCAAAAGAATGGACGGATACAAAACGCTCTGGCAGCCCGGCACCGACCACGCGGGTATCGCGACGCAAAATGTTGTTGAAAAGCAGCTATTAGCACAGGGAATAAAAAAAGAGGAGATAGGTCAAGAACAGTTTTTGCAAAAAGTGTGGGAGTGGAAAGCCCACAGCGGCGGCGAGATAACAAGGCAGCTACGAAAATTGGGCGCAAGTCCCGCGTGGAGCAGAGAGCGCTTTACTATGGATGAGGGGTTAAAATCTGCCGTGAGAAAAGCTTTCGTGACGCTTTATGATGAGGGCTTGATAGTGCGCGGGAATTATATGGTCAACTGGTGCACGCACGACGGGGCGCTTAGCGATATAGAGGTCGAGTATGAGGAGCATAAGGGCAAATTGTACTATCTAAAATACCCCTTAAAAGATGGCGGCGGATATCTCACGGTAGCGACCACACGACCAGAGACATTTTTCGGCGACACCGCTGTGATGGTCAATCCAAACGATGAGAGATATAGAGATATTATCGGTAAAAGCGTCATTTTGCCATTGATAGAGCGAGAGATAAAGGTGATAGCCGACTCCCACGTTGATATGGAGTTTGGAACAGGCTGCGTTAAGGTAACCCCCGCGCACGATATCAACGACTATGAAGTGGGTAAAAGGCACGATCTGGAGTTCATCACGATATTTGACGAGAGCGGGATTTTAAACAGTTACTGCGGGTCATTCGAGGGCAAAGAGCGGCTAAAAGCAAGAGGCGAGATAGTCGAAGCGCTGCAAAATGCGGGCAATATCGCCAAAATCGAAGACTACACCAACCAAGTGGGACACTGCTACAGATGTAAAAACATAGTCGAACCATACATCTCCAAACAGTGGTTTGTAAAAAAAGAGATAGCAAACGGCGCGATAGAGAAGGTCAATAACTCTCTGACAAAGTTCCACCCCCCGCACTGGATCAACTCCTACAACGCGTGGATGAAGGATTTGAAAGATTGGTGCATATCAAGGCAGCTTTGGTGGGGACATCGGATACCTGTATTTTACTGCGACGAGTGCGGCTACGAGTGGGCGAGCGAATGTGAAAGTCCACGCTCGTGCCCCAAATGCCAATCCGAAAACTTCCGTCAAGACCCCGATGTGCTTGATACTTGGTTTAGCTCGGGACTTTGGCCATTTTCGACGCTTGGCTGGGAGAACGGCGGGCACGAAAAGGATAAATTTAAGACAAGCGATTTAGCTGAATTTTACCCCAACTCCATCCTCATCACGGGGTTTGATATTCTATTTTTCTGGGTTGCGAGGATGATGTTTTCGGGTGAACATTTTATGAAAAAATTGCCGTTTGATAATATCTACTTGCACGCATTGGTGAGAGATGAGTTTGGTCAAAAGATGAGCAAATCAAAAGGCAATGTGATAGACCCGCTTGTCACGATAAACGAGTACAGCGCGGACGCGTTGCGCTTCACGCTGGCGGTATTGGCGGTGCAAGGACGGGATATCAAGCTAAGCAAAGAGCGGCTTGAACTGATAAGAAATTTTACCAATAAACTTTTTAACGCCTCAAAATTCTTGCTTTTAAATGAGGCGAGCTTTAAGGACTTAAAAGATATCGAGGTAAAAACGAAACTCGGACTCTACATAAAAAGCCGCCTAAATCTCGCGACATCTGAGGTGAGAGAGCATTTAGATAGCTATAGATTTAACGACGCCGCTACGACGCTTTACCGCTTTTTGTGGAATGAGTTTTGCGACTGGGGCATAGAGCTTGCTAAGGCGCAAAAAGAGGCTATCGGCGAGCTTGGGGCGATTTTCAAAGAGGCTATGAAACTTTTGCACCCTTTTATGCCTTTTATCTCAGAGTATCTCTATCAAGAATTAAGCGACACTTCACTTGAAACGAGTGAGTCTATAATGATAAAGCCATACCCTGATGATTTGACGCGCAATAGCGAGATAGAAGATACTTTTTCGCTTATCATCGAGGCGATAGTGGGCATACGCCGCGCCAAAGCGACGCTTGATATCGCGGGGCTCATACCAAAGGCGGCGATAAAGTTTGGGGAGAAAAAATTTGACGAGACATTTTCGTCCTTTATCAAGCTTCTGGCGAAGGTTGAAGATATAACATTTACGACTACCAAGATAGACAATGCCGTGCGCGATGTGTGCGATAACTTGGAAGTGTTTATACCGCTTGAAAATGTTGATTTGACGCCGATAGTCCAAAGACTTAACGCGCAAAAGATAAAGATTGAAAAAGAGGTGGCAAAACTCGAAAATATGCTAAATAACGAGAAATTTGTAGCCAACGCCCCCAAAGAGGTCATCACCCAAAATCAAAGCGCCCTTAACGACGCCAAAGCTAAGCTCTCAAAAGTCAATGACGAACTGGACTCTCTTGCAAAGGCGGCAAATTGATAGAGATATCGCATCTTAGCAAACATTACGGAAGTGAAAAAGTCCTCCACGACATCACTCTGAAAATCGACAAAAACGAGATATTTGCCATAGTAGGACACAGCGGGGCGGGCAAATCGACGCTGCTTCGCTGCATAAACGGACTTGAAAAGTACGACGAGGGGTACCTGAAAGTTTTGGGCACGGAGATAGGCAAGATGAGCGAGGAGGAGCTGCGGTATCTACGCAAAGATATAGGTATGATTTTTCAGCACTTCTCTTTGTTGGAGCAAAAGAGCGTCTATCAAAACATCGCCCTGCCGATGCAACTTTGGGGATACTCCAAAAATGATATAGATAAAAAGATAGACGAACTTTTGGGATTTGTGGGGCTAAAAAGCAAAAAGCACTCCTACCCCAAACTCTTAAGCGGCGGCGAAAAGCAGAGAGTCGCCATAGCAAGGGCGCTTACCTTAGAGCCGAAGATACTCTTAAGCGACGAAGCCACAAGCGCATTGGACCCCAAAACTACGCTATCCATACTCGAACTTTTAAAGACCATCAACAAAACGCTTGGTATCACGATAGTCTTGGTAACTCACGAGATGAGCGTGGTCAAGACGGCGGCGAGTCGTGCGCTTTTGCTGGAAAGTGGGCGCATTATCGGACTTGGGGAGATAGAGTCGCTATTTTTAAAACCTGATGAGCGGATGAGGAAGTTTCTGGGTGAAGAGGATATCTTGCCCGACCACGGTGTCAATATAAGGCTCTATTTCCCGAGCACGATATCGGATAAAGCGATAGTTACGGCGATGGCAAGGGAATTGGATATGGACTTTGGTATCGTCTGGGGCAGGCTTGAAAAGTTGGGTGACAAAGTAGTAGGCTCGCTTGTTATCAATGTAAGCGAAAGCCAAGCCCCGTCCGTCACAGAGTACCTTAACAAAAAAACCAAAATCGTCTGGGAGGTGTTGTGATGTTAAAGCTTCTATTTACCGCTACATTTGACACTATATATATGAGCGTTGTGGCGACTCTGTTTGCCGTAGTGCTGGGCTTTTTACTGGCTATCGTACTGGTCCTCACAGACAAAAACGGACTCTCCCCCAACAGATATATCTACACTTCGCTGGATATCATAGTCAATACATTCCGCTCATTCCCGTTCATCATACTTATCATCATACTATTCCCTTTTACAAAGCTCATCATAGGCAAGATTACAGGCACCACGGCCTCCATCGTACCCTTGACGATAGGCGCGGCGCCGTTTGTCGCCAGAATCATAGAAAGCGCCTTTAAAGAGGTACATTATGGTATAATTGAAGCCGCCAAGTCGTTCGGCGCAAGCAAACTTCAGATAATCTTCAAAGTTATGCTCCCTGAAGCGCTTCCCGGTATAGTTTCCGCCATCACATTGACCTCTATCGTGATTCTCGGATTTTCGGCTATGGCAGGAGCTGTAGGCGGTGGAGGTTTGGGACAAGTCGCGATACAATACGGATATAACGGATTTCAAGCTGATGTGCTTTTTATCACCGTTGTGTTACTTATCGTAGTCGTGCAAATTTTCCAAGCACTCGGTAATTTGGTCTATAAGACTATCAAACATTAAATTTTGAAAGGCGGTTTTTTATGAGAAAGATTTATGCTTTATTGGTGGGTGTGGCGCTTACATTCAGCGCTTGCTCCGACAGCAAAAGTGCTTCTAAAAGCATCACGGTAGGCGCTACGCCTGTTCCGCACGCGGAGATTTTGGAGTTTATTAAACCACTCCTTGCAAAAGAGGGTTATACGCTTAATATTCAGGTATTTACAGACTATGTTATACCAAATCAGGCGGTATTTGAAGGCGAGATTGACGCTAACTTTTTTCAGCACACGCCATATCTTGACCAGTTCAACAAAGACAAAAATACCGACTTAGTAAAGACGGTTTCGGTACATCTGGAGCCTATCGGTATCTATTCTTCTAAGTTAAAGTCCGTAGATGAGCTATCTGATGGCGACTCCATAGCCATACCAAACGACCCTACAAACGGCAACAGAGCGCTTGAAGTGTTACAATCTGCCGGTATCATCAAACTAAACAACGAAAAAGAGACAAAAACAAAACTCGACATCGTTGAAAATCCCAAAAACATAGAGATAGTCGAGCTTGAAGCTCCACAGCTTCCAAGGACTATCAACGATTTTGCGCTGTCTGTCATCAACACCAACTTTGCCATCGCGGCAAATCTGAACCCCCTCAAAGACGCGCTATTTCTTGAGAGCAAAGAGTCCCCTTACGCCAACATCTTAGTTGTCAAAAAGGGTAATGAAGCCAAAGAGTCCATCAAAGTTTTAGGCAAAGTTCTAAACTCCGAAGAGGTCAGAGCTTTCATCCGCGACAAATATCAAGGCGCGATTTTAGAGGCGTTTTAACATTTGATAGCGGCTATCTCTTTATGGCTCGTTGAAACGATAGGGAGCTTGGGGTATATCGGGGTTTTCATCCTTATGGCGGTTGAAAGCTCCGTTTTTCCCCTCCCGAGCGAAGTGGTCGTCATACCCGCGGGCTATCTTGTATATAAAGGCGAGATGAACTACATCCTTGTGGTACTTGCGGGTACTTTCGGCTCCTTAGCCGGTGCTTTGTGTAACTACTACATCGCAATGAAACTTGGACGCGCCTTGTTACTGCGGTACGGCAAATACATATTTTTCAGACCGCACCACTTAGAAAAAGTAGAAGTTTTTTTCAACCGCCACGGCGAGATATCCACCTTCAGCGGTCGCCTCCTTATAGGAGTCCGCCACTTCATCTCCCTCCCCGCCGGCCTCGCCAAAATGAACCTTATCAAATTCTCCCTATACACAATCCTTGGCTCATTCATCTGGGTCAATATCTTAGTGCTTCTTGGCTACTTCATAGGCGAAAATCAAGAACTAATCCACCAATACCTCACCCTAATCATCATAACCTTAGCCGTAGCGGTCGTTATAATGGGCATAATCTACATCTGGAGAAAAAAAGCAGCGAAGCGATAGCGTCTTTTTTGTCACTCCCGCACAAAGCGATAGCGGAAATCGCGGAAAAATGCGAGCATCCGTCTCTCCCGTCATTTAACGCCTCGCCTTTCCGTCATTCTTGTAAAAGTCAACGAAATGATTGACTTTTACAGGAATGACGAAAGAAAGTGAATTCCCACCATTAAATAAAAACCACAGCCCGAGATTAAACTTCGGGCTGTGGGATAGTGCATATTTTTGTGCGAAGTGTGTTGAAACACGCGGGTTGCGCGAAATTTATAGCACTCCACCCTCAACTATCAAATCCTTCGGATCAACCGTATCGCCATAAACGGGTTTTAGGGTTGCTTCGTAGGCTTTGTGGGCGAAGTTTTCTTTGCCTAATTTGGTGAGAGTTGCGTTTATCCACTCTCTTAGGTCATTGTTGCCTTTTTTGACGGCGGGGGCTATGGGGTCTACGGTGCCAAGGGAGCCAACGCCTACTCTGAAGCCTTTGTTGGATAGTGCCCACGCGAACAATAGCGCGTTATCTTGGGACAAGCCGACACCTCTGCCGTCTTTTAGCGCTTGGAAGGCTTCTGTTATCTGGTCGTATTTGACAAGCGTGATTTCTGGGTGGTTTTTCGTGAAATATACATCCGCCGTCGTGCCTCTGATGACGATGAGCTTTTTGCCTTTCAACTGTTTGATGTCGGTGATAAGCTCGCTCTCTTTAGAGACTACGCCGATGGCTGTTTTGAAGTAGGGATTGGCAAAATCGACCCTTTTCTTGCGCTCGTCTGTGACTGTGAAGTTGGCAAATACGATATCGACTCTGCCGCTTTCCAGTATCTCAACTCTGGCTGCGGGCTCGACTAAGACATATTCGACTTTGTTTTCATCGCCGAAAAGCTCTTTTGCCAAGCGCTTTACGAAGTAGACATCATAGCCTTGATTTTTGCCTGCGGAGTCCACATAGCCAAACGGCGGTTTATCACTAAACACCGCAACTTTTAAAAATCCGCGCGCTTTGATAGCCTCTATGGATGAGGGATTTGCGTCCGCCGCGTGTAAAAATCCGAAAGATAACACGGATAGTAGTAAAACTCTAATCAACTTAACCATTTTTTCTCTCCTTGTGTAAAGAAATATTAAAATCAAATCGGCTCAAAAAGCGCTTCGCTCGCTCGCTTTTGGGGGCGTCAAAGAAGTTTTTGGGTAGGTCCTCCTCGACTATCTTCCCCGCATCCATAAATATAACTCTATCCGCCACGGCTTTTGCAAACGCCATCTCGTGTGTGACGATGACCATCGTCATACCCTCGTTTGCAAGTTCCAGCAGACAGTCAAGTACCTCCATAACCATCTCCGGATCCAATGAAGCCGTCACTTCATCAAAAAGCATAATTTTAGGATTCATACAAAGCGCGCGTACTATCGCGACCCGCTGTTTTTGCCCGCCTGAAAGCTGCCTTGGATAGGCGTCTTTTTTCTCTTCCAATCCAACCCTCTTTAAAAGGTTGATAGCTCTAAGTTCAGCCTCTTTTCTGCTCACTCCTTGCACTTTTAGCGGTCCCAACAAAACATTATCCAAAATGTTCATATGCGAAAACAGGTCGTAGCTTTGAAAAACCATACCTATCTGCTGGCGAACGAGATTCCATTTTGTGTTTTTGCCGCCTATCTTTTTGCCCTCAAGGATGATCTCGCCTCCTTGTATCTCTTCAAGCCCGTTAATGCACCGAAGCAGGGTGCTTTTGCCGCAGCCCGAAGGTCCTACTATGACCAAAACTTCCCCTTTGTCAATTTTGAGATTTATATCCTCCAAAATCTCCGATGAATCAAATCTTTTGCGAAGATGATTTATTTCAAGTAGATGTGACAAAGTTTCTCCTTACTGCCATCTTTGCTCAAGCTTCTTTGAAGCAAGAGATATGGGATAGCAGATGATAAAATACAAAAGAAATACAAATCCATATATCCAAAACGCCGCTAAGGGGTTTGTCAAGACATTGTATTCTATAATCTGCTGTCCGATTTTTAAGACCTCTACGACTGTTATCAGTGCGACTAAGGGCGTTGTTTTTATCATTCTCGTTATAAGGTTGATAGCTGAGGGTATAAGTCTTCTTAGGGCTTGCGGGATGATGATGTAGATATATATCTGATATCTGTTAAGTCCGAGTGCCAATGCGCTTTGTCTTTGGTGCGCGGGAAGCGATGTGACCGCCGCCCTGACTAAGTCACTCATCTCAGCGCTGCCCCATACCGTAAAGACTATAATACCCGTAAGTTCGCCGCTCCACGATACGCCAAATGCCCTCGCAAAGCCGTAGTAAAAGACAAAAAGCCAGACTATGATGGGGATAATTCTGACGCATTCGAGGTAGAATTTGCAGATGATTTTAATCAAAATATTTCTGCTCGTCGCGACAATGCCTATCAAAGTGCCCAAAACCATAGACAATCCAACCGATATAAGAGCTATCCTGATGGTCACCCAAAGCCCCGCAAAAAGCCGCTCTAAGTTCATACCCTCAAATAAAATATCAATTCCCAAATGTGGCATACCTTACCCTTTTTTCCAAAAACCAGATCGCAAACGATATAGGCACAAGCAGTATAAGATACGAGATGACGAGCATCAAAAGCGCTTCGTCGGTCGCGTAATATACCGATATCAAGTCTTTAGCCACAGCCACCAAATCCGTTATAGAGATGATACTAACAACCGAAGTCTCCTTCAAAAGAAATATCGCGTTAGCGCCAAGGGCAGGCACCGATACTATCAAAGCCTGCGGCAGCACCACATAGAGCATCAGCTGAAATCTGCTAAGCCCGATACTAAGAGCGGACTCTATCTGTATCTTTTCCACAGCCTCAAGCCCGCTTCTGAAAGCCTCCGCCATATACGAACCGCCCAAAAACGCCAGAGCTACAAAAGCGCAGATGTGCGCCTCTATCTTTAGTCCGAAATGGAGAAAGAAGAGTTGTATGAGAAGCGGAGTATTGCGCGAAAGCTCTATGTAGGCTTTGACAAAAACGCTCAAAAACCGCACCCTAAAGTAGAGCACCAAAGCGCAAAAAAGTCCGATAATGAGAGATAGCGCGATGCCGCAAAACGCAAGGTAGAGCGTATAAGCCGCAGCCTTTGCGTAGAGCGGGATACTTGATACCATCAATTCGTAATCCATCTATCCTCGTTTCAACTTCAACTTTTCGATGACGGAGATAAATTTATCTATCTCGCCGTATGTGTTATAAAAGGCAAAAGTCGCCCTCACCGCACTCTCCAACCCAAACCGCCTTAATATCGGCTGCGCGCAGTGGTGTCCCGTGCGAACCGCGATACCCTGCTCATTTAGCGCTTTGCCTATCTCGTCCGTGGTAAAGCCTTTCAAAGTAAACGACAAAACCCCGGCTTTGTTCGCCGCCGTGCCGATGATACGGATACCATCTATCTTTGAAAGCTTGCCCGTGGCGTAAGATAGAAGCGAACTCTCATACGCCGCGATATTTTCTATGCCTATTTTTGAGACATACTGCAAAGCCGCGCCAAGTCCTACGGCGTCGGCTATATTGCCCGTGCCCGCTTCAAATTTTGTCGGCGCGTCGTGATATAAGGAGCGCTCAAGGGTGACATCTTTTATCATATTGCCGCCGCCTTGATATGGGGGCAGGGCGTTTAAAAGCTCCTCTTTGCCGTACAAAACGCCTATACCCGTTGGCGCATAAATCTTATGTCCAGAGAAGACAAAAAAGTCCGCGTCCAGCGCCCTGACATCAACTCTTATATGCGATATACTCTGCGCGCCGTCCACGAGGACTTTTACGCCGTGCGCGTGGGCTATGCTTATCACCTCTTGGACGGGAACTATTGTGCCTAAGACATTTGAGACTTGGGCGATAGATACGAGCTTCGTGCGCGGGTTTAAGAGCTTTTCATACTCCTCTATGATGATCTGCCCGCTCTCATCCACCGGTATCACGCGGATTTTCGCCCCTGTCTTTTCGCTGATGAGCTGCCACGGGACGATATTGGCGTGGTGCTCTAAATGGCTTATGATAATTTCATCATCTTTTGTGAGATTTTCGCAGCCAAAAGAGTGGGCGACGAGGTTTATCGCCTCGGTCGTACCGCGCACAAACACTATATTGTTAGGCGAGGGGGCGTTGATAAATCTCGCCGCTATCTCCCTTGCCTCTTCATAAGCGTCCGTAGCTCTCGCCGCTAAGTCGTGGGCGCCGCGGTGGATATTGGAGTTCTCATTTTCGTAAAAATATGAGATCCTATCTATCACGCTTTGAGGCTTTTGCGTCGTGGCGCCGTTGTCAAACCAGATGAGCTCTTTGCCCTCTATCTTTTTGGATAGTATAGGAAAATCCCTCCTATAGTAACTCAAATCCACCCCGCCGCCTCTATCTTCCTCAGCGTAGAGATGGCGTATCTCGTTCAAAAAGGCAAATCCGCCGTTTTTGTAAAAGTCAAAATTAGTCGGCGCCTCATCTTTTGCCAAGTTGAAGAGATGCCGCAAAGCTTTCGCCTCTATCTCTTTTTCACTTGCTAAAAGCGTTGAATTATCTATACTCATAGTAGTTGCCCACATCCACATCTTCAAGCACGGCTATCGCGTCCTTTGAGAGTATCGCCGCGGAGCAGTAGATAGACAAGAGATATGAGGCTATCGCCCGCTCGTTTACACCCATAAATCTCACGGATAAGCCGCGGGAGTGTTGGTTGGGGACATCATTTTGGTAGAGTCCCACGACGCCTTGCTTTTTCTCGCCTGTTCTTATGAGCAGGATATTTGTCTTGCCGGCTTTGCCTTTTGGCTCTTTCAGACCGTCCACAAAAAGCTTATTGGTCGGTACGAGTGGTATGCCTCTCCAAGTTAAAAACTGCGTTCCGTAGAGGCTGATTGTCGGCGGCGGGACGCCTCTTCTGGTGCATTCGCGTCCGAAAGCCGCTATAGCTCTTGGGTGCGCTAAAAAGAAAGAGGGCTCTTTCCAGACTTTGGATATAAGTTCATCCAAATCATCAGGTGTCGGCGCGCCGTCTCTTGTCTGGATACGCTGCGAATCGTGGATGTTTTTCAAGAGTCCATAGTCGTCGTTATTGATAAGCTCGCTCTCTTGGCGCTCTTTGAGGCTCTCCACCGTAAGCCGTATCTGCTCGTCCGTTTGGTCATACGGGTCGCTGTAGAGGTCTGCGATAGCCGTCTTGACCTGCAAGATAGTAGATACGCTTTTTAATTCATACAGTCTTGGCTTCGTTTCGTAGTCTATAAACCCTTGCGGTATGGGCGCCTCGGGGTCTTTTTCATTACATAAAGCCTCCAACAGACTGCTATCCTCTTTGACCTTATTCACGCGATACAAAGCCGAATCAAGCGCCTTCCAATCGATAAGTCTTGTGAGCCATTTGGGCGTCAAAGACTCAAACTGAGCCGTAGTCTTGGTCGTATTGGTAAGCTGCCTCGCGGCGTTTACGCTAACTCCCTCTTCTAAAAATTCCTTTGCCATTGTGTCTCCTCCGTAAAAATTTAATACTTTATCATCTCTTTATCAACATCTTCAGCCCACGCCGCGACACCGTTTTTGAGGTTAAATAGCCTCCCCTTAAATCCCGCATCCCGCAGCGCCTTCATCGCGTATACGCTTCTTGTACCGACCTTACAGACAAAGACCGTATCGACACGCTCATCTATCTCCTCCATACGCCTTACAACTTGCCCCAGCGGTATAACTCTGGAGTTTGGGAGCTTGGCGATGGCGTATTCGTGCGGCTCTCTTATATCTATGATGTTTATCGTCTCGCCGTTGTCAAGCTTTGATTTGAGCTCAATCGCGCTTATCTCATCAAAGCTCTCGCTCTCCTCTTTTGCCTTTAGCCCGCAAAAATCCTCGTAATCAATAAGGCTTGTGATACTTGGACTCTTGCCGCATATGGGGCAGTTTTCATCTTTTGCGATTTTGAATTCGCGAAATTTCACCTTCCACGCGTCAAATGTCAAAAGCCTTCCGATAAGCAACTCTTTCGCTCCAAGCAGTATCTTAATAATCTCATTTGCCTGCAAGCAGCCCACGATACCCGGCAACACGCCCAAAACCCCGCCCTCGCCGCAGCTTGGAACAAACCCCGCAGGAGGAGGGGAGGGGTAGAGACATCTGTAGCACGGACCCTTTTTAGCCCAAAATACGCTTATCTGCCCCTCAAATCGAAATATCGAAGCGTAGACATTCGGCTTGCCCAAAAGCACGCACGCGTCGTTTACCAGATAGCGCGTGGGGAAGTTGTCCGTACAGTCTGCTACGACATCAAAATCTTTTATGATATCGAGCGCGTTTTTGCTGTTTAGCCTTATATTAAAAGGCACCACTTTCACATTTGGGTTGATAGCCTTGATCCTATCGGTCGCGGAGGCAATCTTGGGGCGTCCTACATCTCTTGTGGAGTGGATGATCTGCCTCTGCAAATTTGAGACATCCACCTCGTCAAAATCGACAAGCCCGATAGTCCCCACTCCCGCCGCCGCAAGATACAGAGCGATAGGAGCGCCAAGCCCGCCTGTGCCGATAAGCAAAACTTTGCCGTTTTTTAGCCTCTTTTGCCCCTCAAGCCCAACTTCGGGCAGTATGAGATGGCGGCTATATCTTGTTATCTCTTCGCGTGAAAGTTCGCAGGGGTACATCCTTTGAGTCTATTCCGCCCGCGATGGATGGGATAAGCAAAACGACATCTTTGTCCTTCAAAGCGGTATCGATGCCATCTTTTTGCCTTATATCATCCTCGTTCACATACACATTCACAAAGTTGCGAAGAGCGCCGTCGGGTGAAAATATATGTTTTTCAAGGTCAGGATAAGCCTCTTTTAGCCTCTCCAAACTTTTTCTTACACTGCTTGCTTCTACTTCAATCTCCGATAGATTGTCGGTAAATTGCCTCAAAGCGGTCGGTATCAAAATCGTAACTGCCATTTTATGCTCCTTTTATCGCCTCAGCGTTAAATTTAGTTCTGTCGTTTTCAAGTTCCCAAGATGAGATAATGTCCGCTTGCCCCTTTTTCACCGATACGATGATGTATGAGTAAAAAGGCCACGCGTGCTCCAGATCATACTGCGATGGGGCAGATGGGTGGTCGGGGTGCGAATGGTAAAAGCCCACTATCTCAAGCCCCTCTTTTATCGCCGCAAATGATGCCTTTGCAAAGTCCGCGGGGGTTATCAAAAATCTATTGTGTCTATTTGCCTCATCTCTGGCGTTGTCAATATTTAGCAATTTTTTGACTATCTTTTCTTTCTCTTCGCCCAAAATGCCCAGCAAAATGCCGCAGCACTCATCGGGGTAAGAGGCTTCAGCGTGCAGGTTTATCTCCTGCGCAAATTCTCTGTCTAAAACTATCATCTCTTCTCCCATAAATCGTCCGTAAGATATCTAAATCCGTTATCACAAAGTATCGTCACTATGACAGAACCCGCCTGCGCCTTTTGGGCTACCTTCAAAGCCGCGCTGACATTTCCTCCCGAGCTAAATCCCACAAAAAGCCCCTCATCTCTGGCTAACCTTAAAGCTGTCTCGTGCGCCTCTTCGCTGTTTACCTCCACCACTTCATCCACTAACGACTCGTCGTGAAAGCCTTTGATGGGTGACGAGGCTAAATGTTTCATCCCCTCTAACGCGTGAAATGGTGAGTCGGGCTGCATAAGGATGGTTTTGATGTTTTTGTTGAACTCTTTTAACCTGCTTGAAGTGCCCGTAAATGTCCCCGCCGTGCCCGCACCTGCGACAAAGTGTGTCACCTTTTTGCCGCTTTGCCGCCATATCTCAATGCCCGTTGAGTTGTAGTGTGCTTTGGGGTTCTCTTCGTTTGCGTATTGGTTGGGGTAAAAGTATTTTTCAGGTTCGCTTAAAGCTATCTCTTTTGCGACGCCCACCGCGCCGTCCGAGCTTAAAAGCGGGTCTGTCTCTATGATCTGTGCGCCGAAAGCTTTTAGTAGCCTTTTTCTTTCGAGATTGGCATTTTTTGGGACGCAGATGGCGGCTTTGTAGCCAAGGTGCGCGCACATCATCGCGTAAGATATGCCCGTGTTGCCGCTCGTGGCGTCTATCAATATCTTATCTTTCGTGAACGCTTTGCTTTTAATGCCGTGAAGTATCATCGCGCGCGCCGCTCTATCTTTGACGGAGCCGCTGGGGTTCATATATTCGGCTTTGGCGTATATTTTTACATTTTTTAGATGGGCGGTTACGGATTTGAGTTCTATAAGCGGCGTATTACCTACCAAATCTAAAATATTCCCTATAGCTTCGCTCAAGTTTCATCCTTGTGAAAAATCTTGAAGCGCATTGTAGCATAGAAAAATAGAAAAAACAAGAGTATTTTTATTGACTTAGTCAAATATAATAAAAAAGAGCCCGCCCGCTTTGTCAAAATATCGATAAATAGGGCGCTGCTATATTTTTTACAATTTGGCTTGGGTATGCTTTATTTGGCTTTCAAATAGCTAAAAAACAAGAAATATGAGATAATTTGTAAGGTATGCTGAAAGTTATATATTAAATATGAGAGAAATAGTAGAGAATAAATCGCCGCTCCACCCCTCAACTTGTTTTTATGAAAACTTTGCAATAATACGCGTTCAAAATTAATATTATCAAAGTAGGAGTATATCTATGAGAGTATTACCATTTGCGTTACTGTTCGCCGCTGCGTCGGCGTTTGCGCATTTTCAGGTTGTCTTTACAGACAAAATCGTCCTCACAAACGAGAGCGGCAACGAAGTGAATTTGGCTTATGAATTCACGCACCCATTCGAGCAAGAGCTTATGAATATGGTAAAGCCACAAGACGCGGGCGTATTTACGGAGGGCAAAAAGACGTCGTTTCTTAACTCTTTAAAGTCCGGTAAAAAAGAGAAACAGAGCGTCTGGAGTGCCAAATACACAGTAAAAGAGCCCGGAGTTTATCAGTTTTATGTTGATCCCGTGCCATATTTTGAGCCTGCGGAAGATAAATTTATCCGCCATCAGACTAAGACTATCATAGACGCGTTTGGTTCAGGCGAGGGTTGGGACGAGCCAATTGGACTAAAAGCTGAAATTATCCCGCTTTCTCGTCCGTATTCACTATATGTCGGAAATATATTCAGCGGTCAAGTGCTTTATAAGGGCAAACCTGTCCCAAATGCCGAAATCGAGATAGAGTTTTACAACACGAAAAAGCTCAAAGCCCCCAACGATATGTATGTCACGCAAGTGATAAAAGCAGACCAAAACGGCGTTTTTCACGCTGCGTTGCCGTTTGAGGGTTGGTGGGGATTTGCCGCGCTTATAGATGACGACGAGACGATAAAAAAGGGCGGTAAAGAGTACCCTGTGGAGCTTGGAGCGGTCCTTTGGCTAAAAACTGAGAGCGTCAAATAATGCACATAAGCGAAGGTATCTTAGAACCCAAAATCCTAATAGCGGGCGCGGTAGTCTCCACGCTCGTTCTCATCTACGCCCTAAAAACCCTAAAAAGCGACGACATCCCCAAAGTCTCAGCCTTTTCCGCGCTATTTTTTGTAGCGTCGTTTGTCTATGTCCCTCTGGGGATCACATCGGTACACTTGATAATGAACGGCATAGTCGGGGCAGTTTTGGGGGTAAGGGCATATGTAGCGATCTTTGTTGCCTTGTTATTACAAGGTGTTTTGTTCGGGTACGGCGGTATAACGACGCTTGGTATCAACCTTTTCACGCTCGCCACACCCGCACTTGTCGGTTACGCTATCTTTCGTATACCGTATAAAAAAATATGGCAAAAGCAGATCATCTGGTTTTGCGTTGGTTTTGTGCCTATAACTTTCGGCGCGCTGATATTGTCTTTTGTGCTGTTTTTAAACAAAGATGAGTTTTTGGCAGCGGCTAAAATCGCCTTTTTAGCGCACATACCGGTAATGATCGTAGAGGGGATCATCACTCTCTTGGCTTTGAATTTCATCGAAAAAGTTCAACCCTCTTTTTTAAAAAAATAAGGAAATTTTTATGTTTAGAAAAATAGTTTTATTAACAATCCTGATGTTGGGCACTCTGTCCGCCCACAAATTAAGCGTTTTTGTTTACGACGACAACGGCACGCTCTTTATCCAGAGCTATTTTACAAAATCATCACCCTGCAAAAATTGCGAAATCATCGTTAAAGATACAAATGACAACGAGATAGCCAAACTCTTCACCAACGACGAAGGCAAGGCGTCTATGGACGCTTCGCAAGATGAGGTCGTGATAAGCGTTGATGGGGGTATGGGGCACTTCCAACAGACAAAATATGCCCTAAAAAGCCTCACAAAAGAGGACGCGCAAAACCTCCCATCCGATATGCCGTGGTATAATGCGCTCATCGCTTTTTTGATTATGGCGGTAATTTTTGGTCTATTATGGTTTTTCAAAAGGAAAAAATGAGATCCATCTCTTCGTTTGTTGCGCTCGCGGTGATATTTGTTTACAGTTTCGCCGTGGCGTTGCAACAACATATATATGTTTTTATGTTTTTGCCTATACTGTTTTTGATTTTTATGAACTATAGGGCGTTAAAGGCGGCGCTTTGGAGGCTGCTTTTTTTGAATATCTTTGTGGCGATTGTGGTTGCAACTTTGCTTTTGCAGGGCGATTATGATACCGCGCTTTTGATATTTTTGCGCTCAAATCTTATATTATTGATGATGCTTTTATTATTTTATCAAAAAAACGAATTTGACATAGCCTTAGCGCTCCATAGACTGCGCGCACCCCACAAACTCTCCTCCATCGTCTTTTTCACGGCAAAGTCTATCTTTCTTATAAAGCGCGAATTTGCCCTTTTCAAAAAAGCCCTATATATCAGGGGATTTAAACCCAAAACCGACCTTTTGAGCTATAAAATCACGGCTGGTTTTGTGGGGACTTTAATCATCCGTGCGTATGAGCGGGCAAAAGGGCTTCAAAAGAGTATGATGATCAGGGGATTTAAGGGTGAAGTTTACACGCTAAGCGCGCACGAAGTTATGAGCCGCTATGATATCGCTCTTTGTTTTATCACTGCCATATCGCTTGTGGCGCGCTTTGGAGCTATCGTATGAGTTGTTCTGTAAATATCAAAAATCTATCCGTCAAAGTGGAGGGCAGGGAGCTCTTAAAAAACATAACGCTTGATGTATCCCACAAAGAAAAGATTGCCATCATAGGACCAAACGGCTGCGGCAAGACGACTCTGTTGGAGAGTATCGTCGGGCTTTGCAAAGTAGAAGAGGGGAGTGTCGAACTTTTCCACCAAAAGATAAATAGCAGCGATGATTTTAAATCCATCAGACATATGGTGGGCTATCTTTTGCAAGACTCAGACAACCAATTTTTAGCCCCGATAGTAGAAGACGATGTAGCCTTCAGCCTTTTAGCGCGCGGCGTCGGCAAAGAAGAAGCAAGAGAAAAAACGCAAGCTATCTTAAGCGAACTTGGCATTTCACACCTTGCAAAAAAGGTCGTCTACCACCTATCCGGCGGCGAAAAAAAATTAGCCGCATTAGCCGGCGTCCTAATAACACAACCCAAACTAATGCTCTTAGACGAACCCACATCCGGGCTTGACTTCGAAGTACAACTCCGCCTCGTCGAGATACTAAAAAAGATAAACAAAAGCATCATCATAGTCTCCCACGACAAAGAGTTCATAGAATCCATCGTACACAAAATCTACAAAATCACCCCCAACGGACTAGAATATACAACAAACCCCAAACTAACCCACACTCACGACGGACTACCCCCGCATACACATCCGCACGAGCATTGAGGATGATGTGTAGTGTCGGTGGCATTTACCTACACTTTTATGCCCATCCCCGCGCTTTAGCGTATCACAAAGCAAGTAATGTGGGGATATTCCAACTTTTCTCTGTTATTTCTGTGAAAACGGGAATCCAAATATAAAAAGCGTCTTTGCCTTCCTCTCCGTCATTCCCGCGCAGGCGGGAATCCAAACTAAAAAAACATAAGCAATCAAAGAATATACAATAGGTTCTATCAACCTTTTTTCATTCAAAACTTTATTGTTTTCTTGTTACTTTCTTTTCTCAAAAAGAAAGTAACCAAAGAAATGACCCCCATGAAAGTTGACACTGCCCCTACGGGGTACCCTCCTGTTTTAATTTATTCAAGGGAGCTGCGGGACTCGCTAACGCTCAAACAGGTCCTCGCTCTTTTTCCTTGAATAAATCAAAACAGGAGGCAGTGTCAAAATGGGGGGAAGAGAAAATCGCGATTACGCG
>JAISQB010000079.1 GCA_031274495.1 Campylobacteraceae bacterium | reverse complement strand
GAGGGGGCGGGAGCTGCGGGAGTTGCCGCTATTATGCACCAAAAATTCCCATTTTTTCCTGATGAGAAGATAGGCACAATTTTGAGCGGCGGCAATATAGATGTCCAAATGCTCTCCGTCATCATAGAAAAAGGTCTCGTCAAATCCGCCAGAAAAATGACACTCATAGTAACGCTCATAGACAAACCGGGCGCCCTGCTCAGACTCACCGACATCTTCAAAGAGGTGAACGCCAACATCGTCAAGATAGACTACGACAGGATATCCACCACGCTTGAATTCGGCGACGCCAATATAACTATCACGCTGGAGACCAAAGGCAAAGAGCACCAAGAGAGCATCAGAAAAAAATTGATAGAGTCAAAGTACGACTTTAAGGAATTTTTGTAAGATTATCTACCCACAAGGAGGAGGGGATGGTTCGTATTTTGATTTTGCTTGGCGTGCTTGTATTGACTTTGTCCGCCAATCAGACGCTTTCGCCCTTTTTTGTAGAGGGTTGGGGTTGGGGATATATAGACGAAGAGGGGGATTTTGTCATTGAGCCCAGATTTCAAAAGGCGTATGATTTTAAATGCGGCTCGGCGCTAGTGCGAATGGCAAATGAAAAACTAAAATTCATCAACCAAAAAGGCGAATTTATCGCCGACCCGCCACCTTGCCTTGCCGATAAAAACAGCTCAACCTCCGCCAACCCCAAAAAGAGTTTAAACGAAGACAATGTGATAAAGACCGTAACGGAAGTAAAGGAAGAGAAAAAATCCGTGCGTTTCATTTGCGATTTTTACGATAAAGCGGGCAATCTATTGGTGGGAGGGGCAGATAGATATAGTGAAGAAGACGATATGTATATCTTTAATATCAATCAAAAATATGGGATGCTTAGCAAAAAAGAGGCTAAGGTAGTCCTTGAACCTATATATGATAATGTGAAATATTTTTATCCGATTAGATTGGCGCAAGTTAGGTTGAATGGGGGCGACAGGCAACCATATATTTATGGGATGGCTAACTCAAAAGGCGAATTTATCCTCGAGCCAAAATACAAAGATGACGGCTCTTACAGCGGCAAGTTCAAGGTCGGGAATGCCACCTTACATATGAATACCGTCGGAGTGGATATCGAAGGCAGCTATGACAAAAACGCCGATTTTATCCGAAAGATAAACGAAGCGGTGGATGATTTGACGACAAGACGACACCAAGAAGAGGGCTCATACTCCGATGTGGCGCGAGTGCGGGAAATTTGCGGCGTAGCGGTCGTGCAAAATAAAAAGGGTGATATCGTACTACCCACCAAAAAGTATACCGGCAAAGTTTCAGATACGCCAGAAGCCGTAGTGATGGGCTTTTTTAGTGATACCAAAAGGGGCTTTGAGGGGGTCACGCTCCAGACGGTGATGAAAGCGGGTATAAATTTTAAATTTCCCGCTATGGGATTTATGTATGAGAGCCTGTTTTATAAAGACTCCAACTATGAGTTTAGAAAAAGATATGCCGATTTTTTATGGCAGCTAAGCATCCAACGGCAAGACAATAAGCCCAAAATCGACAATGTAAAATACTGCAACGACTACACCCTGTCCGAAGTTACGGTGGGCTATGAGGATAAGGGCGGCGATACAAGTATGGCGAAAAGTTCGTTTAGTCTTATCAAGACCAAGGACGGTTGGAAAATTTTGATGGGAAGGTAGGAAAAGTGAGATATCTTATGTTGCTGTGCATTTGCGCGGTGTTTTGTGTGGCGCAAAATCTCTATCCGTACTGCATAGAAGAGTACGGGTGCGGGTATGTAGATAAAAAGTTAGCTTTTGTCATCGAGCCCAAATTTGACAAAGTTTGGAAATTTGGCGAAGGGTTGGCGGCGGTCAAGATAGGGGAAAAACGGGGCTTCATAAACGAAAAAGGGGAGTTTGCGATAGAGGCTAAGTTCGATGCGGCGGGCAGCTTCTCGCACTCTTTAGCGCCCGTTAAGTTAGAGGGCAAGTATGGGCTCATCAACAAAAACGCGGAATTTATAGTAGAGCCCACATATACGCATATAAGTGATTTTTCCAAAAAAAGCGGCTTGGCGATGGTCGATTTAAACGATAAATGCGGCTTTATCAACACAAAAGGCGAAGTCGCGATAGATATTAAGTTTGAACATTGCGGTGAGTTTTATGACGGCGGCTTGGCGGCGGTTAAATCAAACGGCAAATGGGGCTACATCGACACAAAAGGGGAGTTTGTCATAGAGCCCAAATTTGACCTCGCAATCAGCTTTGTGCACAATAATTTTGCTTGGGTCAAAGTAGGCGAACTATGGGGCGCGCTCAACAAAAAGGGCAAATTCGTCATCGAGCCCGCATACATAGAAGTGCAACAATACGCAAACGGATATACGAGTGTTGTGCAGCAGCAGTACAGATATCTAAATGTCTACTTCTTTGACAAAAATGGCGAAGACGACCTGCGCGTAGAGCGAGTACTACACGGAAGCCACATAGACAACAGCCTGCACGCCCACAACGAAAAGGGCAATCAATATGTAATCGTTTTTGAGACATATGACCACTTCACGGGCGAAATCAAAGTAGCGGATATCGAAGGGATGAAGATAGTAAAAGACAAAAAGGGCAAAACGCTTTTTCCTAAAGATTTGACAAAGCCAAAAGGCGAGATAGAGGACGCCCAAAAAGCATTAGAAGATTTTCACCAAAAGCTCGCAAGCGGCAACACAAAAGAGGCGTTAGAGTCCATCTTTTTCTACAAAAAACCCGCCGATGAAAAACAGCTACCCGCAAACGAACCAACCCCACAAAACATAACTTACGACAGCGCCACATTCTACGACGACGGCAAGATAGCACAGATAGATTTTTCCTATACAGACAAAAACGGCAAAAAAATCATCAAAACCCAAACTCTTATGTATATAAAAGATAGATGGAGGGTGGTTTTTTAACGCCTTACGCGTGATAGGTGCAAATCCCCTCTTTTCGTCGTTCCGACAGAGCCGATTTATTGACGACGAGGAACCCTAACGGTCGAACATTTTATAAGTTCAACCACAAAGATTCCTCGTCACTCCATCTTCCGTCATTCCGTGCTTGACACGGAATCTCCATTACATTTAAGAGCATAAAATAGGTTTCATCATTTTTGATTTCATTCAAACTCTTTTTGTTTTCCTGTTACTTTCTTTTATCAAAAAGAAAGTAACCAAAGAAACAACCCCCAAAGTTGACACTGCCCCTACGGGGTACCCTCCTGTTTTAATTTATTCAAGGGAGCTGCGGGACTCG
>JAISQB010000007.1 GCA_031274495.1 Campylobacteraceae bacterium | reverse complement strand
ATAGGAGACAAAGGAACTTCAAAAGATTGACCTTTGGGTACCTCCAACTTATGCAGAACGGTGCCGTCATCACTAAAAAACGTAGCGGTGTAGACATTTTTGTAATCATTCCCCAAATTACCGCTACTGCCGCAGCCTAATAAAAAGAAAAATGATACAAAAGCAGTAAAAACGACTTTGATTAAAAACAAAATAGGATTATTTGATGGTAACTTCAACATTTGGAACTCCTTATACTATCTCCCCCCATAAGCAGGTATCCAAAAAAAAATGAAAATATGGAGCACAAAGTCTTATTGAAGAACGTTTGATGTTCCGGATACCCGCTTATGGGGGAGGGGTGAGTGTTGATGATGTTTGTCTGTTTTAGGGCGAAAAGAGAGAAAGGTTGTTTTTTAAAGGGATGACACAAAGGATGAGGGAGCCGTATATATTTAGGCGGACCTCCCCCTATCTTCATAATAGATCTCTCTGAGGGTGGGCTGTTGCCTCCTCTATTGTGAAAGTGAAGAGATTTTATCGTTGAATCTGTAAAATATGCAATCCGTCGATTTGAGACGGTTGGGATTGTGTGGGGGTTTTTGTTAGTGGTCTTGTTGTGGAAAAATGGTAACGGTGCGGGCGTATTTGTGATTGTCATATAAATCGCCCCCCCCCCGTACACTGTAGGGTATTGGGGACTATTTTATTGAAAAACGAAACCGAACCGTTTGCCAAAAATTTCAACATGTTCAAATCCTTATTTTTCAGATCCGTACTTATACTAACTTATGATAAGTAAAATTAAAGTTTTACGATGTATATAGAACTGATATTTTATTTTTTGAGATAATTTGGGAAATGGTCTTTAATGGATGTATGAATTTATTGTAAATTTTAGAGTTTGGATTAAGGGAGGGTTTGGGTTGATGAAAAGAGAGATTACTTGTAATATATCTCTTCAGGTAATTTATTAAGGATAGTGAGTGTTTGAAGGTTTAGACAGATAAGGATAAAAACCAAACTTGTTTTATTGATTGTTTTTAGTTTACACATAAATATAACTCTTTTCTTGTTATTGTTATTTTAAATGAGACGATAAAGTTTAAGTAATGAAATGTCTTAAAAAAATGATATTTTGGGGATTATGAGATAATGTGTATCTGTTTTATATAGGGATTGTTTTTTTAGTGTTAGTGGTTTTTGTGTGGGGAAAAGGGATGGAATGTGAGTCTAAAAGGAACATTTTATTCTTTTTTGTCACGCCTGCCCCCGCTAAAGCGGGAATCCAAGTTAAAAAAACATAACAATATCTGATTTGAAATTATCTATAAATTTCTACGGTTTTTAGCAAAAAGAGACGCTGTGCGTATGGAGATTACGGGTCAAGCCTGCAATGACGGGAGAGGGGCAGATTCCCGCATTCCTCCGCGATTGGCACGCTTTGTGATATTGCGTACAGGTACAACAAATAGCGAATTTACGCACAGATCATTGGAGACGATATTACCGTCTCTTTGGGTTTGAAATATACTGTGCAGTTCATACCTTGGGCTAATTGTTCTATTGACTGCTCTTTGTGAGGGTCTCGTTCGCCGCCTTCTATGCTTAGGAGGAAGATGGGGTATTTTTTGTCGTTGAATTTTATATATTCGCCTGTTTTTACGACTAATTTTGTCGTGATAGTCGCGGTGCTTTGGTGGCTGTCGAATACTTTGCTTACGAGTTGTGTGAACTTTTCTATCTGGAGTTTTAGCTCGGGAAATGTCGGGTCAAAGTCCTTTTTGAAGGCTATCTTGCGGCTTATGGAGACCGCGCTGATACACAAATCCAAAAGCGAGTAGACATTGACAAATTCGCCGCTTTCGTTGAATGATACAAATCTTTTAACGGGCGTTTTGTAGAGTTTGATGCCTATGTGGTCGTCGTCCAGGTAGCCTACCGTGATGCCGTAGAATAGACCCTCGCCGAAGCGAAAATCAAAAAGGGTCGTTTTGAAGCCAAAGGTGACATTGGCATACGCGCTTGCCATATCGAAAAGCTCTTTTGGCAAAACTTGCGACAGCAGATACTGCGCCTCTTGGTTTATCATCACTATCTTGCCGTTTGAGTCAAAAAGCACAAACGGATTGTAGTCGTTGTCTAACCACTGTTCGTAAAATTGTATCAAGCGTTCAACCTTTGTGATATTCTATAAGAATCCTGCCGATCTTTGGGCTTTTCAATTTTTTGATAGCCGTACTCTCTATCTGCCTCACGCGCTCTCTGGTGGTATTCATAATGATAGATACCTCCTCAAGCGTCATATCGCCCAGACAGTAGTCCCCGTAAACGGCTCTTGCCAAAGCAATATAATACTCCGCCGTATCTTTCGTATACCCCTCTTCTATCGCGCGCACCCTATCTCTTTGCTCACCGCTCAAAGATAACCTATCTACCCTGCTCGTCTTTCTCATCCGTCAAGCTTTTTGCCTACTATTTGATAATAGTTAGCCCTCTATGTAACTCTTTAGCTTTTTGCCGACTTTTGGGTGTTTTAGCTTTTTGATGGCTGAGCTCTCTATCTGTCTTACGCGCTCTCTTGTGACATTTAGCTCTTTGCCTATCTCTTCAAGCGTTCTGTCGCTCTCGTCGTCCAAAAGTCCAAAACGCATCCTGATGACCGCCTTTTCGCGCTCATTTAACTGCTCAAGTACTTCGTCTATCTGGTTTTTCAAGTCGCCTTTTAGTATATGCTCTATGGGTGAAAGGGTGGTTCTATCCTCCACAAAATCGCCGAATTTGCCGTCGTCTTCGTTGCCTATCGGGGCTTCCAAAGAGATAGGCTCTTTTGTGATTTTGATGACATTGCGCACTTTGTCGGGGCTTAATCCGACCTCTTTTGCGATAGTCTCCACATCAGGCTCTTTGCCGTTTTCTTGCAAATGTTTTCTTACCACTTTGTTTATACGGTTGATGGTCTCTATCATATGTATGGGTATTCTGATGGTTCTTGCTTGGTCGGCGATAGCGCGGCTAATGGCTTGTCTTATCCACCAAGTGGCGTATGTTGAAAATTTGAACCCTTTTTTGTACTCAAATTTATCGACCGCTTTCATAAGTCCGATATTGCCCTCTTGTATCAAGTCAAGGAAAGGTAAGCCTCTGTTGGTGTAGCGCTTGGCGATGGAGACGACAAGGCGCAGGTTTGACTTGGACATCCTCTCTTTTGCTTTGTCGGTTATCTTTTTGCCGCGTTTTATCTGCTCTAAGACCTCTTTTAGAGCTTCGGGTTCAAGGTTAAACGACTTTTTGGAAGCCTCTTTGGTTTGAAAAAGCTTTTTTATCTCGGTATATGTCGAAATCATCGTAGTCTCAGGCACTAAAGCGGCTATCTCATCTTTACTAAGCTCCGTTATCTTGGCTAAAATCTTTCTGTGATTTTCTTTGAGCGTGTCGTTAAAAAGCGATAGTTTGTACTCCAATCTCTTTAACTCTTTTTCAAATTCCGAGTCACCCTTTAGGGCACCCTCAATGGCGCGGACGAGTTCGTTTATGAGTTTGCTCGTCGGTCCTAAGTCCATCAGTTTCTCTTTTAAGACTCTTTTTTTGTAGGCGACCGCGAGATTGTGCTCTAAAGACTCATCTTGATTTTTGTTTTCGTTCATTTTGGCGGTGAACTTCATCCACTCTTTTTTGGCTTTTTCTAAGGCTTTGAAGCTCTCTATGACATTTTCAGAGCGTTTTAGCTCTTTTTTGGTCGGCGCTCTTCTGGCTTCGCCGCTCTCGTCCAGCTCGCCCTCTTCCTCATCTTCCAGCTCGCCCTCCTCTTCGTCGTCTTCGAGTTCATCGTCGAAACTTTTGAAGAGCTCTTTTACGCGGCGCTCTCTATTGACAAGCGCCTCTTTGTACTCAAGGATAAAGTCGATAAGGTAAGGCACGGAGCAAAAGGCGTCTATGATGATATCTTCGCCGAGCTCTATCTTTTTGCTGATAAACACCTCTTCATCTTTTGTCAAAAGAGATATCTGCCCCATCTCTCTTAAATACATCCTAACGGGGCTATCGCTTCTGGACCACTCCAAAAGCTCTTTTTCATTGGCTAAATCAAACTCATCTTCAAGCGCCTCGTCTTGGAGCTTTTGCTTCTCTTGCTCTCTTTTTTTGGCTTCTTCGAGGTTGCGCATTTTGGCTATTTCGGCGGAGGTGACGAGGATAACATTGTGTTTTTTTAGAAGTGATTCTATCTTTTTGGTAACTATCGGGGTGGGTTGTTTGGGGAAAAACTCTATCAATTCATCGTAAGTTACGTGCCCTTTTTCATTTTTTTTCAAAAATTCTTTTAAATCTGTAAATACATCTTTTGGCGCTGACATAAGCATTTACTCCTTTGTGAGTTTGGAAGTAGTAAAAAGGGAGATATTATACCCAAAAATTTTTAAAACTGATTGAGTTTGATATCGAAGGTCAAAATTGCACCGTAACCGCGCTGTAAAAAAATCGTTTTAAAATCTTTTTGTTAATTTATAATTTACGAAAATTTTCAAGGAGGCGACGATGTCTTTTCGTATAGAACACGATTTGATCGGCGACAAAGAGATTTCAAACGATTGTTACTATGGTGTGCAAACTGCACGAGCACAAGAGAACTTTAACATAACGGGTGTGAAGCTTTCGAGCTTTCCTACCTTTATAAAATCACTGGCTCTTGTAAAAAAAGCGGCGGCTTTGGCAAATTACGAATTAAATTTGCTTAACGAGACGAAGAAAAACGCTATCTGTGAGGCGTGTGATGAGATCATCGGCGGCAAGTATCACGACCAATTTGTAGTAGATATGATACAAGGCGGAGCGGGAACTTCGACAAATATGAACGCTAACGAGGTCATCGCCAACATAGGACTTGAACTTATGGGTCGCAAAAAAGGCGAGTACAAATACCTCCACCCAAACAATGATGTGAACCTTTCACAATCCACAAACGACGCCTACCCCACTGCTCTTCGCATAGCTCTTTATGAGAGGCTGGGCGACTTGATAGAGGCTATGAACATCATCAAAAGCTCGTTTGCCAATAAAGCAACTGAATTTAAAGATGTCATCAAGATGGGACGAACGCAGCTGCAAGACGCTGTGCCTATGACTTTGGAGCAGGAGTTCAGAACTTACGCCATTATGATAGGCGAAGATATCCAAAGAGTAGACGAGGCAAGACAGTTGGTAAGAGAGATGAACCTCGGCGCTACGGCTATCGGTACGGGTATCAATTCACACCCTGACTACTCAAAGTTGGTAGAGAGCAAACTTCAAGAGGTTACCGGCAGACCGTTTATCACGGCGAAAGATTTGGTCGAGGCTACTCAAGATACGGGCGCTTATGTGCAGATATCAGGAGTTTTAAAAAGAGTCGCTACTAAGATGTCAAAGATTTGTAATGATTTGAGACTTTTAAGTTCAGGTCCAAGGACAGGATTTAACGAGATAAATCTCCCCGCTATGCAGCCGGGAAGCTCTATAATGCCGGGTAAAGTTAACCCCGTCATCCCAGAAGTGGTCAATCAAGTCTGCTTCC
This sequence comes from Campylobacteraceae bacterium, assembly GCA_031274495.1. Classification (GTDB taxonomy): domain Bacteria; phylum Campylobacterota; class Campylobacteria; order Campylobacterales; family Campylobacteraceae; genus JAIRKW01. The sequence continues at coordinate 28,172 of JAISQB010000007.1, read as the reverse complement.
AAGTGATAGGCTCTGATATCACCGTTACATTGGCAAGTGAGGGCGGACAGTTGCAGCTTAATGTTTTTGAGCCTGTCATCGCTTACAACCTCTTTAACTCCGTCATTATGATGTGCAACGCCTTTAAAACCCTTGCATATACCTGCGTGGACGGTATCACGGCGAACAAAGAGAGATGCAAAGAGTTGGTGCTCAATAGTATCGGCTTGGTAACTGCTTTGAACCCTTTCATCGGTTATGAAAACTCCACTTCAGTAGCTAAAGAGGCTTTGGAGAGCGGCGGGTCAGTCTATAACATAGTGCTTGAGAGAGGGCTTTTGGCAAAAGAGGAGCTTGATGATATCATCAGACCTGAAAATATGATCAAACCCCGCAACTTCGGACTATCCGAAAAACATAAATTAAACGCTAACCAGAACGGAAATGGCAAAAAATAAAGGAGCAAAGCAATGTTAAGTGCTTTTTTGAGTCCAGAACTGCTTTTGATACTACAGGCAGCTGTAGTGTTGGGGGCTATATTTATAGGTGTGCGCTTAGGCGGCATAGCTATAGGCTACGCAGGCGGCATAGGACTAATCGTCCTTTGTCTACTTTTGGGAATGAACCCTGGTGGTATCACGGGGGATAAAGTCTTAATCCCTATCGATGTTATCTTGATAATTATGTCCGTCATCGCGGCAATCGCGGCTATGCAAGTGGCGGGCGGGCTTGATTATCTGGTGCATTTGGCGGAGAGGGTTTTAAGGAAAAATCCAAAATATATCACATTTTTAGGTCCTACCGTAACCTACTTTTTGACGATATTCGCAGGCACGGGACACACCGCTTTTTCAGCGCTTCCCGTTATCGCGGAGGTCGCTAAAGAGCAAGGAATCAAGCCCTCAGTGCCGTTAAGCGTCTCAGTTGTCGCGTCACAAATCGCCATCACCGCTTCGCCTGTTTCGGCTGCCGTTATATTTATGAGCGGCGCGTTGGAGCCTCTTGGGGTTGGGTACTTGACTATTTTAGCCATCTGTATCCCTACGACCTTTACGGCTTGTATGATAACAGCTTTCATCTGCAACCTTTTCGACACAGACTTAGGTAAAGACCCCGTCTATCAAGAGAGACTTAAAAACGGCTTGATAGAGTTCAGAGGTCAGCAAGTGTATGTGGCAAACAAGGGTGCGAAACTTTCGGTGTTGCTATTTTTGATAGGCATTTTGGCGGTCGTTTTATACGCTACGGCTATCAGTAAAAATGTCGCTTGGATAGAAAATCCCGTAGTCGGACGCGACGCGGCTATCATTATGTTTATGCTAACTATCGCTACGCTTATCTCGTTTTTTTGCAAGATAGATACGAACAAGGTACTCAACGCTTCGACATTTAAGTCGGGTATGACGGCTTGTATCTGCGTACTTGGCGTGGCTTGGCTTGGCTCTACATTTGTGGACGGCAATATCGCGGGCATCAAAAATGTCGCGGGCAATTTACTGCAAAACTACCCTTGGATGTTGGCGGTCGTGCTATTTTTCGCAAGTACGCTTTTATATTCGCAAGCGGCTACGGCAAGAGCGCTTATACCAACGGCGATTTTACTTGGCGTTGAGCCCTCTACGATGGTAGCCTCTTTCGCGGCTGTGAGCGCGCTGTTCGTGCTGCCCACATACCCAACGCTTTTGGCGGCTGTGCAGATGGACGACACGGGAAGTACGAGGATAGGAAAATTTGTATTTAACCATCCGTTCTTGTTCCCGGGAGTATTGGCTATCGCTATTGCTGTTACGCTTGGATTTTTGGTATCGGCACTGTTTATTTAAATCATATATGAGGCGTCTTAGGGCGCTTCATATCACTCATACATTAAGACGGTTTGTTGGTTTTAGAATATCTCTAAAAGGAAATTACAATGAATTTGTTCAAAAAAATATCCATTTTACTTCTCATCTCCTGTGCTTTCGCGTTCGCAAAGCCTACGATCTATATCCTTGCTACGGGCGGTACCATCGCGGGAGCTGGCGATTCGCAGATAAAGAGCAGCTACTCGGCGGGCGCCGTCACAGTAGATAAACTCATAGCCGCAGTTCCTGCCATAAATGAGATAGCCACCATCAAAGGCGAGCAAATCTCAAGCATAGGCTCGCAAGAGATGAACAATAAAGTCTGGCTAAAGCTTGCCAAAAGGGTCAATGAACTCTTAGCGCGAAAAGATGTAGACGGCATAGTTATCACCCACGGGACGGACACTATGGAGGAGAGCGCCTACTTCTTGCACCTAACGGCAAAAAGTAAAAAACCTATCGTTTTTGTGGGGGCTATGAGATCGGGGACATCTATGAGCGCGGATGGTCCGATGAACCTTTACAACGCCGTCAATGTAGCTATCAATAAAGAGAGTGCGGGCAAAGGTGTGCTTGTCGTGATGAATGACGAGATACACAGCGCCAGAGATGTCACAAAAACCATCACAACCTCCGTGCAAACTTTCGCCTCTCCCAACTCCGGCAAAATCGGCACGGTATTTTACGGCAATGTCGAGTATTTTATGCAGCCCACCAAAGCGCATACGGTAAATTCGGAGTTTGATGTGAGCAAAATCGAGGAGTTGGCACGCGTTGATATACTTTTCGCCCACCCCGAAGACTCCGATACATTTGTCAAAGCCGCGGTAGAGGCAGGGGCAAAAGGTATCATACACGCCGGTATGGGCAACGGCAACCTCTTCCCATCCACGCAGGACGCATTAGCGCAAGCTGCTAAAGATGGCGTGGTAGTCGTAAGAAGCTCTCGCGTTCCAAATGGCAGTACAACTTTGGAAGGTGAGGTAGACGATAAGAAATTTGGCTTCATCGCGGCGAACTCTTTAAACGCGGCTAAAGCAAGAGTGCTTTTGATGTTGGCTCTTACAAAAACGAGCGATCCAAAAGAGATTCAAAAACTATTTTTAAAGTATTAGCAAACAAGGACGCCGCTTTGGCGTCCTATTCATATGATATTTATTTTTAAGTAAAAACACCTTTTTAATTTTTTTTATTACTTTTTAGAAAACTTTTTTGTTGTAAAATGCGCGATTATGAAAGCAATATTAAAAATCCTCATCCTACTCTGTACCATCGCCGCATTTGCCAATGCGGACAAGCAGGTGCTCATCATCAACTCTTACCACAAAGGCTTTCAGTGGAGCGACGATGTATTGAAGGGGTTGGATGCGGTTTTGTCGCAGCGCGCGGATATAGCGGTCAATATCTTATATATGGACTCAAAGAGGATAAGTTCGCAAGAGTATTATGAAAAACTTTTAGAACTCTACAAACTCCAGCTGAAAAACCAAGAATACGACCTCATCATCGTCATAGATAAATTTGCCTACGACTTTGTCTTGCGCTACTACTACGAGCTTTTTACAAATACGCCTATTTTGTTTTCGGGGCTGGAGCGAAACTCCATAGAGGAGATACGAAAAAATCGCCTCGAAGATAGGATTTATGGCGTGTATGAAAAGAGGGCTATCGGCGAAACCATACCGATGATATCCAAACTCATACCAAATCTAAAAAAGCTCTACATCATCAACGACCGGAGCGAAAACGGCGACGATACTAACCCCTTTATACTTGAAGCCATAGCGAAAAATGAAAAAGATATCGAGATAGAGTATATAAGGGCGTCGACTCTAAAGGAGCTTGAGGAGAAATTTGCCGTTTATAAGGATGATGAGGCGATATTTTATATACGATTTTACAACGACAAATATGGAAATTTTTACAGAAACAGCCAGATAGCCGCGACGCTTGAAAAGCTGAAATTGCCCGTTTTTGTCACCGATACGCTATTTATCGGCAACGGGGCGCTTGGCGGTAAACTTGTGCTTATAGATGAACTTGGACGCAAAACGGGCACGGTGGCGCTTGATGTTTTGGAGGGCAGAGTGGCGCCGCTTTTTACTACTACACTTGATAAATACGCCTATCAATTTGACCTCCACAAAATGAAAGAGTTTGATATCCAGCCAAGCCTCGCGGTGGAGCACTATAGGATCATCAATATGCCAAAGACATTTTTTGACAAAAATAGGGATTTTATCAATTTCGTCTTTATCATCTCCCCATTTCTTGTGATGCTCATTATCGGGCTTTTATACAATATCTATATGCGTATCAAAAATGAAAAACGGCTCCACTTAGCCGAGCTTGAAAAGACAAAACATCAGCAGTTTACCATCCAGCAGTCAAAGCTTGCCGAGATAGGCGAAGTCTTCTCCTCCATCGCCCACCAGTGGAAAAGCCCGCTTGTGGAGATATCTACGATAGCACAAGAGTACGCATTTAATAAAAACGAAAAAGATAGTAAATTTGTGCAAGATATAATGGTACAGGTGCAGTATATGACCGACACGATAAGTGATTTTCAAAAGTTTATTATGCCATCTGCTATGAAGACAAAATTTAACATCGAAGAGACGATAGAGGCGATACTAAAGATCATCCGCCACACGATAAAGTACAACTACATAGATATCGTCATAGACAAAAAAGAGGCTACCAATCTTATGATAGTCGGATACAAAAATGAGTTTATGCAGATACTTTTGAACATTATAAATAACGCCAAAGACCAGATAGCCGAGCAGCGCAAACAAAAGCTTATAAAGCGCGGACTCATAAAATTTTATATGTACAATGAAGAGCGCAGCCTCATACTTGAGATAAGCGACAACGGCGGCGGTATAGATGAGATACTCTTGCCGCGCATATTTGACGCATACTTTACGACAAAAAAACACGGTCACGGCATAGGGCTATATATGTCAAAACTCATCATCGAAGATAAGATGGGCGGGCGCATAAGCGTACACAACAGAGACGACGGGGTATGCTTTAAAATATCACTTGAGGCGGTAGAATCGTGAAGATATTGGTTTTAGAAGATAATGAGAGATTGGCAAAACTTATAAAGGTGACTTTAGAGCAAGAGGGCTTTAAGACGGATGTTTTTAGTGATGGCGAAGAGGCGCTGAACGCCATAAACAACGGCTATCACTGTTATATTTTGGATATCAATGTCCCTTCCCTTGATGGCATCAGCGTACTGGATATGATAAGGTTTTACCACAAAGAGACGCCTGTCATCATCATCAGCTCCAATCACGAACTTGAAAAGATACAAAAATCCTACGAAATCGGCGCGGACGACTACATAAAAAAGCCGTTTTTCAACTATGAACTGGTGCAAAAGATAAAAAAGCTCTGCAATGTAAAGAGCGCCAACGCGATAAGTCTCGCGGGAGGTTACTCGTTTAACTGCGAAAATAGTAGACTCTATGACGACAAAGGTGTAGAGGTGGCGCTGGCTAAAAAGGAGATACTATTTTTTGAACTTTTTAGAAAAAACCGTCAGCGCATAGTCACATTCTCCGAGATGGAGGAGTATATCTGGGAGGGGGCGGAGACATCTGTTTTAAATATGCACGCCCTCATCAAAAGACTTAGAAAAAAGCTACCCGAAAACACCGTCAAAATCGTCAAAGGGATAGGCTACGCGCTGTACTAACGCTGCTTTGTGACATACTCGTACAAGCTCTCCATCTCTTCATTGGTAAGAGAGTATTTGGGCATAACGGTTTTGGGGCTGTTTAGGGCTTTGAAAAAATTCTCTTTTGTGGTGTTGCTGATGGATGGGGCGATGAGCTTTTTGGTGTCGCCTTTTTGTTTGAAGCTTGCTATCACTCCCCCTTTTGCGTTGGTGCCGTGACACTTATCACAGCCTATGCCGCGCGGGTTTGAGTAGAGGAGTTTTGCGTATTCCATTCTTGTTATAAAATCGTCCGCAAAAAGGGACGAGATGAGAAAGAGCGGTACAAATATCAGACGCATTTCATATCTTTTTTGCCAAAATTTAATAGTTAAATGGTATCATACCGAAACATTTTTTAAAAGGCTATTTATGACGCTTTTAGATGGAAAAACTCTATCCTCCCTAATACAAAACGATATCAAAAAACAGACCGACGAACTCAAAAAAAAAGGTGTAACGGCGGGGCTTGCCGTTGTCTTGGTGGGCGATGACTCCGCCAGCCACCTGTATGTAAAGATGAAAGAGAAGGCGTGCGAAGATGCCGGTATCTACTCGATAGTCCATAAAATGCCCTCCTCCATATCCGAAGAAAATATCCTTGAAACGATAGCGATGATGAATAAAAACCCAAATATCGACGGTATTTTGGTGCAACTCCCCCTGCCCCGTCACGTTAACCAAACAAAAGTCTTAGAGGCGATAGACGCCGCCAAAGATGTGGACGGTTTTCACCCATTTAATATAGGAAGATTAGTAGCGGGGCTTGACGGCTTTGTTCCCTGCACTCCCCTTGGCGTAATGCGGCTTTTGGAGCACTATAAGATAGATGTCAAAGGCTTAAACGCCTGCGTTGTCGGGGCGAGCAATATAGTAGGCAAGCCTATGATGAACCTCCTCTTGAACGCCTTTGCCACCGTTGATATCTGTCATATATATACAAAAGATTTAGCCTCCCACACTAAACAAGCAGACCTCTTGATAGTGGGCGTTGGCAAAGCCGGGCTCATCACAAAAGAGATGGTAAAAGAGGGCGCCATAGTTGTAGATATCGGCGTCAATAAAGTAGACGGTAAACTTGTGGGAGATGTGGAGTTTGAAGGCGTTGCGCCTAAGTGTTCTTTCATCACTCCGGTCCCGGGAGGTGTAGGTCCTATGACAATAGCGATGCTTTTGTCCAACACCATAAAAGCGGCAAAAGGCAGAGTGTTATGAAGCGATTTCTTACCAAACTCTACAACTTCGCGAGCAGTTGGACGGGGACTATAATCATTGTATTTTTTATCATATTTTTTATCGCGCAAGCCTTTATCATCCCAAGCGCCTCTATGCAAAATTCGCTGCTTGTGGGGGATTTTCTATTTGCCAAAAAGTTCGCTTACGGCATTTCGATACCAAGGATACCGTTTAGCAACACGCCCGTATTTCCCGACATCTTCAATAACGGTCACCTCATCGAGGGCAAAAGACCCCAAAGGGGCGATATCGTTATCTTTTTAAATCCCCTAAATACCGATGAAAATTATGTAAAAAGATGTTTTGCCGTGGGCGGGGACGAAGTGATATACACAGACAACGCCTTTTATCTGCACCACAATGAGGGCGACGAGTATATCAGGGCAAACTATCCGCAGGAAAAAATAGTCGAGCTTTTGGGTAAACTCTGGGTCGAAAACCCATACATAAAAGAGTATCCGGGCATCCACTACGAGCCAAATTCCAGAACGATGATAAATATGGTAGCGTGGGAAAATAACCCTTGGCGGCAAGAGCGCAAAATCCCAATGAGTAAGATATTAGTCGATGAGTTTGAGCCGTTTGATTACGCTTTTAGGAGGCTAACTATACCATACGAAGGCAGATATGTCGATGTAGATGTCCCCAACTTCAACGCGTTTTATACAAAAGTCCCGCGAGATGAGTTTTTTATGATAGGCGACAATAGAGACAATTCGCAAGATAGCAGGTTTTTTGGCAGCGTGCCTTACAAGCTTGTCATCGGCAAACCGTGGTTTATCTACTTTTCGTGGGATTCCAATAAAGTCCCAAGATGGGATAGAATGGGCAAATTTGCCTCCACGATAGAGAAAAAAGAGTATAAAAAGATAAGATATTAACGATACGCTTATATGTTTTTCATATAAGCGTATTAGGTTTATTCCGCCTTTATCTCTTTACTTAATTTATAAGCTAAAAAGACCAAAAACGCCACGCCTAAAGCTAAAAATATCCAGATTACCCATTTAGGCATAGAGGCTTTTTCCGCTACCACTACGGGTTTTAGTGCGCTCTCTCCGTCAAGTTTAACTTGCTTACCAATGCTGGCAATTGTTATATTGTTATTGGTATCTTGCAGGAAATCATACAGCGGCAATGCGGGTGATTTGGCGTCAAAAGAGCCGTAAGCTAAGATAAACGGAGCGTTATTGGCGCTATTAAAGATGATATCCGCCCTCTTTCTATATATCGTAACTTGCGGGATATCCTCCCCAAAACCGCCGTTTGTGGTTAGCAAAAACTCTTTGGCGACGATAGCCCCAGAGGGTCTTATATGCGCCTCTTTTTTTACGACGCGCCTCTCAAGCCTTATCCATTCGTCGCCGTCCTTATAAAAAACGCCTAAAGGCAGCATTAGATTTTCTCTTTTCAAATCAATAAAGAGATCATCTAAGGGTTGGGGGGACGGCAGGCTGTATATGAGTCCCTCGTTGCTATTTTCATATGTGGTATTAAACGCGACAAATGAGGCGCTGGTGAGGCGCTCTTTGGCGTAAGCTTTGACGGATGTGATGTTGGGTATCTCTTTGTTTGATGAGATGGTAATGCGCCAACCTTTGCTGTTATCATAAATATCGCTGTTCAATGCGATTGTGTCCGATTTTGAAGTGCTTTTATCAGACACATCTTTGAGTTCTGATAGATAAGCGTTCTTTGCCAAACTCGTATTGTATCCGCCGCGTTGAACATTGATATCCACATCCGCTACCCAATTGTACGGCACGCTATCCCAATCAAATTTAAAAGAGGACGGATATATCGTGATATTATCCGGCAAACTCACAAGATATTCATATGTATATATAGTATCGCCGTTCGTGGTATTGCTTGGTCTGCCATCGAGAAAAAAGATGGTCATATTTTCCTCTTGCGTGATATCCTCCATCACATCCGTGCTTCTAAACGCGAACGCGACCGATTGGTTGTTTTTATTTAGGATATTGACATCATCAAGCGAGGGCGAGAGAGTTTGCGCATATACCTCATCGGGGATATTGAGCACACTAAACGCCCCCTCCCCTTCAACTGCAATCTCAAAACCGTAGGCGTAACTTTGCGTTGTATTGAGATTTTGCGCGGCGGCTAAAGTGGCTGCCAAAACTAAAACGGACAATATCTTTTTATACATCTTTTATCTCCTCTTTTTTATTCTCTCTTGGCGGTATCGGCGCTAAAAATCCTATCACAAGCATAAGCAGCGCGACGCCTATAAATACAAATGCCCTAAACAACCCCTCCAACTCCACGCTATCGCGAAAGACCAATTTTATGATGACGATAGAGAGCAGCGCCATACCAACATACCAAATGTTTCTGTTTTTATCTCTGTTTGCAAAGATTATCAAAGCCAACGACAGAAGCGTCCAGACGATGGAGAAGAAGCTTTGTGTCACTTCATTGTTCCACAAACTATAAAACGACCAAGGTATATAAAGATAGTAGCTAAGAGCCCTTAAGATGATACTGTTTAACTGCAAAAAGCAGATGACGGCAAATAAGAGATAGGCAACTTGAGCGAACTGCTGATAGTACTTTCGAAGCGTCAAATCAAGATAAAATTTCAGCACGATAAGCGTGAAGATGACGCCGATCTCTAAAGGATTTAGGATAGGGATATATTGCAGATACAAAGTATGCTCTATCAAAAGCGCGATAAATAGCTTCACCACAAGATACAAAACCACAGGCGCTAAGCCAATAAGCCAATGCACGGATGAAAATCTCTCGAACGGAAAGAGTCTCTTTTTTTGAAAAATATAGACCGCCAAAATGACAAATCCAAAAACCGCGTTAAATAAGACCCAATTATAATAGCTCTGATGATAGATAAATCTATCGCTTAAAATGTCGAAATTATTATATATCCAAATCAAAACCATCCAAAAGAGCGATATATAAAGAGCGGGTTCTATATTTTTGTGGAACTGCTTTAAACTTGTCCCTTTATATAGATACATATACGCACTTGCGATTGCCGCCGCGGCACTCGCGTCAAATAGCAGCGCGCCGTAACTCCACTCTATGCTAAAGGCGCAAATATTGACAACGAACAGCGCCCCCCAGAGTGATACAAGAGCATACTCCAAAGCCTCCCACTTCATCCTCCTTCCTACAAAGTACCAAAACCAACCAGCAACTACAAATGTAACCATAATGCACGAGAGTCTTATGTCAAGTGAGCGCACCTCATCAAAAGCTTTAGCAGCCCAGTACACCCAAGAGATAGCGGCAAAGATAAGAAGGATATAGCTTACTATCTCAAGATTTGCGTGTAAATTTTTGTGGCGGTAAAAGAGGCAGGCGTTGAAAAACAAAACCGCACCCATAAATCCGTACGGCACAACAAACGCGCTGATGTGGCTAACGCCGTAGAGCAAAAATTCGTATTGATATATGAGTAAGAGCGCCCCAAATGTCGTGATGAGAAGCCCAAATAGTCCCAGTTTATATTGGGTATTTTTCAAAGCCGCCCACGCTATAGCACTTCCCTCAAAGAGCCATATCAAAGAGGTGAGGTCATCATCAAACGCCAAAGGAACGGCGAGCGTGGCAAATCCTATGCCGATGCCAAGCATATAAAAGGCTGCTTTTACGGCGATATCTTTGAACTTTTTAAACAGTAAAAATGCCCCCGTTATATAAAATAGCCCGAAAGCCAAAGCCGCGAAAGCCGACGCGTAAAAGAACGAAAAATATAACAATATATAATACTCTAAAGTGTAACTAAATATCGGCACGCCAAAGAGCAGGACAACATCAATGGCGTTGTGATACACGCTCTCCCTTTCTTGCCTTATAAAAAGCAATACGGCAAGCACTCCGAAAATAAGCAGATTTGCGACGATAAAAAGTTGAGTCTCTATGTAAAAATCTGCCCTGTAAGATTTAGCGTACCAAAGCGCGGTTGTTACTACCGTGAACGCAAAGCCGATGAGGTTTAAAAAGCGCCAAGAGCGCCAGCGGCTGATGAGCACAAGCGCTAAAGACACTATCGTGTAGTAGCTAAAGAGTATGATATGCTCACCCTTGCCGCTTGATAGTAAAATGGGTGTCAGATATGCGCCTACAAATGCCAATATCGCAAGACTCACGGCATTTTGCAAAATGGCAAAATATACGCTAAGCGCACATATGACGATAAGCAAGATAAACGCCGCGGCAACGGGGATAAGCGCGTATAATTTAAATGCGGCAAAAACGCTCAAATACAAAACGCCGATACCGCCACCTTGCAAGATTAACGAATACAGCGCCTTTGCCTTTCTAAATCTCCACCCGATACCAAATAGTACAAATCCCAATATCAAACTTCCCAACACTCTGATTTCAGGTGATAACAGCCCGTGGTCGATGCCGTATTTTAGTAAAAATGAGACGCCAAAAAAGAGGATAAGAACGGCGATTTTGGCGACTAAATTTTGCGTGAGCCAGAAGAGTATTTTATTGATAACTTCATTGGTTTCGCTCTTTTTGGGGGCAGGCTGGGGCTCTTGTTTGCTTATGATTTTGTAGTCGGATGTGTCGCTAAATGCAAAGGTTTTTAATTTCTGCGGCTGCGATTTTGAGACTTCCGGCGGGGCGGCATTTAGTTCGCTTTTTTGGTTTTGCGCAAGAATATCTTTGAGGCTATTTTGCAACGCCTCCACTTTGCGCCTTAACACCCTAACCTCACCCGCCAAATCGGAAACTTTGACAAGCGCTATCACAGGCACAATGATAAGCGCTATGGCTAATACAACAAGTAATCCCTCCATAAAATCCCCTTATCGCTAAATTTCAAATCTTAGCCAACAATAACTAAAAAGAGTTTAAATTCTTAAAAATTCAGACAAAATAGCCCCACCGCGCTATTATAGAAGTCAAAAATAACGCCGTCTTAATTATCCGTATGTTATAATCTGTTCTTTTTTAGGGGGATTATCGTGAAGTTTTACATCGCAAACGACCACGCAGGATTTAACATCAAATCAGCCGTCATAAAACTTTTAGAAGATAGGGATTATGAAATCATCGACCTTGGTACAAAAAGTATCAATAGAGTGGATTATCCCGATTTCGCGCATATATTATGTGAAAAAGTCTTAAAAGATGAGGGGAGTTTTGGCATTTTGATATGCGGTACGGGGATTGGTATGAGTATGAGCGCCAATAGACACAAAGGTATCCGCGCCGCGCTTTGCCACGACGCATACACAGCCAAAATGGCGCGCGCTCACAATGACGCAAATGTACTCTGTCTTGGCGAAAGGGTCGTGGGACTTGGGACGATAGAATCGATAATAGAGGCGTGGACACAGACGCAGTTTGAAGGCAACAGACACGAGCACCGCGTCCAAAAAATAGAACTTTAAAGGCAAGAGATGTTGGAATTGACAAGAGATGAGAAAGAGTATCTTTTCGGCAAGATAAGAGATGTGCACGATTTTCCAAAGCCCGGAATTGTATTTAAAGATATAACAACACTTTTAAATGATAGAGAAGCTTACGGATTTTTGATGAACCATCTGGCGCAAAGATATCGCGACTGGGATTTTGAATTTGTAACGGCTATTGAGAGCAGGGGTTTTATATTCGGCGCGGCGTTGGCGGCAATGCTAAACAGAGCTTTCGTTCCCATAAGAAAACCCAAAAAACTCCCATATACAACCGTCAGTGAAAAATACTCTTTAGAGTACGGCGTGGATGAGATAGAGATACATATAGACGCCTTTTCGACCGCCAAACAAAATCCGCCAAAAGTGCTTTTGATAGATGACCTCATAGCCACAGGCGGCACTGCAAAAGCTGCTGTTAGCCTTTTGCAAAAGATAAATGTAGAGTGTGTGGAGGCCTGTTTTTTAGTGAATTTGAAATTTTTAAAAGGCGACGAAGAGATAGTTAAGACCACACCCGTCTACTCCGTTTTGGAGGTGTTTTGATGTATATACCAAAGCCCTCCGTTTACGATCCTGATGAGTTGGGACATTTTGGCATATATGGCGGCAGATATGTCCCCGAGACGCTTATGCCCGTGCTTTTGGAGCTTGATAAGGCTTATAAAGAGGTGAGATTTGATAAGGAGTTTTGGGGTGAAGTTGATAGCTACCTGAAAGATTACGCGGGACGCCCTTCGCCTTTGTATTTTGCCAAAAATCTCTCAAATGAATTAGGGGCAAAAATATATCTAAAAAGAGAAGACTTAAACCACACCGGCTCACATAAAGTCAATAACACTATAGCCCAAGCCCTTTTAGCCAAAAAGATGGGCAAAAAGAAGATTATCGCGGAAACCGGAGCGGGACAACACGGCGTGGCGAGTGCGACAGTGGCGGCGCTTTTGGGGTTGGAGTGCGAAATATTTATGGGAGAGAAAGATACATTGAGGCAAGAGCTGAATGTATTTCGTATGAAGCTTTTAGGTGCTAAAGTGCATAGCGTCAAAAGCGGCAGCAGAACACTGAAAGACGCTATGAATGACGCCATAAGACACTGGGTGACAAACGCACGCGATACATTTTATGTGATAGGCACGGTGGCGGGTCCTCACCCTTATCCTATGATGGTCAGGGATTTTCAGGCGATTATCGGATACGAGGCAAGAGAGCAGATATTGAAGATAGAGGGGAAATTGCCCGATTTCGTCGTCGCTTGTATCGGCGGGGGCAGTAATGCTATGGGGATATTCAGCCACTTTTTGGAAGATGAAGAGGTCACTTGCATCGGTATAGAAGCGGGCGGCAAAGGGATAGATACGGATGAACACGGAGCGAGTTTGGCGCGTGGGAGTGCCGGGGTGCTGCACGGGCAGATGAGTTATCTGTTGCAAGATAGCGACGGGCAGATACAGGAGGCTTACTCTATCTCGGCAGGACTTGATTATCCGGGTATCGGACCCGAGCACGCATATTTGAAGAGTTTGGACAGAGCTGTGTATGATAGTATAACGGATGAGGAGGCATTGGATGCGTTTGTGTGGCTTTCGCGCGCGGAGGGCATCATCCCCGCTTTTGAGAGTTCGCACGCGGTAGCGTATCTGAAAAAGTTAGAGCGTGGGGTCATAAAAGATAAAATCGTCATAGTCAACATCTCAGGACGCGGCGATAAGGATATGATACAAGCGAAAAATATATTAAGTTTTGATAAGGAGTAGGCGTGGAAGACCTTCTTACCGAACTTATCTTTACATACGGCTATATTATACTATTTGTATGGTGTATCCTTGAGGGCGAAATGGCGCTCATAATGGCGGGGCTTCTTGTGCATAAAGGCGAGATGAACTTAGAGATGGCTATCTTTATCGCGGGACTTGGGGCGTTCGCGGGGGATCAGATATATTTTTATATAGGACGATATTTTAAGAAGTACATAACAAAAAAGTTGAAAAAACAGCGGCGAAAATTTGCCGTGGCGCATATACTTTTGAAAAAATTCGGCTGGCCGATTATCTTCATACAGCGATATATGTATGGGCTAAGAACCGTCATACCGATGTCGATAGGTATCACGCGCTATTCGGGCAAAAAGTTCGCGTTTATCAACCTTTTGAGCGCGTGGTGCTGGGCGGCGATAACGATAGTAGCCACTTGGCTTTTGGGCGAACATATATGGGGCGTGTTGCAATTTGCGGCAAAGCACTGGTATTTTGCGCTGCCCATAGTCATAACATTCGGCGCGTCCATCATATACGCATTTAGACGGATTGAACATAATATATATCACAAAAACAGGAGATCAAAAAATGAGATTTAATATCACAAAAGAGCCTTTGCAAGAAGCGGGGGCACAGATAACGATAGTATTGGTCGCGGATAAAAATTTCGACCACAAATGGATAAAACATAAAGAGCTTTTAAAGAGCCTAAATTTCAAAGGCGAGAGCGAGGAAGCCGTATTGTTGGCGGGTGAAAAATATCTATATGTAGGAGTTGGCTCGTTTGAGGCGGATGAACTTAGAATCGCCTTCGCGAAAGCGTACAAACTTCTAAAAAACACAGCCTTCACAAGCGCAAAAACAGCACTTTACATAAAAGAGTGCTCCAAAGCCGCTATCATCGGCATAGTCGAGGGCTTTACGCTTGGAAGTTATGAATTTACAAGATACAAAACCAAAAAAGAGTCCCCAAAACTTGAAGAGGTAGTTATAAGCCTTGAGAGTTTTAACGAGGGAATGATAGACGAAAAAACGGCGGCGGATATAGTAAGGCAGGCGCAGATCATAGTGGGTGCCGCAAATTACGCCAAAGAGATAGTTAATACCGCGCCGTATGATTACACCCCAGTGGAGATGGCAGCAGACGCGAAAGCTTTGAGTGAAAAACTTGAAAATGTCACCTGCGCTATTTACGATGAGAAATTTTTAGAAGCGCAGGGTATGGGGGCATTTTTGGCTGTCAATAGAGCGAGCGCGCACCCTCCCCGCCTGATACATTTGACTTATAAACCAAAAGAGGCAAAAAAGCGCGTTATATTTGTGGGTAAGGGTTTGACATATGACAGCGGCGGACTTAGTTTGAAGCCAAGCGATTATATGGTGAGTATGAAAGCGGATAAAAGCGGCGGCGCGGCGGCGCTGGCGATATTGAAAGGGGCGGCGGAGTTGGAGCTGCCTTTTGAAATTCACGCTATCATCGGGGCAACCGAAAATATGATAGGCGGCAACGCTTATAAGCCAGACGACATCTTAAAAGCCAAAAACGGTAAAACCATCGAGGTGAGAAACACCGACGCCGAAGGTCGTTTAGTCCTTGCCGACTGCCTTGTCTACGCGCAAGAGTTTAAGCCGGACCTCTTAATAGATATGGCGACTTTGACGGGCGCTTGCGTCGTGGCGCTTGGCGAATACACCATAGGCGTGATGGGTCACAACGACAACATCAAACACGAACTCTACCGCGCGGCAAGAAAGAGCGGCGAACTTGTAAACAACCTCTCATTTAACAGATACCTAAAACCGCTCCTAAAGAGCAATGTAGCCGACCTCTCCAACATCTCCTCATCAAGATACGGCGGAGCGATAACCGCGGCGCTCTTTTTGGATAACTTCATAGAAGAGGAGTATAAAGACAAATGGGTGCATTTGGATATCGCGGGACCTGCATATGTCGAAAAAGAGTGGGGATATAACCAGACGGGGGCAAGTGGAGCGGGCGTGAGGCTTAACCTCTACTACCTCAAAGAGCTTGCCAAAGAGGGTGACAAATGAGTTTGGGTGTCGGTATAGTAGGACTCCCAAATGTCGGCAAATCGACGACATTTAACGCGCTCACAAAAGCCCAAAACGCAGAGTCGGCGAACTACCCGTTTTGCACCATCGAGCCAAATAAAGCCGTCGTCCCCGTACCCGACGCGCGACTTTTTGCTCTATCCCAGATAGTCAACCCCGAGCGCATCCAGCACTCCACGATAGACTTTGTGGACATAGCGGGACTTGTGAAGGGGGCGAGCAAGGGTGAGGGGCTTGGCAATCAATTTTTGTCAAACATCCGCGAAGTGGAGGTGATACTCCATATGGTGCGCTGCTTTGAAGATGAAAATGTAACGCACGTGGAGGGGAAAATAGACCCTTTGCGGGATATAGAGATTATAGAGACGGAGCTTATCTTGGCGGATTTGCAGCAGCTTGACAAAAAGATAGAGAAGCTCACGCGCCAAGCAAAGTCCGACAAAGAGGCAAAAGCGCAGCTTGATATAGCCGTGAAACTCTCCAACCATTTGGACAATTTAAAACCGGCAAGTTCGTTTGAAGAGCGGGAAGATAATGCCTTTATCGCTCTTAACCGTGAGCTTAGATTTTTATCCGCCAAAACCGTGATATTCGGAGCAAATGTCGATGAAGGCGGGCTTTTGGAAGATAATGCCCACGTTAAAAACTTAAAAGAGTATGCCCAAACCATCAACGCGGATGTGATAAAGCTATGCGCGAAGATAGAGGAAGAGATAGTAGCCCTAAGCGACGAAGAGGCGGCGGAGTTTTTGAGCGAGCTTGGTATCAAAGAGAGCGGACTTGATAAAATCGTACGCCTATCGTTTGAAAAATTGGGACTCATCAGCTACTTCACCGCGGGCGTCAAAGAGGTGAGAGCGTGGACGATAGAGAAAGGTTGGAAAGCCCCCAAAGCAGCCTCCGTCATCCACAACGACTTTGAAAAAGGCTTCATCAGAGCCGAGGTCATCTCATATGAAGATTATATCGCCAACAAGGGCGAAAACGGCGCCAAAGAGGCGGGCAAAATGCGCCTTGAAGGCAAAGACTACATCGTCAAAGACGGCGATGTGATGCACTTTAGATTTAATGTATAAACTTTGCCCCACTCGGGGCAAAACCACTTCGGCAACCAAACCGCTCCCATCTTCAACTTAGCAATCCTACTGTAATAGTTCTCCTATATGATTACACAAATTTTTTAAGGAGAGTTAAGATGAGCAGAGTGCCATATTTTAGTTCCGTCTTTGCGCCCATTTGCGCCGCGTTGTTACTTGTCGGCTGCAATAGCAGTGATGATAGCCCCGCTACGGAGGCGGCAAAAAAGGAGTTTTCGGTTACACGCGACAAGGCGACCAAAGCCTATACGATAAGCGTCACAGAGAATGCAAACTGGACGGTATACGAGGGGACGACTCCTGATACTATCACCGCGCTTTTAGCCAACGGAACTACCGCGCAGGATTTGACCGTCGTCTATAATCCCAACGATACGCGCGTATATTTTAAATATGTGACGGATAATGCGACCATTACAGCTTCCGAGCGATTGCTGCCGATAGAGGGGGCTTATAATGTGAGGGATTTGGGAGGCTACAAAACCGCAGATGGCAAAACGGTCAAATGGGGCAAAATGTTCCGCTCGGGCGACTTGCCGCAACTTAGCGCTTACGATATAGCGTATCTTGAAAATATAGGGATAAAAAGCGTTGTTGATTTTAGGTCTGAGGGCGAAAGGACTGCGGCACCTGACACGACACTTGCCACAGTTACCGACCGCTATGAATTTCCCATCGACGCGGGAAGCGTTCTAACTACGGGAGAGACGACTGAGGAAAACTATCAAGCGCTTATAGAGGGCAATAAAAACTTTGCCACGACATTCAAAGATGAGTTCAAGAGTTATTTCGCAGAGGCTATGGATGAGGCGAATCTTCCTCTTTTATTTCACTGCAGCGCCGGAAAAGACCGCGCAGGTTTTGCCTCCGCTATGTTCTTGTCGGCTCTGGGCGTGGATAGGGAGACCATCATAGAAGATTATATGCTCTCAGCTAAATTCGTAGCGGAAAAATACGCCTCCTATGTAGAAGCCGCGCCCCATATGGCTCCGATGTTTACCGTCTACCCCGAATACATAGGGGCCGCTTTTGATACCATAGATAGCGAATACGGCGGCGTTGATAAATACTTGACCGACGAGCTTGGCGTGGATTTGGAAAAGATGAGGGCTATCTACACAGAGTAAAAATCAGCGGGCATAACGCGGATACGGTCGCACACAGCTTCAAGGTCTGCGTTATCGTGAGATACGAAGATAGAGGTGGTGTGCGTGGCGTCTAATATCTCTTTTACTTCAGAGCGGATGCCGATTTTGAGTTCGGCGTCCAGACTGCTAAAGGGCTCATCAAGCAGCAGTACTTTTGGCTTTGGCGCTAAAGAGCGGGCGAGTGCGACGCGTTGCTGCTGACCGCCGCTGATTTCATACGGATAGCGTTTGGATAGCTCCTCCATCCGCACCAACTCCAACATCGTCCGCACACACTTTCGCCGCTCCTTGCGTGAAAGATGATAGAGCCCGTAAGCGATATTGTCCGCGACACTCATATGCGGAAAAAGTCCGTAATCTTGAAACACCATACCCACCTGCCTATCCTCAGGATTGACACTCGTCTGAGCGTCACTCATCACGCGCCCGTCTAAGCAGATAGTACCCTTTTGTATCCTCTCCAACCCCGCGATAATCCTAAGCAGAGTGCTCTTACCCTGCCCGCTTGGACCGGCGATACCCAGCACTTCGCCTTTTTGCATAGATAGGTTAAAATTTTCAAGCACCCACGGGGCATTTTTACCACCGTAAGCAAAAAAGAGATTTTTTATCTCAAGAAACGCCATTTTCCCCTCTCCTCTGTTGCGTAAGTATGATAAATATAGCACTCACCCCGATGATACACAGCGAGGGTAGCGCGGTCTGCTCCAGCACTTCGTTATTGGCGAAGCGGTAGACCGTAGTCCCGAGCGTTTCGGAATTGAAAGGGCGAAGTATCAACCCCAGCGGCAACTCTTTTACGATATCTATAAACACCAAAGCCGCCCCGCTTATTAACGCCTGTTTCACAAGCGGCAAGTCCACCCTGAAAAAAGTTTGCGTCACCGTGCGCCCAAGGGTGCGGGAGGCTTCGGTATAGACACTACTTATCCTCATAAATCCCATATGCGCAGCTTGATAGCCTATCGCAAAAAATCGCACCCCATAAGCAAATATCAACATCGCACTGCCCATACTAAGCTCCCTCATCGACAAGGACGGGATGAGGTGCGCGGACAGTTTGTCTATATTGACAAACATCAAAGTGACACCGATAGCAAGCACGGCTGATGGGATACCATACCCGATAGTAGCCGCCTCCGACGCCAAAGCGCGCCGCTTAGAGCCAAAAAGGCGGTTGGCATTAACGCTCGCGGTCGCCGCTATCATTATGATAAAAGTAGCCGTGAGCGCCACCCAAAGCGTGTATTGTATCCCCTCCCACAAAGCGGCGTTAAGTGCGCTTTTGTAGCTCATTTTCAGCCAAAGCACCATCTGCGCAAGTGGGATAAGAAAGCTAAAACAGAGCACCAAGATACAAAACAGCGGTATCCCAATCCGCGCAAAACCGACCGCTTTTTGAGGGGTAAATCTACTCTCGCGGGTTGAGACGGTGCGATATCTCTTCACATTTTGCAGACTCTTACGCAGCAAAAGCACCAAGAGCACCATCACCAACAGGATAAACGCCAGCTTAATTCCCGTATCTGCATCGCCCATTCCAAACCACGACAGAAAGATAGCCGTAGTAAAGGTATTTAGCCCATAATAACTAACCACGCCAAAGTCGTTCAAAACCTCCAAGCAGACAAGAATCGCCCCGCTAACCGCTGAAGGCATCAGCAACGGAAGCGCCACAGACCAAAAGAGCCGCCGCCTACCGCCCAGTAGCAGGGCATTTTCAAAAAGCGAACCGCTTTGATGGCGCATAAATGTACGGGTGAGCAGATAGACATATGGAAACAGCGTAATGCTAAATATCCAGATAGCCCAAAACATCGCAGGCAATGTGGGAAATATCTGATGAATGCGGATATCAAAAAGGTTATTAAAAAATAGTTGCACACTGCCCGTGAAGCCAAAAAACCCATCATACGCGTAAGCGGCAATATAGGGCGGGATAGCCAGAGGCAGTATCAGCAAAATCTCAAAGACGCGTTTACCCCAAAAGTCATATATCCCCACAAACCAAGCCAAGCTCACCCCAAGCACCAACGCCGCGATACTACTCCCCGCCCCCAGCGCGATGGTCTCAAAAAAATAGGTCGGCAGCATATGTTCGCGGATGTAACTCCAGTACTCACCCGCCGGCGTCATCACCCCGACAATAAGCGCCGCAAACGGCAGCAGTACGCACACGCAAGAGAGAGTATGCAACAGCGTCCAGCCGTTACAGGGCAAAAGTGCGCGAAATTTCACAAACCGCGTCATAAAAAACACTTAAAAAAAGCAGCGATATGCCGACAAAATTTTGATTCCCATCCAACCATCACTTTACCAAGCCTCCCGCGAGATGTTCCATAATTTGAATTCCCGCCTGCGCGTGAATAACGAAAGAGTGCGGGTGTTTTGTTGATGAACATTTGTCTTCCACACTCCTACGCAATTAACGCTGCCTTCGGAGACTTTGCTTCGCGCAGGAATAGCGGAAAAATGCGAACTCGACATACATAAATGCGCCGCGTAAGCGTTCGAACCGTATCCTACCCCCGCGATTTTGCGATATGCCGCTTTGGGAGCGAGAGAGTTCTTTGCAAAAGTAGCGCGGCGTTTTGCAAAGATGTGCCAAAACGTCGCGGTTTTTAGATTAAAATATAGAGCGCGCAACTATTTCCAGCCGCCTTGGAAAAATAGCTGAATGGCTTTGGCGTTATTTTTACCAAGTGCCGAAAAGTCGATGGATTGGGTCTTGAAAGCGCCCCACTGTTCTAAGAGCGGGTGTTTTTTCGCTTTTGGGTTGGTGGGAAATTCGTAGTTATTCGCCGAGTAACTCTCCTGCGCCTCAATGTCCGTTAAAAACTCTATAAAACGGATAGCGTTTTGCCTGTTTTTCGCCTGTTTGACTAAGCCTATGCCGCTGATGTTGATATGCGTGCCTGTCGTTTTTTGATTTGGGAAAAAGACCCCTATCTGTTTTGCCACTTTGACCTCTTCGGGGTCTTTGGAGTTTAGCATCTGCCCTATGTAGTATGTGTTCATCAAAGCCACATCGCCCACCCCTGCGATGATAGACTTTGCTTGGTCGCGGTCGTTGCCTTTGGGCTGTCGGGCGAAGTTTGCCGCATAGCCTTTGACCCAATCCCCCGCCGCCTTCTCGCCGTTTAACATAATGAGCGAGGCAAGGAGCGACTGGTCATACAAAGATGTGGACGATCTGGCTACTGTTTTGCCTTTCCATTTTGGGTCGGCTAAATCTTCGTATGTCGAGAGTTGTTCGGGCTTAACGCGTTCAGGGGCATAGACGATGACGCGCGCCCTCGTAGTTAAGCCTACCCAGTTGTTTTCAGTATCCCTTAAATTTGCGGGGACATTTTCAAGCACCTTTTTTGACTCCACAGGCTGCAAGATACCGCTCGCCTTCGCCGTATAGAGTACACCGCCGTCAACTGTGATAAAGACATCCGCCGCAGTCGCTTCACCCTCGCGCTTGATACGCTCTATCAGCTCGGGAGCCGCGGCGTTTAATTCATTGACTTTGATGCCGGTTTTTTTGAAAAAAAGAGCGTACAACTCTTTATCCGACTCATAATGGCGCGCCGAATAGACATTGACCACCTGCTCATCCGCGTAACTTGCCGCACCCAACAAAACGGCGCTTAAAAACAGTAACAATTTTTTGCTAAACATAACCCGCTCCCCTCTATTTTAAATTATTGTGATAGTTGATATCATAATGTGGAATTGTATTAAAAAAAGCTTAAAACAAAATAAGCTGTAAAATTTATATAGGCGCAAGGCAGCGGCTGTTCGTGCGAATTTAGCCAAGACAGTTTTTAAGCTTTACGACTTACTTCCCGCCGCTCCACGAACGGCGAAATTTTGCGGATATGGAGTAGAGACCCGCTTCGCTAAGCGCCCTGTTTATAGTGACGCTATAAGTTTTTCCCGCACTCACCATAAAGCTTAGTTGATACTCGTCTCCCAGCCTGCTCTGTTTGCCGTCGTTGTCTACTTTTAATTTCGGCGTTATGTTGCCCTTGCCATCAAGCGTGATAGTAACAAAGCCCGAAGTTTGGGAAGTTACCAAAAACGCAGGCGTCTCCTTGCCGCTCACAGCCAAACCGTAATACTTAACGCCAAACGGCAGCGGCAACTCCTTGATACTCTGCCCCCTATGGTCATCAAGGTATATCATAAGTTTCGCCCACGCATCTTGCGCCTGCGCATCCTCCAAGACAGTATAACTCCCGCCCGTCTCCACCAAAACCTCTATCAACTCATCCGGCAAATCCTTCCCCACCGCGTAAACGCACAACACAAGCGGTATCAAAAGTGCAATGATTATAAAACGCATAAATTCCCCCTTAAATCTTTTAAAACCCATCCCTCGTTATAACATATATGTCTTTAAGTGTCAAATAAGCATAGCACAATATAATCCTACCTAATACCATATTTGATAGTTATGCACGCTATAAATGAAGCTTTACATTTATAGTTAATACACAGTTTATTTGTTGTACAATTTAAAAATTTATTTTTCGGAGGAAAATATGGGAACGACACTTATCGTTATTTTGGTGATTATCGTACTGCTTGCGGTATTTATAATCAGCATTTTCAACACTTTAGTCGCGCTTAAAAACCGCTATCTAAACGCCTTCGCGCAGATCGAAGTGCAGCTCAAAAGACGCTACGACCTCATCCCCAATCTCGTCGAAACGGCAAAAGCTTATCTAAAGCACGAAAGAGAGACCTTAGAACTCGTCGTCAAAGCGAGAAATCAAGCCGCTCAAAGTTTAGAGCAGGCAAAAGCAAACCCCTCCAACCCCTCAAATATCCAAGCCTTAGGCTCCGCGGAGCAAAATCTAACTAACGCGCTTGGCAGATTAAATGTCGTCATAGAGGCTTATCCGGAGCTAAAGGCGAGCGAAAATATGATAAAACTGCACGAAGAGATAGCGACTACGGAAAACAGAGTAGCGTTCGCAAGACAAGCGTATAATGACGCGGTGATGGCTTACAACACATACAAGCAGTCGTTCCCGCAAAATATCCTTGCCGCCTCTTTCGGACACACAAGCGACGCCGCGCTGTTGGACTTTGACGACCGCGCCGCCATACAAAACGCGCCAAAAGTTGCATTTTAACGACAGATGAACTTTTTTGAGCGCCAAGAGAGGGCGAGAAAGAGAACAAGCCTTTTGGTAGTGCTGTTTTTGCTGGGCACTTTTGGAGTTTGCGCGGCTGTATCGTATATCTTAGGGGTGGTCGCATTTGGGGTTGATACGGGAGGTGAGCTTGTATATTCGCCTATCGTGATCTTTCAAAATGTGCCGCCTGATATGCTTTTACTCTTCTTCGCGGGCACATTTGTGCTCATTATCGCAGGCTCACTATATAAGATAGCAAAACTCTCAAACAGCGGCGGCAGATTTGTCGCCGAAGCGCTTGGGGGCAAACTTTTGACAAAACGCAGGGCAAACATCCAAGAGGCGGTACTTTTAAATATCGTAGATGAGATGGCGATAGCCTCAGGCATCCCCTCGCCTCCTGTCTATCTTCTCAAAGATGATAACACGATAAATGCTTTCGCGGCAGGCACCACATACGACGACGCCATCATCGGCGTGACTAAAGGCTCTATCGATACTTTAAGTAGAGATGAACTTCAAGGGGTCATAGCGCACGAATTCAGCCATATATTTAACGGAGATATGAAGTTAAATATCCGCTCTATCGGCGTTTTGAACGGGATTTTATGTATTAGTTTGATCGGCGAATTTATAATGAGGTCGGTCTCAAAAAGCAGCTCTAAAAACAAAAAAGGCGGCGGGGGTATCGCCTTAGTCGGACTTGCTTTGTATATCATAGGCTTGATAGGATTGTTTTTCGGCAACCTCATAAAAGCCGCCATAAATAGACAGCGCGAATACCTTGCGGACGCCTCCGCGGTGCAATTCACAAGAAACCCTCTTGGGCTTTCAAACGCGCTAAAAAAGATAGGCAACTTGGGCTCTACCATCGGCGCGGCAAACGCGGATGAGTTTAGCCATCTGTACTTTTCAAGCGGGGTAAAAAAACTTTTCTCATTCAGCACCCACCCGCCGCTTGAGAGCAGGATCCGCGCGCTTGAACCAAACTGGGACGGTACATTTACCGCCACCGAACATATCAAGATTAGGGAGGTCAACCGTATGGAAAAAGATATCAACACAGCGGCAAAAGTCGTCACGGCTGCCGCGATTTTAAACGAGGTAGATAATATAGGCACGCTAAACCCCGAAAAGCTGCAAAACGCCGCGGAAAAATTGGAGCAGATCCCCAAAATACTACGCGATGGCACGGGACGCAAGATAGAGGCGCAGCTCATCATCTTTGCGCTTCTTTTGGATAAAGACTCCGCCATCAGAAAACTACAAAAAAATATCATCAAAAGTGAATTTACAGACGAGGCGGAGGCGGACTTTGAGGCGATAGAAAAAGAGATTTTGAAGCTTGAAAGAGAGGCTTATCTTAACCTCATCAACCTAAGCCTATCTACATTAAAGTCACTCACAAAAGAGCAGTATCTGAAATTTAAAGAGGTGGTAAACCATCTCATAGAAGCGGACAAGAGCCTCTCTTGGTTTGAATTAAATCTAAAACATCTTGTTTTATACCCTTTAGATATCTCGTTTGGACTCCAAAAAATCCCATCAGAGATACACTCAAATATATTTGCCGTCGGTCTTGAGGTGTCGGCTCTATTGTCTGCCGTCGCGTGCAGTCAGTTTGACGATGAAGAGAGCGCGCAAGCGGCGTTTAATAAGATGGCAAAGACAAATAGAGGTCTTAGCTATGTGCCGCTTAGCAACATCTCCTTACCGCTTTTAGAGAGCGCCTACCGCGAAGCACAAAAGTGCAAACCGCTGTTAAGAAGAAAGATACTTGAACTTGCCCTCGGACTTTTAAAATCCGACGGCAAAATAGCCCCCGAAGACTTAGAGACCATCCACGCCCTCGCGTCACTTTTGCATCTGCCTATAAGTATTTAGGACATACCGACGGTATGTCCTAATTTTGTTTAAAAATATCCCGTAACGCCAAGCCAAATGTTTCTTGATTTTGCTTTTAGATTGTAATCGTCGGTATGTGACGCAGTGTAGCCGCCGCTGCCGTCAGGGGTAAATGTAGTCTTGTAAGATGTAAAATCTCTATCCAGCAAGTTATTTACCCTTGCGTGAAAAGCTAAATTGTCATTAGCCTTGTATGAAGCCCCCAGATTTACAACTTCGTAAGATTTATAGAACAACAGATCCCCGTTCGTATCAACGCCGCGGTATCTTTTGCTCTCCGTTTCAAGGGCTAAATTTGTACTAAATGCAGGCGTCACAGCCCAGTCAAGTATAAGATTGCCCTTATGTTTCGCGCTTGATGTAAGCGGTCTTCCCTTCTCCGTTCCGCTTGTCTGCTCGGAGTCTATGTAGGTGTAATTTACCCTCATAGATAGTGACGGTATAAAGACAAATTTGCCCGCTATCTCAAAGCCCTTAACTTCGGCTTCGGAGACATTCTTTTTCTGCGATAAACCGTTGTTGTTGCCCAAGACATCAGCCCAAGCTTCGCCTATATCAACGCAATCCGTAGTAACCGTAGAGGTACAAATCTTCACCGAATCGCTGCTTACTATCTTATCTTTAAATTTATTGATAAAAAATGTAAAGTTGAGATTGTGCCCCTTTTCGTGCGTGTAATACACAGCAAGTTCGCTATTTACGCTCTTTTCGGGTTTTAGGTCGGGGTTGCCTATCCAAGGGGAAGTTCCCTGCCCGCCAAATCCCGTGATACCATACTGCAAATCCGTAGCTTTGGGAGTCTTATACCCCGTAGAGACGCCGCCTTTAAATGCCCAATTTTCGGTCGGTTCCCAGTTTAGATAAATCCTTGGACTTATATGCGAGCCAAAATTCTCGTGACGGTCATATCTTGCCCCGCCCGTTATCGTAAATGTATCCCAAATCCCCAAAGTATCTTCGGCAAAAAGGGCGAACTGGTTGAATGAAAATTTATCATCTTCGGTATAAGCGCCGTTCTTGTCAAGCGCGTAGATACCATCTTTCAGCCCCGCGTCTATATATTGACCGCCAAGGACTATGTAGTTGGACTCTAAGGGAATCGTAGTCGTATGGTCAAATATGAGCTGAGTTGACTCCAGCGTTCTTACAGGACGCGGCAAAAAGGCTTCAAGTTCGGCTCTTTGGGCGGGAGTTAAATTTGCCAAGTTTCCGCCTGACGCATCCCACAAAGCTTGCAGCCTCTTTCTCTCATCTGCCGAAAATGGCAATGAGCGACCGTAGTTGTTTGTATTTATCTGAGATAAGCTCGTCTGGGTCGTGATCTTGCCCCATTTACCCGTATGGCTAAGTCCGTACTGCTCCCTTTCAAAGCGCTGGTCGGAAGTGTACCCGACTCTTGGAGCGACTTTACCGCCTGAAGCGCGCCAGATGGATGAGAGAGAGTCTAATGTCCCCACTTGCGACTCAGAGTTATCGTACTTTTGCTTTGAGATATCGTAGTCAAATGTAAACTCTTGATTGTCGTTTGGCGTAAGCGTGAAACTTGTCCCCAATTCCCAGTTGGTATTATCGACCGTTCTTCCGCCGCTGCCAAATCCAAGCGCTCTTTCGTGTGCGACGCCGTTTGGGTCGATCGCGGGGTCGTATTGGGGATTTGAAGCCTCTCTTTTATAGATACTTCCCCTGATAGCCACGCCTAATCTGTCTTTGATGATAGGACCCATCACGCTAAAGTCTGTCGTTCTATCGTCGCCAAAAGCCGAATTTCCCTCCAGAGTCAAAGAGTTACTTACAGAGCCCGTCCACTCAGGAGTAATCTTTTTTGTGATGATATTGATAACACCGCCTATCGCGTCAGAGCCGTAAAGCGTTGACATCGGTCCTCGTATCACCTCTATCCTCTCTACCGCGTTTAAAGGGGGCAAGTGGTTGTAGTGCGAGCCCACATAGACATTGTTTTGATACAGGTCGCCGACATTGTTCTGGCGGCGTCCGTTGATCAACAAAAGCGTATAATCCGACCCCATACCTCTAATGCTGATAGTACCCTCGCCGCCTTTATCTCGCGTCTCGCCGATATCGACCCCTTCGATATCTTTGACCGCGTCAAGCAGCGTGATATACTGCCTCTTCTCCAAATCCTCAGCGGTGATAACGGAGATGCTGGCAGGCGCCTCCACTATCTTTTGCTCGTGTCCGGCAGCACTGACAACTTTGACCTCTTCCAGCTCTATCGCGTTGTCAGAAGAGGCGGCAAATAATCCCCCCCCCCCCCGAACCGCGCCAAAGCCACACAAAACGCTCGTTTCATCTTTAACTCCGGTTGATCTATTTTACCTATATAGTAATTTTAATAATTACTATCAGTAATAGCCCGAATTGTAACAAAAAAATATAAAAGTAATATTAAAGTGTGAAAAATTTCAAAAAAAATATGACTACGAAGTTTTACAGCCCGATAATGCGCTTAAAAGGGGGTTGGGCGCGGGAATGAAACTTGGTCAAAAATTAGGGGCTTGCGGATTTTGCCCACATTTAAAGCGCCTGCAAATACAAGCCAAAAGTTTCTCGGTTTTGCTTTTAGTGTGCGCAGAAACTTCCATCCCTCATAAAATAAATTCTGCAGCGCTCATAGCTTTTGGATTGGTTATACCCGCTTCTAAAAAGTCTTTGTCTCCCGTAATAATCACATCAACTTTATGAAAAATAGCGGCGCGGAGTATAGGACGATCATTTTTGTCGCGGATTAATTTTTCGATATCATATTCTATATTTTCAGGCACGCCAACAAATTCAACTAACATTGAGAGTCTTGTAATAAAATTGTCAAGCTCTTTTGTTTGATTTGGAAATTTTT
>JAISQB010000067.1 GCA_031274495.1 Campylobacteraceae bacterium | reverse complement strand
GCGGGCGCGTCGGCTATGTTTTGCTCGTAGCCTGTCGCGCTTACGACTTTTATGGCCTCAACCTCTTCTACTTCAGCGGCATTTAGGGCAAATAGCGCCCCCCCCCTAACAGTAGCGAAACAAGGCAAAGTTTACTTTTCATTCTCTCCTCCCACATTTTGAATTTATCCTTACGGTAAGCAATTGTGATAATTATTATCGTAAGTGAATAGCGCGAATAATATCAAAAGTAAGATAAAAGTAATCTTATTATGTTTAATGATTATCACTCGCAGTAAGCTCTTTTCTGTACAATTCGTTAACAATAAGCCCATTTTAAGGCACTTCTTGACATATATAAAAAAATTCCATAATCAATATTTTTTTAAGGTAAAAAAATGTACAATCCATTTTCTGATATTGAATATCAGTACTTTACATACAATTAAGGAATCCCCCTTGCTGAGAATTTTCAAAAAAAGTTTTTGGTTCAATGTGCATATGGTGCTCGGAATGATACTTGGCATCACCATCGCTATAGTCGGCGTGACAGGCGCCCTACTCTCATATCGACCCGAGATAATCTCTCTTATCAACTCTAAGAGTTTTTATGTCATAAAGCCCGCCGAACAAGCACCTCTTAGCCTTGGTGAACTTACCGCCAAAACCGCCGAAGAGAACCAAAATGTCTCTATCGGTTCGCTCACGGTATACAATGACGAATCAAGATCCGTGGCGATAAACGGCGGTATGACGGGGCACGGGCGCGTGGGGTACTTTGTCGATCCGTATACGGGCGAAAAGATGCCTGAGATCAGAGGCAACCAATTTTTCGGCGTTGTCCTTAGTCTGCACAGATGGATGTCGTTGCAGGGTATGAGCGCGGGCGGTAAGCAGGTGGTTGCGATATCTACCGTAGCTATCATCATCATATCCATAAGCGGACTTTGGCTCTATCTACCGCCTATGAGACGAAACTTTTTTAAAAGTATGGCGATAAACTTCAAGCGGGGATGGTTCGCGATTTTATACAAACTCCATATCGTCATCGGCATCTACACTCTTATATTTGTTTTGATAATGTGTCTTACGGGGTTATACTGGAGTTATGGCTGGTATAGGACGATGCTGTATAAAATATCAGGCGTAGAGCAGCCTGTGCGCAATCAAATGCAACGCCAGCCAAGACAGGTCGAAACTGTCAATGACTTCAACTATCTGGATACGATTGTGGCGACATTTAAAGAGAATGTCGGCGATGATTATACGAGCTTGACCCTAAATGTCGCTTCGCAAAACGGCACATATTCCGTATCGTATCAGGATAAAAACGGCGATATGAACAGAGCGCAGGTCAATCTAAATACAAAAGAGTTTATACCTAATAACACAGTGGACAACAGAACGCTGGGGCAAAAATTTATGTCCAACATCTACCCGCTGCACGGCGGACACTTTTTCGGAGAGATAGGCAAATTTTTATGGTGCGTATCCTCAGCCGCTATGGCGCTTTTTATGATAAGCGGCTTTGTGATGTTTTACAAGAGGATAAAGGCAAGATACCGTCTG
The DNA here is from genome assembly GCA_031274495.1 of Campylobacteraceae bacterium. Lineage (GTDB taxonomy): Bacteria > Campylobacterota > Campylobacteria > Campylobacterales > Campylobacteraceae > JAIRKW01. The sequence continues at coordinate 6,088 of JAISQB010000067.1, read as the reverse complement.
AAATAGCTAATGGCACGCCGTGGCGATATGGAGGTCGTATGAAGAGAGCATCTCTTTATCCCTCTCTATCTCGCCGCCTTTAGCGTTTAAGTATCCGCCTATGACGATAGCGTTGATACCGGCTTCAAAGATATCCTTTTGTTCCGCGCCAAACACCGCCTCCCTGCCGCCCGCCATCATAAGTCTTGTGTTGGGCAGATGGCTTCTTGCAAGTTTTATACACTCCAAAGCTTCGGCTCTTTGCATAATGCCTTTTTTAATCGGCAAAGCGTCGTGGGGCATATAAAAGTTGATATTGGAAGTGAAAGGGTCGAGCGAATTTACCGCTTTGTAAAACTCCACCCTATCCTCCCAACTCTCGCCAATGCCCAGTATCCCGCCGACACAGAGCATAAGCCCAACACTTGCGGCGTTTTCGCAGGTCTGATAGCGCTCTTCCCAAGTGTGGGTTGTGCAGATGTTGGGGAAAAACACTTGCGAGGTTTCGAGGTTGTGGTTGTAGCTGTCTACGCCGCTGTTTTTAAGCTCCCGCAAAGACTCTTTATCCGCACTGCCGCAGCAGGCTATGAGGTGAAAATTGTACCCCGCGTCTTTTATCATCTTGGCGGCTTTGCCGATGTATTCGGTCTTTCTTGGCGTCAAACTTCGCCCTGATGTTACAAGGCAAAATCCAAGCGCGCCCGCTTTATAAAAAATCTCCGCCTCTTTTAGTATATCTTCGTATGATTTTTCTCTGTAGATTTGAACGCCCGTGTCGTATTTGAGGCTCTGCGTACAGTAGGCGCAATCCTCTTTACAGCCGCCGTTATCGACATTGCATATCGAACACAAAAACACTTCACTCATCCAAACTCCTCCAAGTTTTTAGTTTGCAGACCGTCCCGCCAAACGGCTTTAAATCCAACCTTTTTTCTTAAATATAGCAAGCGGCGTCACGGACGAGAGTATCATCAGCACGATAGAGAACGCGTAGCCGTACTGCCAGCCAAGTTCGGGCATAAATCTAAAGTTCATACCGTAAATGCTCGCTATCAAAGTCGGCGGCAAAAAGATGACATTGACTATCGTAAATATCTTGATAACTTTATTTTGCTCGATGGATAGGGTGCCTAAGAATATATTTTGCAAGTAGTCGAGCCGCTCGAAATTAAAGTCGGTATGTTCGATGAGCGAACGCACATCTTTTAGCATTATGGTTATCTCTTTTTTCAAATACTCCGGAAATTTGGAGGATTTCAAAAGCGAAGTTAAAATGCGCTGTTTGTCGGTGACATTCTCCCTTATCTTCATATTCAAGTCTTCAAATACCGAAATCTTCTCCAGTATCTCTTCATCTTCATCACTCACCGTATCGGCAAAAACTTGCCTTCTTACCTTTGTTATCTCACGCGCCAAACCCTCGATAGTATCGGCGTCGGCGTCGATTCTGATGTCGATGATTTTGGTAAAGATATCAAATCCGTCCTTTAGCTCTTTATGCGCCATAAAAAGCTTACCGGCAAATTCGTCAAAACTCTTTAGTATTTTATAGCGGATGGATATCAAAATCTTATCTTGAAGCATAAAAGAGACCGTTTCATTGTAGGGGTTTTCGTCGTTGTTGACAAGAAAGTAGCTGTTTATCTCTATCCTCTCGCCCTCTTCCCAATACCGCGAACTTATCTCTATCTCTTCACTCTCTTGTTTTGTGGGAAATTTCATATCAAAAAGTTTCTCAACCGTGCGTATTTCGCTGATGGTAGGCGTGAGCATATCTATCCAGATAATATCTCTAAGCCTCTCATCTTTGTTTAATTCGCTGATGTTATCAAGAGCTTCAAGGCGAAGCCCCCCGTGCAAATAGTATTTTATCATCGTAGACTCCTTAAAACGGCGCGCGTTATTATAAGACTTTTATGCTAAATTTTTACCACGCGTAACGCCCAAAATCAAAATCGCCGTCCCGATAACCGAAGATAGCAATATAACGCACATAAGCGCGAACAGCGAGCCGTCCGTGTGAAAAAAGTTGGCAAGCATCCCCGCCCCCGCGCCAAATCCATACTGCAAAACGCCGATAACCGCGTTAGCCGACGCGCTTGTTTTTGGAAAATGTTCCAAGATAATCGAAAAAGCGTTTCCGAAGACAAAGCCCAAAGTGCCCACAAATAGGGCTATCAAAGGCGCCATAAATAAAATTTGTGTAGTGTTGTGCAATATCATCATAATAACACTCAAAACTATCTGCATAAATAGCCCGAACTTCAAAAGCGTCAAAGGAGATATCTTTTTGACAAGCCTCACATTTATCTTCGTAACCGCCATAAGAGTTACGATATTTACGGCAAAACAGAGTACAAACATAGTCTGCGACAACCCAAAATAGTCTATGTAGATAACAGATGAGGATGTTAGTATCGCGTAAAATCCGCATCCGCTCACGACAAGCGCGATGATGAGTATCATCGGTCTGCCGCTTTTAAATACCTCAAGATAGTTTTTGATGGGGGTGACTTTGGTGTGCTCTTTGTCAGGCGCATCTGTGAAATTTGCCCTATAAAACAAAAACGCCAAAAGCGAATATATACCCAAAAAGAGAAATACCGCCTCCCATTTGCCAAATATCGAAACCAACCCAAGCCCCATCACAGGAGCCAAGAGCGGCGCTAAAATCGTGATAGAGCCTATCATAGAAAAGATTCTCGCACTCTCCCTGCCGCTAAACATATCCCTCACGACAGCCGACACATTCACCGTCGCCACGCCGCCGCCAAACGCTTGGATGAAGCGCAAAATCCACAACATATACACATCATTTGCAAATAAAATCAAAAAGCTGGTAACGCTAAAGATACCAAGCCCCAACAAAACTATCGGTTTTCTGCCGTAAGCGTCGGATATGGGACCGCCGAAGAGCTGCCCGAACGCAAGACCCAGAAAAAAGATGCTGATAGAGATAGAGACCAACGGTTCGGTCGAATTCATCGTCTTACTCATAAGCGTGATGGAGGGCAGATACATATCGATGGCAAGCGGCGTGATCGCCGACAAAGCCGCTAAAGTCAGTACTAATTTTCTCTCTGATAGTGTTTTCATAAAAAATCCATTATTTTAAATTCGCAGACAGATACATCCGCTTTCGCCTATTATACCAATGAAAGTTTGGACTATCTTTTCGTTTTTAATCTGATTTTAAAAGAGATAATAAGCCGAAAAATGACTGCGGTCTGCACGATAATCAAAATATAGTGCAGATAATAAACTTCCGATATTTTATCCAAATTTGTAAACAATTCAAACATTTTGTAGCAAATAAACGCGAGCCCAAGCCCCAAAAGGTAACCCACCTGCTTCAACATATCGGCAAACGCGTAGAGTTTGACATATTTTAAGATGACCGTCTCAGCGCGCAAGATATAGTTGCCGAACAAAAATGTGATCTGATAACACATATAGATAACAAGCGCGGAAAATAGCGACTGTTTTAAGATAAGATATACCACTATTAACGCCAGTGTCAATATCTCCACGCCCAAAAGCACCGCAAAAAACGCCCTTTTATTCATCAGCTTTTTATATTGGGAGGCGAGGATAAACATACCAAACGCCAAAATTATCCCCCCGATAGGATAAACGGAGGGTTTCAAAGGCTCATATATGATAAAAATCGTCCCCACAGACAAGCCTAAAAAGAGCGAATTTAAAAACCTATAAATACAGTAGTTTTTGACCCTAAGCCTCATCAAAAGCTGCCCCGCGCCCCGACATAAAAGACGCGCCCCAGCGAGCCGTAGCCGTCCACCTCTTGATAATATTTGTCGAAAATATTGTTGGCTTTAAAATAGAACGACAACTTGTCGTTGATATCGTAATTTAGCGACAAATCAGCCAAAAAATACCTGCCCGTCTGCACCGCGTTAGCACCCACAGAGTCATACCTTGAGCCTATATATGAGCCTTTTAGATTTACAAACAGCGCGTCGCTTATCGTCCACAAAAGCGAAGCGTTTAGTCTATTTCGCGCTCTGCGGGCGATGCGCTCACCGTTCGCGTTTTTAGCATCCAGATAGCTATATGATAGTTCGCCAAAAAGCGCTGGGGAAAGCGGTGCGTTCGCGCTTATCTCGAAGCCTTTGTATCTGCTTTTGCCATCTATATTGTAGTAATAATCCAAAGGGTATGCCCCGCCGTACTCAATGGCGTTTTTTATCCGCTGGTCAAAATAGGTCAAGCTGAACATATCGCCGCCCGCCGTTATCTCGTAACCTTGCGATGTTTCGGCTTGAAGCTCGCTTGTCGCGCCGTAGCTTTGCTGATAAAGATTTGGCGCTGTGAAGCCCGTTTTGTAAGATGAAGCGAGATAAAAATCTCTGTAAAAGTTATACTTAAACCCTATCTTACCCGTCAATTTATCATCAAATGTATCTCTGGCGTCAAATCTCAAACTCTGCGTCACCAAAAAATCGCCCAGTTTATTAGAATTGACGGCAAAAATATGCTTATCATCCTGCGCCCCGCGTACCAAGAGCGCCCCCGCGGCTCTATCCACCTCATCCCTCATATACCCCGCGCCCAAGACCAAAGAGTCGCTTTCAAGATATCTCATCTCATCTTTTATCTGAACTTCGTATGTTTTACCCAAGTATCCATCGTAAAATGAGCGCTCAAATCGGCTGTAGTTTGTCTTTATATCGATAGCGTGTCCGTTGTGTAGCCCTACATACCCCAAAGAGTAGAGTGAGCTTTTGATGGTATTGAAATATTCGCTGACCCCATACCCCCACACATCATCATAATCATCCGCATCCATACCCGCATCCGCGTCAAAATGGATATCGGCACGCGAATCCCTGATAGTAAACTCCAGCCTATCATCTTTAGTGATATCCGCTCCGCCTTTTATCTCAAACAGCCTATTGGTGAAGCCGTCCTTTTCCCAATCCAAATTTTTATCGCCGTATCCGTTGCTGCCTTTTTTGGGTGCAGCGGCGGAGATACCTTTCGTATCGGTATAGGCAAAGGCAAAAGAGATATCAAACGCATCCTTAGCGACCCCAGCGCTCGCGGCGTACTTTTGCCATCCGTGGGAGCCAAATTCGCTCATAACACGCGCACCGTTTTGCTTCTTCTTTGTGATGATATTTACCACACCCGCAACCGCGTCACTCCCCCAAACGCCGCTCTGCGCCCCTTTTACCAGCTCTATTCTGTCTATATTGTACAGATCTACAAGCTCTATCTGCGCGCCGCTAAGTCCGCTTGGGTCGTTAAGCCTGACGCCGTCAACCAAAACAAGAGTATGTTTGGCGTCAAGTCCCCGTAGATATAAAGATGAACTCTGTCCGTAAGCGCCGTTAGCGGTAGATGAGACGCCTGCGATGGAGTCCAAAACCTCCCTCACATTTTGAAAGCCTTTGAGCTCTATCTCTTCGCTCGTGATAATTTCTACGGAATCTATAGTGTGTGATATCTGCTGCAGTGTTTTTGAACTTGTGCGCTCATATGATTTTTTGGATTCAATGATATGTATCGTATCCAGCGTAACCACAGCGTCTGTTTCACTCTCTTTCTCACTCGCGAAATTTTGAGCCACCTCATACCCCTTCGCCTCTACGCTAACCGCATTAGCCTCCAAACTAACCCCCGCACTACAAGCCAAAATCGCCGCCAAAGAGAAATATCTCCCTTTGTAACCTCTAAATAGTCTCATTTTTTATCTCCTTAAATTTTAAACGGCAAAATATCTTGCTTCGTTGTGGTATGATACCAGCGCCGTTGTGCTCTCTTCGGGGTGCATTTGCCAAGTTGTTTCGTCTAATGTGAGTCCGAACTCTTCTGGGCGTAAGAGTGTGAAGATGTGTCTGTTATCGCTTAAATCGGGGCAAGCGGGATATCCGAACGAATAGCGGCAGCCTTGGTATTTTCTAAAGTTGACATCATCTAAGCTCCCGCCCTCGCCGTCTGTTATGCCAAGCTCTATGCGAATTTGCTTGTGCACTATCTCGGCTAACGCTTCGGCTAACTCCACAGCAACACCGCGCAGATGGTAGTACTCTTTAAATCTTCCCTCTTTATATAGTTTTTGCCCGAACTGCTCAAATCTCTCCCC
>JAISQB010000017.1 GCA_031274495.1 Campylobacteraceae bacterium | reverse complement strand
AAAGCCTTGAATGCGGTGACAGAGGCTTTAAAAGCTTCGTGTCGTTTCAAACAAGGACGAAATTATACATTCGCAATGCTTAAGAGGGGCTGATAATTTTTGGGGGATTGGAAAAAAATTGAAGTATTTTTCGCAGGATGAAAAATCAAATCCTAAAAAACCAAAGCGGAAGCCTCTGATATCGGCTCCGCATATAATGTATAGAAAATCCCCTATTTCCTCACCGCGCTCACCTCTATCTCTATGAGCCACGCAGGATTTGCAAGTCCGGCTACTTGAAAGACGGAGCGTGTGGGTAGATTGGGCTGCTCTTTTGTACCGAAAAATTTACGATACCCCTTCATAAAGCCCTCAAAGTCTATCTTGCCCGATAGTTTCGGGTCGCCCACCAAAAAGACTTGCATCTTTATCACATCGCCTATCTTCAAACCGATACTATTAAGCACCTCCTCTATACCGGCAAGGGAGCTGATGGTCTGCTGCTCTGTGTTGCCGTAAGCCTCCAATGAACCTTTTGTAGCATTCGGGTTGATGACGCTGGGCACCACACCGCTTAGATTGACCACCGTTACATTCGGTGGGATCTCTATAGCCATCGCTATAGGAAAATCCGACCCAAGCGTCTTATAGCGCACCACATCCGCCGCGTTTGAGATAGCCGCTAAGCCTATCAACAGAACCAAACCTTTGAAAATTTTACCGTACAACATCTATCTACTCCTTTATTTTGGTATATCCGTTGTCTTAACATCGCCTTCGAAGTTATTGCCAAAACTTGTGCGGATATATTTGACAACTTCAACAATCTGCTCATCACTTAGATAATCCCTAAATGATGGCATACCTCGCAAACCGTGAGCTACAATTTCCAATGCAGTCTCAGCAGACGCCAGCAGCTCATCACCCGCCAAAGATGGATAAAACCCCGCCCCATACGCACCTTTGCCGTCAGCCATATGACAGCCCTGACAACTTGCCCTATATATCTCTTCACCCGTTTTAGCGTCAAATTTATATGAACCGATAGCGGTAGATATCTGCGGGTCACCGTCTGCAAAAAGTGATGTTGCAAAAAGGCTTCCTGATAGTATCATCACTTTAAAGTAGTCTATTGTTTTCATTATTAACTCCTTTATCAAGCTTTTTTGGCAACGATCGTTGCGTGCAGACGCTTGATCGCATCCTGAGCGGACAATACCGCACCCTCTAACCACGCGGGGATATACGAAGCGTGCTCTCCCGCCAATACGATACGACCGTCTATTTGGCAGAGATTTTTGTAGTGTTTTTCCCTGCTCTCATCAGTCCATATACCGTGACAGCCGTTTGTCCACGGGACTCTATGCCAGCCTACCGCGACGCCTGTGTCAAACTCTTTGCGGTATTGAGGGTGCACTAAAGAGCCGTATTTCAAAGCCGCTTCCACCCGCCCTTTAGGACTCATAGATGTGAACTCGTACGCATTTCTACCCCAGATGTACGCTCCAAGCAGTACCCCTTTGCCGGGTTTGCCGTAGTCGGTATTGGGATAGCCTATCGTAGAGATAGGTGTATCGGTATATGTAATACCGCCGTAGATATCGTCGTCCTCTTCCCAGAAGCGGCGTTTGAACTGCAAGCCCACTTTTACGGAAGACTCGTACGGTACGGCGTCTATAGCCTCTTTTAACGATTTGCTTACATTGATAGGTATCTGACTAAGTATCGATAGCGGAATCGTACATATACAGTAATCCGCCTTTTCCGTTAGCGTGGCGGAGGGCTTAATGCTATCCACATAGCTCACCGTCACACCATTTGCGTCTTGCTGTATAGCCGTAACTTTGGCGTTGTATTTGATAAGACTTGAGACTTGCTTTTCAAAACCTCTCGCCACTTGGTCCATTCCGCCTACGGGCTGGAATATAGTGCTCTGGAACTCGTGGAATTGCCCCGTGATGATCCTCGCCCAGAATTTGGACTTAATCAACTCTTTGCCTTCCAATATATCCTTTGAAGCCGTAGCAAGAGGCATAAGTCCCCCACCCGGCCATATATCAAAGCCGCGTCTTTCGCTGCTCTCCAACGACGCGCCGTATTTACCGTCGTGATCCAAAGCGCCCCACTCTATAAGAGCCTCAGACAGCGCCTCTTTATCCTCTTTGCTAAGTGTCTTATCGAGCGCCCCTTGATTAACGGACTTATTTAACAACTCCGCGATATGCCCTTGAAAGTCAGCTTGTACTTTGCGGTATCTTTGAGGTTTACCGCCGTAAGCTTGCGTAGAGTGGACAAACGCGTTGTAGTTCACCTGTATAAACGGCTCCAGCTGAACGCCAAAACGCTTAATGTAGCTTAGTATGCCAAAGTGGTTATATGGTATACGCCAAGGTCCCGGATTGATATAGAGCCCCTTATCAAATTCGCATTTTTGAGTAGCTCCTCCAAGCTCGGTAAATGTATCCCCGCCTCTTATCGTCCAAGCGCGCCCTCCTGCTTTATGGCGATACTCAAGAATCTTCACGGCATATCCCGCCTTACGCAATTCGTAAGCGGCGGTCATACCCGCTATGCCCGCACCCAAAATCAATATACTCTTTCCTTTGGGCGCACCTTTTAACTGCTCAAACTCTTCGCCCTCCTTCAAAGACGATTCGGCGGCTATACCAAGTGAAGCCATCGCGTGATACATAGCAGCGACTCCTGCGGTTTTACCGATGATATTTAACACTTGCCGTCTTGTTAGTCCCGAACTGTTGTCCATTCGTTCCTCCGGTTAAATGAATTTGCGCAAGAGAACCGTTGCACTATCGGTATACAGTTGCTGAAAAGCATTATATTACCAACTCCTTTTTATCTATTGTTTATTTTTTGAGCAATATTAAAATTATTTTATATGCTTTATATTGATTATAATATCGTCATAAAAACCTTAATTAGTTGTATATGAAAAGAACAGGGCTAAGTTTGTGTACACTTGCCGCGATAGGCGCATTCTCGCATTTAAATGCCGAATCTTCTCTTGAGGAGATTCTTAAAAGAGTCGAAAATGTCAGCATCGGCGGCTTTGCGCGCTCAACATATACCGCTTCAAAAACGGACGGTAATGACACATATGAGAGTTTGAGGCTATCGGGGCAGTTGAGCATCCTCTATAAACATATAGACGATTTGCATTTTGGCGCGGCTTTAGCGGCTGATGGGATAACCAGCCCCTCTTCTACTCCGAGCGCTCCGATGGCAGGATATACCGCAAGCAACAATAAAGGTCTTTATGTGGATAGATTTTACCTAAAATATCTCCATAACGGCTTTGAACTCATAGGCGGCAAATACGACATAACCTCCCCGTGGACGGAGACGGGATACAACTCATCAAGGGGCGATGGTCTGTCGGCGCTGTATAAGGGCATCGAGGATTGGACTTTTGCGGGGTTGGCGTTTCTCCATACAAACGGATTTGACGATACCAATATGTACAAAAACGGCGTATACGAAACAGACCTTGGCAGCAACCACAACTACTATGCCACGGGCGTTACGGGCAATCTCAAAGATATAGGCTGGATGTACAGCTCTGGGGCGGGGCATATGAGAATGTCTTGGAGGCGATGGCGTATACCGACATACGATATTCGCTTAACGGATTTAGTATAAGAGGTCAAGCCAACTACGCCAAAATCAACAAGGACTTTGCCGCTGAACATAATATCGCGGGCAAAGAGGGGCTATTTTACGGCTTAGAACTTAGATATACGCACGAGCTATTTTGGACAAAAGCGATATATACCAAAAACGACAAAGAGCAGCCCTTATACACGGTCGACGGCGATAACGGCGGATTTCTCACAAGCGGCGAATATGAAGCCATCAACATCGCCAATGCCGCCAGATATGCCTTTAGCGTCGGTAAAAATTTCGGAAATTTGCGTTTGGAGGGGACTTATCACGACTTTGATAACGGCACGATAAGTTCAAAAGGTGAAAAAGTCTCGGTCGGGTATAGATACAAGAAATTTTTTGATGCAAATCTGGAGTTGGTATATAAGAAAAAGATAGGAGAAGATGGGATAGAAAGAGGAGATAAAAGTGCGGAATTGGAGATGTACTACTTTTTCTAAAAACAGATGATGTCTGATTGTAACCGCTAAGGGTTATAATGGAGAGATAGACGAAGCGCGCCTTTTATCGATGCTTAATGTCCACTGAAACATAGTATCTCTTGGCGGAGGCGATATCGGGTGGCGCTGCGGTTTTTACATAAATGATGGGTAAATATAGGTGACAATTTGTCTGATTTTGCTTTACATATTATGGTAGAAAAGCTTTGTTTATGGTTTTTTGGCTATAATATCCCTCTAAAAAATTCAAACAAAAAAGGGAGATTTTAAATGGCACTTTATGACAGAGACTATGCAAATCAAGGTTTGCAGACCGAGGAATTGGGCGCGAAAACCGCTCTTTCGGTATTCATCAAAAAGACTTATCAGCTATTCGCGGCTTCGCTATTAGCGGGTAGTGTTGGAGCGTATGTGGGTGTGGGGGTAGCGCATATATTTTCGTTTACCGTTTATATCGGCTTAGCTATCGCGTGGTTTGTGCTTCTTTTGGGGCTTTATGCCGCTAAGAGAGTCAACGGACTAAACTACATACTTCTATTTGCGTTCACATTTTTGGGCGGCTTTTTGCTTACACCGCTTTTGAGTTCGTTTTTGCAAACAGAGGGCGGCACCACTATCGTGGCAAACGCGTTTATTTTGACCACTGTGGCGTTTGGCAGTTTGAGTGTTTTTGCTATGAACACAAAGAGAGATTTTGGTTCGCTTGGCAAATTTTTATTTATATCGCTTATCGTGCTTATCGTGGCTTCCATCATCAACATTTTCACATCAAGCCCGTTACTCTACACGATTATCTCAGCCGCCGGCGCGATACTTTTTAGTATCTACATACTTTATGATACGCAAAATATCATCAAAGGCGCGTACGAGACACCGATAGAGGGTGCGATATCGTTGTATCTTGACTTTTTAAATCTATTTATCTTTATCTTAAGACTTCTTGGAATTTTCAGCAGCGACGATTAGAACAAGCGGAGGAGCTTTTGGCTCCTCTTTTTTTATGAATAAAACGACGGGGTCGGTATATCCCCATTCAACACAAAATCCCCCACCGCAAAAATCTTATAATCAATCGGATCGTGAAGCGTTTGCGTTCTTAAATTTCTCCAAAACCTATCAAAACCTAAAGCTTTAGTCGTAGCGCGCGAGCCCAATGTTTCAAAGATGCGGCTTGTAAGTTCAAGTCCCACTTGCGTTACCGCGACCCTCGCGATCGCCGCCTCTATGGCAAATTCGCCTCTCTCGCTTTGGGTCAATTTCTCACCCTTTTGCCACAACGGATCAAGCAGTGAATTTACCTTTTCGGTCAAAAGCCTCGCCCCCTCAAGCCTCACCCAAAGCTCGCCTATATGGCGCAACAGATAGGGGTCTTTTTGTGCGCTGGGAGCTAAAGAGCTAAGCCACGGTTTGCTCTCTTTTTGGCGGATATATTTTACCGTTTCCTCATAAGCGCCCTGTGCGATGCCTAAAAATATATTGGAAAAAACAGTCTGTCCGATAAGAGCGCGCGCACTTGAAAACGGCGTGGAGAGCGGTCCCGGGTCGGACAAGACCTCATCACGGAAGACTTTGACATTGTTAAATACAAGTGTGCCGCTGTCCGTCTGCCTTTGTCCGATATTGTCCCAATCACTGCTTATGGTTATCCCTTCGCGGTTCGTAGGGATCGCCGCCACAAGCGTTTTGCCATCAAATGTATCCTCACTGCCCGTGATGGTAAGATAGTCCGAATCCGTAGCCCCAGTGGCAAAATTTTTCGTACCGTTCCATATATAGCTTCCGTCCGCCTGCTTTGTCGCTATCACATCTTTTCTTATCTGATTAAGGGCATTACCCCAAAACCAGCCATTCTCCACAGTGCCTCTAAATAGCGCGCCGCTCTGCTCTTTTGTACCGTAAAGATAGACGGTTGCCAGTTGATAGTTGTGAAACGCGTATAGGTGCGCAAGCGAACTATCGGCGCGTGCGATCTCTTGTATGATGCTTAAAAGCTGCACCCAAGACGCGCCCGAACCGCCAAACTCTTTGGGTATAAAAAAGGTTAAAAGTCCGCTTTTTCTTATCGCGTCGCGCTCATTTTTGGGCGTACCACCGGCAATATCACGCTTAACCGCGCTTTTGGCAAACTCCGCGCTTAGGGCTTTTGCCGCTTTAAACGCCTCTTCGTATGTTAAAACTTTTCCCATCTGTATCCTTTTTTCAAATTAGATAATCCTCGCTCACTTCCGCAACCGCGGCGCTATCGTTCATAGCTTTGAAAATCCTGCGCCTTATAGCGCCAAACTCCGCCCCCGCACGGTCTCTTGGTTCCGGTAAATTGACCTTTATCTCGGAGACAATGCGCCCGGGGTTTGAATTCATAACGATAATTTTATCGCTCAAAAATATCGCCTCCTCCACATCGTGCGTTACCATTATCATACTCACTTTTTCATATTTCCATATGCGCTGTAACTCCTCTTGCAATCGCATCCTGGTAATCGCATCCAAAGCGCCAAGAGGCTCATCCAAAAGCAAGATAGAGGGCTGATGAGCAAGCGCTCTGGCGATGGCGGCTCGCTGCGCCATACCGCCTGAGAGTTCGTGAGGATAGGCATTTTCAAAACCTTTTAACCCCACAAGCGCGATGTTGCGGGTGATGGTTTTGGCTTTCTCCTCTTTCGTGCCGTCCGCTTGCAACAGCGCTAAGCCGATATTGTCGCTCAAAGTAAGCCACGGCAAAAGGCGGTGCTCTTGAAAAACTATACCGCGCGATAGGCTTGTCCCTTTTATTCGCTCGTTTTGCAGCAAAATATCACCCTCATAGTCGCCGTCCAGCCCCAATATCAGACGCAAAAGCGTCGTCTTTCCGCAGCCTGATGGTCCCACTATCGAAACAAATTCGCCGTCTTCCACATCAAACGAAGCGTTTTTCACAGCCGTAAAAGCGTTACCATCCGTGGTGATATACCGCTTTGAGACATCGCGGATTTCAAGCCGCATAGTCGACCTTCCATCGCAAAAGCCGCTGTTGGACGGCGTACATAGCCCTATCTATCGCAAATCCTATCACGCCGATGAGCGCCATACATACCAAAAGTTGGTCGGTCATCAAAAGCTGTTGCGAGCGGAATATCAAAAAGCCAAGCCCCTCCAGACCGCTCAACCCCTCCGCTACTACTACAATAGCCCACGCGAGTCCTGCCGAGTAGCGCAAAGATACGGCAATGGAGGGCAAGATAGACGGGAGTACAACTTTTCTTACAAGCTGCCATTTTGAGAGTTTCAGGGCGACTGCCAGTTCGATATAGCTTTTGTCTATATTGCGAATGCCCTGCAGTGTATTTAAAAATATAGGGAAAAAGACTGATTTTGCTATGATGAGTATCTTAGCGGGCGCGCCAAGTCCCAGCCACACGACGATGAGCGGCAACCACGCGACTGTGGGGATATGGCGGAGCGTATTTATCGTAGAGCCGAAAAATAGGTCCACCTTGCGCGACAGACCCGCCGCGATACTTAGCAAAATCGCCACGACGGAGCCGTAGATAAACCCCTGCCCCACTATCGAAACGCTCGCCCAAATGTCGATAAGTAGATCCTGCTTTTGCAGCATATATACAAACGCTTTTACCACATTAACAGGTTCGGGTAAAAATATAGGATCGACCCATCTGTAACTACTCGCACTCTGCCACACACCAAATATAATGAGCGGCAAAAATATACCTATATATAGCTGTTTTGAAAAAAAAGCCCGCACGCGACCCTCTTTAACAAAAGCGCGTGAGGGCTTAGGCACAATAGGCGTATGAGAAAGTGGCAAAGTTTTGCTCATAACGCCGCTCTACTTAGCAACTTTATATATTGAGTGTGAACCACCGGCAAAAAACTTACCGTCTATAAACTCATCCACCTCTTTATCCGTAAGGCTCTTTTGCGTCAAAATATCATCGCCGTTTGCCACATAGTAGCGCAAAAACTCTTTTATAGCCGTGCGCGCCTTATCAGCGCTGGGCTCGCCGCCCATAAACTCCCACTGTCCTAAGTGCGTTATCTGAAACAGCGCCACTTCGGTAGGAACTCTAAGCTCCTTAGCGATAATCGCCGCCGCTTCGTTAGGATGGTCTGTCGCCCACTCTCTGGTCTTTTCGCGCACTTCCAAAAAGGCTTTTATAACCTGCGGATATTTATCGGCTATGATTTTATTGGCGACATATGTAACGCGCCCGGCGTAATTTACATACACACCCTCGTCTGCGGGTCTATCTATCACCTTAAGTTTACCCGAAAGCCAAGCGCCCGTAAACGCCGGAGCGGCAAGATGCGCGGCTGTGGCGTCGGTTTTGCCCGCTATGACGGATTGGATGGCGAGGTTGGAGTTGTCGATATTTTCGTGACGCACACGCCCTTTTTTCAAGCGCGAATCAAAAGGAAGACCGACTGTATTTAAACTCTCAAACGGCGAAGACCAGTAGCAAGAGATACGGCTGGAGCCAAAATGTTTACCGTCGAGGTCTTTTATGTTGTTGATTTTTTTGTTATCCGCCGCGGCTAATATCGGCGTACGGTAACGGTTGGAGGGTTCGCTTATCCAGATGACAACCGTATTTAGACCGTTTATGCGGTGAATCGTAGATGGATAGACCATACGCTGCGCGATAGCGAGTTTATCGCCCTTGCCACTGCCCACAGCCGCTGATTCAGCACCCAAAAGTTCCGCCGCTCCTTGCGCTATGAGGTTAACTTTTTTCGTGCCGATCTTGTCAAACTCCTCTTTAAAAAAGCCCTTCTGCTCCGCGATAGCAGTCCACGGGGACTTTTGAAGGCTAATCTCGGGCAGCACATCCTCTGCCCCATAAGCCCCGCCTCCTAAAACAGTAACGGCAAACAAGCTCGCCGCCAATCTTTTTCTAAGTGCATCTTGCAACATAAGAACTCTCCTTTTTGTAGAATAAATAGTCGGGATTTTGTAAGTACCCGCGAATATTTTGGGAAAGGTAACATAATAAGACTTAATACTATATTAAACATATATATTTAATCAAGATTAGATTTATCTATGATTGAATTGGTAGGGAAAGCCCAAAAGTGCGTTATTTTGCGGAGTTTGAAAAATTAATCGGACAGATAATTAACGTTTAAATATGCCCACGCGGTTTAACATATAAACAGCCAAAATCGCCGCGGCTATTCCTATGAGTGTAAAGATGCTAAGTTTTTCTCCAAGTGCAAGCGCGCCAAATCCTATGGCGGATACC
Organism: Campylobacteraceae bacterium; assembly: GCA_031274495.1. Classification (GTDB taxonomy): domain Bacteria; phylum Campylobacterota; class Campylobacteria; order Campylobacterales; family Campylobacteraceae; genus JAIRKW01. Next base: position 16,009 of record JAISQB010000017.1, on the reverse strand, counting down.
GGGGTTACGAACATAAAGGAGCTCACACCATCCGCGCCTATTTTCTTTGCGCCTAAGAAAAATATGGTGGAGGCTATCGCCGTGCTGACGACGGAGACAAAAAGGGTATTGAGCCAAAAACGCTCATCAAGCTTGGCATTTATCACCGTATCAAAGTCGATAAACAGCAAAGAGAGCGCGGCGGTGATGGAGTACATATAAAAGGAGAAGAGTACCATATTGGTCTTCGCTTTTGAGCTGGCGACCGTCAAAACAGACCACAAAAACGCGCCCAAAACGAAGTAGAGATTGTATGGCGTTATGATTTTGGATAGGTCAAACTGCCAAAAACCGAGCATCAGCATAGTGCCCAAAAGACCGATACCAAGCGCGCATATGTCGAGCTTATATATCTTTCGCCTATAGATACAAGCTAATATTATAAAGGTGATAATCGGCGAGAAGGTATTGATAAACGCCCCCGCGAGCGAAGCTGTGCCAAGCTCCGTACCCAAAAATACGACATATCCGTACACGACCGTTATAACAGCGACAAAAGCGGCGATAAAGAGGCTCTTTTTGTCGATACTAAAACGCTGCTTTAAAATGATAACGGTAAAAAAAAGGGTGACGGCGGTGATAAAATAGCGCAAAAATACGAGTTCGGCTGTGGGCATATATTCGCTCATTATCTTTATGCCCGACCACGAGATGCCCCAAGCTATCATCGCGCAAAACATCAGCGCCATAAATATATTTTTTTGCGTAATAGACCCTTTTTTCGGCAATTCAGGTTCGCATTATATCGCTTTTTTAATATATCTCATAATTTTGGTATAATCAGCGCAAAAAAAGGCAAAACGGTTATGGACGATAAAAATCTAAACGAACTCCCCGCCCCGCTTTTAAGGCTTCTGGACGCCAATCTAAACCGTTTAAGAGAGGGTATCCGCGTCATCGAAGATATCAGGCGCTACTGTTTTGACGACGAGATAAACGCCAAAAAGTTAAAAGCTCTTCGCCATAAAGCAAGGCTTGAACCATACATTGCGCTGCTTAAAACGCGCGACATTGAGGGCGATATCTTAAAATCCACGACCAAAAGCGAAGCTTTGAGAGAAAATCTTGAAAGTGTCCAAACCGCCAATATGAAGCGCGCGCAAGAGAGCGCGAGAGTGCTTGAAGAAAGCTTGAAGCTAATCTCACAAAAAGACGCCCAAACTTTCAAGGAGCTGCGCTACGAACTCTACGGGATAGAAAAAGCCTTAGCCGCGCGAGAATAAATCTTCTATTTTTTAGAAACCGTCACCTGCGGATACGGTATAGTAATCTTCTCTTCATCAAAGCGTAGCTTCACAGCTTCATTTGTGGCAAAATATACATCCCAATAGTCGTCGTTATTTACCCACACTCTAAATGCAAAATCCACACTGCTACTATTTAACGCCAACACCGCGATGGTAGGACGCGGCTCCGTTAATATCTTTGGGTTTGATGAAGCCACCTCTTCCAAGATTTTTTTTGCCTTTCGCAGATCATCCTCGTAGCTGATGCCAAACACCAAATCAACCCTGCGCATAGGCTTCGCGGAGTAGTTGATGATATTGCCTATCACCACTTTGGAGTTTGGTATGATGACGCGTTTGTTGTCAGTCGTATTTAAGACGGTGCTGAAAATATTTATCTCTTCGACTGTTCCAAGCACGCCTACATCTATCAAATCGCCCACTTTAAAGGGCTTGAAAAATACTATCAAAAGTCCGGCACCTATACTTGAAAACGAATCCCTCAACGCCATACCGATAGCCAAACCCATAGCACCTATGAGCGCTACGAATGAGGTCGTCTCCACGCCAAGATTTGCCAATGCCGCCAATACCACTAAAAGCAGCAAAACGATATAGATAGCGCTTGATAGAAACGATGTCACGGTGGAGTCTAAAGAGGTCTTTTTGATGACCTTTACAAAGAGTTTTGATATGTAGCGGGCGAGCTCTTTGCCTATGAAAAATATAAGCAGCGCGCCGACGAAACGAAGTCCGTAAGTTTGCAAAAATGAGATGATATTATCGATGGCTAAGTTTTCCATTTGGTATTCCTTTTTAGGTTGGAATTATAGCAGATTTTTACTCCTCTTTTACCCACTCTATGATGTTATGATCCACGCCGATAATCGACGCTCTCACTGGCGAAATACTCTTTTTGACAGCGGTAAGCGCCTTTGGAATATACAAAAAAAGATATGGATTGTCATCTTTTATAAGTTCAAAAATACGCCTGTAGATAGCGCCGAACTCCTCCTCGTCGACCGTCTTTTCAGCCTTTTTGATAAGCGCGTCCACTTCGTCGTTTTTATAGCCCACAAGATTAAAGCCACCAGTTTTTGCCGATTCGCTATGCCAAATCTGATAAGCGTCGGACTTAATCCCCATCTGCCACCCCATCAAGATAGCCTCAAATCTGCGCGGATGCACGACGGTATTTAAAAACGCCTGCCACTCCATCACCCTTATGCTCATCTGCACGCCTGCCTCTTTCAGCTGACGCTGCAAAATCTGCGCTATGTAAATTCTGGGACCAGAATTTGTTATTATCTCAAACGAAAAAGGATTTTTTTCATCATATCCAGCCTTCAAAAGCAGCTCTTTTGCCTTTTTTATATCGCGCTTTGGTGCTTTTACGTCGGGATTAAAGGCTTTTGTCTGCGGCATAAACGGACCCGTGCAAACAACCCCCTCGCCAAACAGAAGCAAATTTATAAGCTCTTGTCTGTCTATGGCAAGAGATAGGGCTTCGCGTATGTGCGCGTCTTTAAATTTGGGCGAATTTAGATTGAAACCCACATAAGAGTATGAGTTCGACATCGTCTCATATATATTAAACTGCTCGTGAAATTTCTTGTCGATCTGCTTTTTTACCTGCAATGGCGTCAGGTTTCCTATGTCCAATTCGCCCGATTTTAACATCAAAAATTCAGTCGCCGGATCTGGTGCGAAGTGGTAGACTATGCGGTCAAGTTTTGGAGAGCCTAAGAAATATTTTTTATTGGCTTCGAGTATAAAATTCTTTGAGACAGAAAAATCCCTCAAAGTAAATGCGCCCGTACCTATGGGGTTTTGGTTAAATGAGCTTGTCATAATAGATGTTTCGTTGTGCAAAATATGATATGGCAGTATCCCCATAGTCCAAGTCTCAAGCGCGTTAAAATAGGGGTATTTATAGGTAACTTTCACACTTAGATTGTCTATCATTTCAACTTTATCTATATGTTTAAAGCTCTCTGCGTAAGGTGTAAAAACTTTGGGTGAAATTATCGTCTCATAAGTAAAAAGTACATCTTGCGCGCTAAATCTCTCCCCATCACTCCAAAAAACATCGTCCCTCAAAGTAAAAAGGAGCGTTTTATCGTCTAAAAACCGATAAGATTTGGCAAGCTCAAGCTTTATCGAAACATCCTCGTCATATGTGATAAGAGAGTTAAAGATACGCTGCGAGATTTCGCCGCTTACCGAATCCGTGGAGAGAATTGGATTAATACGACTTGGATTGGCGCTCATACCCATATGTAATGATGCGCAAAGTAACAACTGAGCCGAAAAAAGATAGATTGCTAAAAGTTTCATAGAAGACATTATAGCAGAAGTTGCAACGCACTTTTTAAAGGATGTGAGGAAGCGTTGCAACTCCCTATAATGCTACAAAAAGGAGGTTTGTCATTTAGACGAGTGAATTATATCACAGTCAGGTTAAATTGTCAATTAATATATGAAAAATAAGAAGCGGGAATAAAAAGAAAAAGAGTCGGGTATGCCGACTCTTTAAAATATTGCGATTAGCGTTTAGAAAATTGTGGTGAACGGCGAGCTTTGTGTCTACCGAATTTCTTTCTCTCTACGACTCTGGAGTCTCTTGTTAAAAGACCTTTTGGTTTTAGGATAGCTCTAAAGTCCGCATCCAACTCTGCGAGCGCTTTGGCTATGCCGTGACGCAACGCTTCAGCTTGCGCGGAGTATCCGCCGCCTGCGATAACTGCGTTTACCTCTATCAAGGACTCTTGTTTTGTGAGTAAAAGCGGTTGTACGACTTTAAGCTTGATAGCCTCGTGTCCGCCAAGCCACGTGTTCAAATCAACACCATTTACGACTACGCCGCCTTTGCCTGTTTTTATTCTAACTTTTGCGACGGCTGATTTTCTTTTGCCTGTTGCGTAAACTATTGCCATAATTATTTTCCTTCCGCTTTGCCGAATTGTGCTGTATGAGGATGCTCGCTAAACGCGTAAACTTTAAGTTTTTTGAGCATAGCTTTGCCTAAAACCGTTTTTGGGAGCATACCGCGCACCGCAATTTTGTATAATTTTGCAGGGTTTTTTTCGAGTAGTTCGCCAAGCTTTTCGCTCTTTGTGCTTCCAAAATATCCGCTGTGCCTGTGGTAAAGTTTGTTCTCAACTTTTTTACCGCTGAAATCCGTCAGCGCGGCATTTACAATCACAACGAAGTCGCCGCAGTCAACATTCGGTGTAAATGACGGTTTATGTTTGCCGCGGAGCAGCGTCGCGACTTCAGTTAAAACGCGTCCGAACCGTTTTCCTTTTGCGTCTATCAAGACCCAATTTCTAACAACTTCGTTTGGTTTTGTAATCTTAGTAACGCCCATCGTGTTGCCTTTTATCTTTTAGTTTTAAAGAGAGGATTGTATTTAAATAATTCTTATATCTCGCTGAATTTCAAATTAGTCTAAGTTTATAGCCTCGATTTCTTTTTCATGCAGATAATAAAGGTAGGATTTTACCCTTTTTTTACTTATAAACTCCATAGCGCGCTTATATTCCAAAACCTGTTTTATGTGCGACTCTTTGGCACGGGAGGAGGATTTGTAGTCTATGACAATGACCTCATCGTCTTTTTCTATCAAAATATCTATCTGGCGGCGTTTTTTCTCAAACATATAAGACTGCTCTTTGTAGAGCTTGCCACCCTTTAGGAGATTTTGAAATTCGCTGTTGTTTATGAGATTTAAGATCCTATGCTTGATCGAGGCAAACGCATCCTCATTTAACAATCTTCCATAGCGGTTTTTGGCAAATATGAGCGAATTTTCAAGCTCCTTTTCATTAAAATCATTCATCATCTCAAGGCTAAAGTGCAGCGCCAGACCAAAATAGATATCCTCATAACTCTCTTCAATAGGCTCTTTGTCAGCCTTTACATTCTGCCTTCCAAAGCTTTTACCCTCATAAGGCACACCCAAAGCCGCACTCTTCTCCTCTTCGCCCTCATACTCTATCTTGCCTCTTTGCATATCCTCAATGGCGAGCTTTTCAAATGATGACTTCTCACTTTTTCGCACAATCAAAAGCCCATTTTTCGCGCGCGTGAAAGCCACATAAAACCGATTTAACCCATCTTCGCTCTCTAACTCCATATCTTTCTCTTTCGCCCTGTTATAAACCTCGTCCGTCAACTCCCTTTTGCTCATTCTTAAAAAAAGCCGCTTTAACTCCACCCCTTCATAATCAAACAGCAACGGACTCTTTGCGTTATTCTCTTTTTGCATTCTATCCGCAATGATGACGAACGGAAACTCCAACCCTTTTGACTTGTGCACGGTAAGCACGCGGATGCCAAAGCCCTGCTCATACGAGCGCTCCCTTATATCCTCATACACAAACAGCAGACTCTCCATATCCTCATACCGCGATACGACATCCAAGAAGCCCACGATATCCAGGTCTCCCTCTATGCCAAAATCATCAATGCACTTTCTGACAAGCTCCAGCGGCGTGCGGTTGATATCAAAATCCTGCACCTGCGGCAGCTCTTCGATATCCTGACCCAAAAATGCCAAGAAGTTGCGCATATAGAGTTCATCTTTAAAATATAGATATTTCAAAAATTCCAAAATTGCCGCCACCCCCGTGCTCTCAATCAAAAGCGTGTGGCTCTCGGTATACACCGGTATATCCGAATTTGCCTCGATGATAGCCTCTTTGATCTCCATAGCGTCCCTATTCGTATCGCACAAAACGGTTATATCATTTAGCGCGACGCCGCTATCCAAAAGCTCTTTTACGCTGCTTACGACCCCCTCTTTTACATCTTCAAAAGTTGCTACTTTGACAAAACCGCCCTCGCTTTTATCGTGCGCGATTTGGCACTCATAATTTGCGATTTTGCTTTTAAAAACCTCGTTTACAAACTCCACAACCCTCTTTTTACTGCGGTAATTGTGGCTAAGAGAGCTTACATTTATATCAAAAGCGGCGATGATATGAGAAAAAAGCTCTTTCGTGCCTCCCCTGAAACGATATATCGCCTGCTTCGTGTCACCCACATAAAAAAAACTTCGAAATTCCCTCGTGCCAAGCCCCGCGGTTATCTCTTTGATGATGGGCTCCAGTATCTTATACTGCGCGATATTGGTATCTTGAAACTCATCTATCAAAAGGTGCTCTATCTTAGCGTCCAGCCTAAAATACAAAAAATCACTCTCTATATGCCGACACAAAAGCTCATACACGGCGTTGGTGATATCCGAAAAAGAGAGTTCGCCGCTTTTGGCACTCATACTTTTAATCGTATTTTTATATATATCAAAAAGATAAAACAGTTCGCCCAAAAAGTAGCGCTCCCTCTCCTCGTTAAAAGCTCTTACCACCTCTTTTAACCTAAAAAAGAGCTCATCCAACCGCGGCGTATAAATCTTTTTAAAAAACGCGTGCTCATACAGCGTCTCTTTACCCAAAAAGTCGCTCTTTATAAGCATATCGGGCTCTTTATTCAGCAGTTCAACCGCCCTATTTGCCGCGCCCTGTTCAACCAAAAAGCCCTTCATCTCATCCGCTATTTTTGCTATCTCCAAACTCTGCGGCGGATTGGTTCTTGGAAATTTCCACTCGTCAATTTCACTATTTTTTTCATACATTTGCGACAATATATCAAAAAAATAGTTGATATTTTTCTGAGCTCTAAACGCGAAAAAAAGCAGCGATTCATAGGCTTTGCGCGACTTTGCGGCTCTTATGAAAAACTCTTTAAATTTATCTTTATTGTGAAACTCTTTTGAGGCAAAGTCGGGCATCAAGCCCACATATAGAGCAAATTTGCGCAAAATCTGAGCCAAAAACGAATCAATAGTAGAAATCTTGATATTTGTCTGCAAAAAAAGCGGCAAAATCCTATTTTTACGCGCCAAAACCTCCTCTTTTTCCATCTGCAAAAGTTCGCAAAGTTCATTGAGCTCGCTCTGCCTACTCTCAAGCTCTTGCATCGTCTGATAGACCCTATGCTGCATTTCGTTGGCGGCTTTTTTCGTAAATGTCAAAGCGATAATATTTGAAGGATTCGCCCCCATCAATAAAAGCGCGATGTAGCGCACTGACAAAGCAAATGTCTTACCGCTTCCGGCACTTGCGTTCAAAGCCAATGCGTCTAAAAATTTCATATTCTCACCCCGCAAAGCATTTTATACGGGCAAAAGAGGCAGCGTTTTTTATCCAAGACCGCTTCAAATACAAACTCTTTTTTCTCTTTTAACTCCTGCAAATGTTCCAAAAGGCGCATTTTTTTAAGTTCAAACAGGCTCTCTTCGACAAGCTTTGCCTCATTTAAATCATAAAACGCCGTTTTGATTTCGCCCAAATCCTCGCATAAAAGCGCGTAAAATTCCAGCTGAAAGTCACTCGCAAGATATGCCTTATCTTCGCGCTTTGGTATATCTATCCTGCCCGTTTTATAATCCAAAACCAGCCACTCCCCGCCCCTTTTGTCCATCCTGTCTATTTTTCCCGCAAGCGGCACGCCGTCTACCTCTTTGCTGTGCCACACTTCGCGCTCAAATACCCTCCAGCCCTCTTCATATCTTTTTATCTCGTGCGCAAAAACCGACTCCAGTTTAAAGAGCCAGATATCCCGCTCCAACTCCCAAAGCGCGCTTTTTGGGTACTTTTCTTCCGTTGCTTTTGCGATCTCTTTGGCTCTTTTTTTCATATCTTCAAGCAAAAGCGGCGGCTCTTCAAGGACCGTATATAAAATATCGTGCACAAAATTTCCCACATCTCTTGCGTCGTGTTTGAACTGCTTTGGCTCTTCGTAGCCCTTGATGTATCTGAAAAAATATTTCAAAGAGCACTCAAGATATGTCTTTAGGCGGCTGTTGGAGAGCGGTTTTTCAAAAAAATTGTGCTCATATCGGAAAGATTTTTGCGCAATTTTTGGCGTTTTGGCTTTTTTGATGATGATATCGGCGTATGAGTTCTCGTCGTAATTTAACTTCGTAAAGTTGAGTGTTTTTAAAAATCTCGACGGCAATTTGTCTTCATTTTCCACCGCGCTAATCGCGACAACGCGGGCGTTATTTATAAGCCTATCATAAAAAAAACGCTGCAAATTTTCCCTATCTTCCACGCTTGGCAAGCCGCACTTTGCCCTTAGAGAGGAGGAGATGAAGAGGTCTTTGTTGCTGCGTTTTGGTACGATATCGTCGTTAAAATGGACGATGATCACCCCCTCATATTTCACCCCACGGCTCTCCAGCGCACCCATAACGGTCACCTTGCCACCGGAATTATCATCCAAGCTTTTGTCTTGAAGCCTCTTTAAAAATAGTTGCAAAATATCCAAAAACGGCAACTCTCCCGCCCCATCTAAAAACTTTTCAAACAAAAAGAGTTCACTTAAAATTATCTGCGTCTCCTCTTGTGGATCGTCCTCTTTGATGAATGCTTTAAGTCTTGAAGCCGCCGGCGCTGAAGCTGTTTTTTTTGATAAATTTTCAAGAGCGTCCGCCCCGATTCCAAGCCGCTCAACTCTCTTTTTATGCTCTATTTCGTCATCTTTTGCGTACTTTAAAACCGCCTGCCCCCTTTGATAAAAAAGGCTCGTCCTCATACCAAAACCCATAGCGAAATTCAGATTGTTAAATCTGTCAAACTCTTTTAGCACAAGAGCAAAACTCTCATCAGGCAGCACGACGGCTATATTTTGAGGGGCGATGCCAAGGTTTGTCATCATCTCTATCTTTTCAAAAACAAACGCGCTTTGAAATGCGTCGGATGTGAACGGCTGATAAAAAATCTTTGGCGTTTTGTCGTACAGTTTTGTCTCTTTTAGCAACTCTCCCTCATTCAAATCGCACTCGCAAAGGGTGCTAAAAGAGGTCGTTATACCCTCCTCTTCAAGCCACTTTTTGACCTTTTTATTGTAGATGGTGATGGGGGTTAAAACGCGGATGCGACAAAACTTTCTTGCTTCCCTTAAAAGCCTTATCTCAAATGCGCTCAAATACCCCTCTAAATGGATCCTAATCTCGCCCAAAGAGGATAGATACGAACTGTTGATATGGGCTAATTTGGGCAGCGTTATGCCGTCATATAGGGTGTTTTTGTCCAAAAGCGCACAGTATCTTGTCAAAAGCTCTTTTAAAATCGCTATATGCTCGCCAAATTCGGCGTAAGTGTCGTGGAGATCAAACTGCTCTATATCTGTCTCTTCGTTTGACAACTCCTCAAAAAATCTAAAAAGATACTCTGAGTTTTGCAAAAACGCCATAAATTCGCGTGGGATTTTTAATTTTTTGAAGTTTTCAAACGAGGCGGCTTCGCGCATTAAAAGAGATCTTGTATCGTCGTCCGCCAGGATGCGATTTGGCACATACCACGCTTTGGATTCAAATTCGGCTATCGTAACGGCTTTGGACAAAAGCTGATTGGTGTGAGAAAAGCTCTCGTAAAACTCTCTAATCTGCCTTGCCGTAGAAAATATTTCCGTCATAAACTCTGCTTTTGATTTAATAGCGATTATTTTAACTATTTAGGTTTGTTTTGGGCTTAAAAACGCCGCGCATAAAACAGGCTTTATCGCAACGCCACGCGCTTTTAAAAACGGCGCCGGTTTAGCACTCTTTGCCGTTTTTAAAGTTAGCGCAATACTTTATAGAGTTGCGCCTTGCGTAGTATTTGTCTCGTGCGTGAAAAATCCCACATCTTCGCCGATTGTTATTTTGGTCTGGAACTGCCATCGTCCGATTTTTTCTATATTAAATGGTTCAAAAAACCATCTGCATTTTTCTGCATTGGTGTATGTAAGATTTTGATTGTATTTGTTCGTCTCGGGTCTTGTCAAAAGAAGCTCGACATTGGCGTCAAAGTCGCACTGGGCAGAGTATCCGCCGGTGGAGCCATCTTTGAGGTTTATCAAGATTCTGACTTTATTGCCATCCCCTACATTTAGCAAGCCATCATCTTGCTCGTTAACCTCGAAAGAGATTATATATTTTTTTTCAAACGCCTCTTGCGCGGCTTTTATCTTGTCGTAGTTTCTGTCTACATTTTGCTTCGTGTCAAGATAGTATGTGTCCATCTCAACGGGATATTTGACCGCTTCTACTATCGTGTAGATACAAGCGCACACAATCAATAAAAGACTTATAATGATACCGTGAGGCCAATAATTTTTACTGCTCTTTTTTTGCATAGCGATATTGCACCTTCCTATATATATAAAATAAAAACGCCAAAGCGAACATACCGTAGATGACAAACCGTACCCACGCGAGCGTAGAGCGGTTTGAGCTGCCGATAGCGCTTGTAAGCGTTATGCCGTAGCTTGCGGCTATCTGTTCTGCGATATCCGCGAAGCCGTTTAATATGGCTGCCGTAAAATTGTCATAATCTTTTTTTAATACCAATAGCGGCAAAATACTGCCCGTTTTTGGGTATGGACTAAGGACTTTAGCTTTATCAAATTTGCCCTCAAGCTCGGGCGAATATATGATGTCTATAATCTTATCGTCTATATACATCACCAAAAGCACATAGGGGGCTTGGATGTCGTTGCTCTTTGCAAACTCATCCCAGTAGGCTTCGTCTAAAGTGACATTGTTTGAGCTTACTTTTACGAGAGTATAAGCGCTGACATTGCTCTTTTCATAAAGCTCTTTGCCCATCTCGTTGATTTTGATGACGGCTCTTTCGCCGATAATCTTATCATCATTGAAGACATAACCCTCGCGCGCATTGCAACTTATCAGTGGTATTAAAAAAAGAAGAGCAGCCGCCATAAGACGACTGCTCTTGAAGATGCCCGACAAATTCATCAGACAACGACTAAGTGGTTGGGAGTTAAAACGGCATAAGCCATTAAAACAGCTATAACGATGAGTACTACTACTATCAGTGTGCTGACTAATTTTTCCATATTAATCTCCTACAACTTGTCTTTTAGCCGCATTATCCGGGCTAACTGCCTCAATAGTTTGAGGCTCCACGAATTTATACGGTTTATCGGCAACGCTCTGTTGAGTAACTATGCCGAGAAATGTCAATACGCCAAGGATTGAAAGCAATAGAACCGTAGCTATCAACATACCGGTAATCCCGTGAATGTGAAAAATATGTCTGCTTGTATTTTCCATTGTTCTTCTCCTTACTGTTCAGCTGAAAGCACATAAGCGCTGACAGCCTTCTTTTGGATATCAGTCAAACGTCCGTCGTTAAATGACGGCATAGAACCGATATAACCCTCTTTACCGCGGTTTAGTACCTCCAGAGCGAATTCTGCTTTGCCGTAAGTCGTCAAATCAGGAGCCCCACCTTCGAAACCTTTGCCGTCGTTATCGTGGCAAGATGTACAATATATCCAAGCCTCGATCTCCGCGTCAGTAGCAGTCGCAGGATCTTGCGAGCCTATGACATATTTTACTACATAGTCAGCGGCAAGTCTGGCGCTCTCTTCTTCTACGGTATCAGGAACCATTTCGCCAAGAGAGTAGCCAAGACCTTTAGAGCCTTGTAGTACGGAATTGACAATCCCCTCTTTTGTGCCCCATACGGTCAAGTCGGCAGCTTTGCCGCCTATACCGCTTTTATCAAGTCCGTGGCACGGAGCGCACTGTACTAAAAATACGCTCTCGCCCATCTCTTTCAATGTAGCTTCGTCGGCATTTTGCCATTGCGCCGTAAATTTGTCATTATAGGCTGCTACCTCTGCGTTATACTCTCCGATTTGAGAATATGCGCCAAGAGGGTAGGCAAATGGTAATCCCGCCGGAGCGAACATATACCAGATAGCCCATAAGGCAAGAACTAAAAAGGAGACTGCCCATCCAAGAGGTAAAGGATTCTTATACTCTTTGATACCGTCCCAACTATCCGTACTCAACTCACCGCTTTTTTTAGCACTTTTGATATTTTTAAAATATATAGTTACTACAAACGCCGTAATGACAACAGTAGCTACCGCGCCGGCAATTGCAAGCAAGTTGATATAACCATAATATTCGCTAAGCCAACTCATTTTGTTGCTCCCCTTTGCTGTTCAATTTTGCTTTGTTTGATAGGCATAGACTCTACCGGTTCGTCCAAAATACCATCTTCAAGAGCTATCTTGCCGTACTGCTCGTAATTTCTTCTGCCGCTCTTCTCGGATTTGTAGAGGTGAAAAATGTACCAATACAATATAACTACCAAGAAAGCTATCAAAAGATAGTAACCATACGCTTGATATTCAACCAACACAGCTATTATATCTATGCTCATATCACGCCTTTTACTTCAGACCGTTCATATAAGCAGTAAGAGCAACAATTTCTAAGATTTCGCCTCTAAGAAGCGCCTCTTTGACATCGTCACCTTTCATACTGTCTACAATCACTTGAGCTTCTGCAAGAGCCGCCGCTTTCGCCTCATCAAAAGAGCCTAATTTCGTATAGCCATCTTTATCATAAGGGGTCTTAAATACTGTCTTCACAGTAAATGCTTCGGCATAAGCAGTTTCTAAATCTGCAACACCTGTGTACAAATTTTTATAAGCAGGCATAATTGAACCGGGAACAAGGGAAATTGGGTCCTTCATATGATTGTAGTGCCAATCAGATGTTCTGTAATTTCCAACTCTCCACAAATCCGGACCTGTTCTTTTTGAACCCCAAAGGAAAGGTCTGTCGTAAGCATATTCGCCGCTTACGGAATACTTGCCGTATCTGTCTGTCTCAGATTTAAACGGTCGTATCATTTGTGAGTGACAGCCGTTACAATTTTCTCTTACATATATCTGTTTGCCTGCAAGCTGAAGTACGGTATATGGCTGCGTACCTTCAACAGGACGGGCATTTTCCGCAAAACTTGGGAGTATCTCCACAATGCCTGCATACGCGATTACTATAAAAAGAAATACCGCAAAAAAGAATGGATTTTTCTCTAGCCAACTAAACATCATTGCCTCCTTTACGCTGCTATAGGTGAAGCATTTTGAGGTTCTTTCTCAAGTGCTCTGCCTGCAGTGATAGTTTTAACGATATTGTAAACGAACATAAAGAATCCGACTACATATAGCGTACCGCCGATTGCGCGGACAATATAGTAAGGTTTTAGTGCGATAACAGTATCAATAAATGAGTTAGCAAGGCTGCCGTAAGCATCTGTTGCTCTCCATCCCATACCCTGTGAAATACCGGCTATCCACATACTCGCGAAGAATAGAACGATACCGGTTGTTTGGATCCAAAATTGTGCCTCCATCAATTTTCTACTATAAAGCTCTTTTTTAACAAATCTTGGAACCATATGGTAGATTGAAGCCATTGTCATAAATCCGACCCAGCCAAGCGTACCGTCGTGAACGTGTCCGGGAACCCAATCAGTGAAGTGCGCAAGAGCGTTTACTGATTTGATAGAGAGTATAGGACCTTCAAGAGTTGAGAACATATAGAAAGTTGAAGCGATTATCATAAATTTGATAAGCGGGCTTGTTTTCAACTGATCCCACTCGCCTTTCATGGTTAGGAGGATATTGACCGCGCTGCCCCAGGAAGGTAAGATTAGAACTACTGAAAAGATTGAACCCATCGTCTGCATCCAGTCCGGAACTGTTTGATACAACAAGTGGTGTCCGCCTGCCCATAGATAAACAAACATCAATCCCCAGAAGGCGAATAGTGAAAGTTTATATGAGTAAACTGCCTGACCGGACTCTTTTGGAAGGAAGTAATAGAGCTGAGCGATAATACCAACAGTAAAGACGAATGCAACGGCATTATGTCCGTACCACCACTGTACCATAGCGTCATTTGCGCCCGAATACATAGAAACTGAGTGCCACCAGTCTCCCATCCCCGCTACGAAAAATGTAGGAACAGCCATATTGTTAAATAGATACAGCATGGCTATACCCAAGAATGTAGCTATGTAGTACCATATAGAGATGTAGAGCGCTTTTTCGCGTCTAATGCCTATAAGTCCGAATATACTGATTCCCCATAGAACCCAAAAGACAACAACCACTATATCCAAAGGCCACTCTAATTCGGCATACTCTTTTCCCGTAGATATGCCAAGAAATAGATTGACAACTGCAACTAATATGAGTAAGAAATATACCCAAAAGTGCAACTTGCCGATAAACAAAAGAAACGGTGACTCAGCCAAAGAGACTTTAAGTACGCGTTGTCCAACATAGTACCACGTTGCAAAAATTCCACTCAACATAAAGCCGAAGATAACTCCGGATGTATGCAGAATCCTTAACCTACTGAATGTGCCGTACTCGCCGAGCAGGTAATTCAGATCAGGAAAAGCCATTTGCAAGGCGATCACAACTCCCAAGACCATACCTATAATGCCAAATAATATGGCAGAAAAGGTGAATAGCTTGGCAACCGAATAGTCGTAGTTCAATGCATTTGTAGCCTGCATCAAATTCCTCCTAATGAATTTTTTTATGTCACAAAAACATCACATAACGCGGTGATTATAGTACATTCAAGATACAATCAAGCTTAATAAGATTAGTTATATCTTAAATGGAAAAACAAGTTAAATGGGTTTAAAATCATCCCATTTTCAGGGCATTTAATGCCTATATACTATTCGGTAAAAATCTTATATCCCAGCGTCGGGACATTTTTTACGAAATTCCTATCCGTCTTTTCTCTGATTCTTTTTATAAACGCTCTTATGGCTGCGTCATTGGGACTTTTACTTGCCCATACACACTCTTTTATATCTTCGTGCGCCGCAAAAAAGTCCGGGCTATCGACCAAAAAGGAGATAAAAGCGACCTCTTTTTTCGTCAAAGCTACCATCCCACCCTCTTTTATAAGAGCTTTTTTGTTTTTATCAAACTCATATCCGCCGCCAAGCTCTATGATATTGCTTGATGTAAATCTCTTGCGCGCTAACTCTGCTATAAGCTCCAAAAGTTCGTCGGGATATATGGGTTTGATGATGTATTTATCCACACCCGTGTCGATAGCCCCCAAAAGCTTCTCCTTTTCGCTAAATGCGCTTAAGACTATCACCAGCGTATCTTTGGATATAGCTTTGATATCGCGCGTTAATGAGAGTCCGTCTTTGATGGGCATCAATAGATCGGTTATCACAATATCGGGTTTATATTTTTTAAACTTTTTCAGACCTTCGCTGCCGTCTCCTGCCGTTAAGAAGAGTTTAAACTCGTCCTGTACGGCATTTGTGAGAGATTTTCGTATGTTAATCTCATCTTCCACATATAGAGCGGTTAATTTTTTAAGCACGCCTTGCGCCATTGTTGTTCTCCTTTATCATTGCAGGTATTTTAATGATAAAATCTGCGCCGCTACCTCTGTTTTTGACGCATACCGTACCATCCATACTGTTTTCTATTATCATCTTTACTATATAAAGCCCCAATCCCGTGCCCGAACTTGCGTGTTTGGTCGTAAAATAGGGCTCAAATATCTTATCTATAATCTCCGTATCTATACCGCCAGCGTTATCCGCGACGCTTATATATATAAACTCATTCTCCTGTTTAGTGCTGATTTTTAACGCCCTTCCTTCAAGGGGTTTGTCCGATAGGGCATCTTTTGCGTTATTTATGATATTTAATATCGCTTGAGATAGTTCGTTTTTGTAGCCGTAGGCTGAGATATCTTTGTCTATCTTTATCTGTACATCGATAGCCGCTTTGCTCAACGAACCCTCCAAGATAGAGAGCGCCTCGTCTATCACATCTTTTATAAGAAAGCTATCTTTGTCTTTGACGGGATTGAAGAA
>JAISQB010000025.1 GCA_031274495.1 Campylobacteraceae bacterium | reverse complement strand
TATGTGCGTAAGATCGGCGAATTTTTGCAGGTGATACGCGTGTATGAGGTGCATTTTATGGACTTGGACGCTGCTGTCGAAGTGGTAGGGTGCAAAGATAGCGAGCTGGCGGCGGAAGAGCCATATAGGGACTTGGAAGCTGAGGAGCTTGAGTGGCTTAAAAATCACTACGAAGATAAAAATTTTAATTAGGAGCAGTTATGGCAAAAGTTATCTTTATGCATTTTGATGAAGAAAAGGACGGTATCTATGACGCCAAGATCGGCGAGCCGATCATCCGTTTGGCACAGGAAAAGGGCATAGATATAAGTGGTGCGGAGGGCGGATTGCTCAGTATCGAGCATATATTTGACGAGCCTACGACATACACGGAGGATGAGGAGTTGGAGATATTGCAAAAGTTCGGCGCTATCAGCGACAAAGAGGCGCAAATCTCCCAGCAGTACACCATAAGCCCCAAAGTACGCGTCGCGTCGATGATGCTGGTAAAAGGCGATGTGCTTGTCAAACCTTATAAAAAATCAAAGGATACAAAATGATGACGAGAGTGGAGATTATAAACGATTTTCTGGCTATCAATGTAAAGCCCGGCACTACGATACAAGATGTGGTCGAAGCCGCGGGAAGCGCGCTGCCTTTTGGCTGCCGTAACGGCGAATGCGGGACCTGCGTGGTGGAGATAGTGCAGGGGATGGAGTTCTTATCGGAGATAAACGCCAAAGAGATAAAGGTCATCAAAGAGGTTTGCGCGGGGCTCAATACGCAAAATTTGAGGCTCTCCTGTCAAATGAAGATAGAGAGACCAAACGGTGTAGTCCGCATAAAATATTAAAATTTAATCAATAATTTTGCCCGAAATGGTTCTATTTTGGGCAAAATTATATTATGAAAACGACAAGCTTAAGGTTACAAACCAAACCCACTCTTAACTTATCTTTTAAATTATGGCAGCCCCTGCTACTGTCGTCTTTGGACGAGTTAAATGAACATTTGCAACTCATCTCACGCGAAAATCCGTTTTTGGAGATAAGATACCCGCAAGAGCGAAATATACCTAAAAGCGGTGAGTTTGTGGAAGAGTTCGCATTAAACTCCGAATCGTTTCACGAGGATGTTTTAGCGCAGTTAATCCCTCCGCTTTTCCCTACCGGACTATCGCAAAAAATAGCTTACGAGATACTCTGCGATATCAACGAAGACGGATATTTTGACGGAAATATAAAGCGCATCGCCTCTTTGTGTCACACAAGCACGGCGTTTGTGGAGAGTATCAGAAAACGATTTTCAAAGCTGGAGCCAAAAGGGATAGGAGCGGTAGACCAAAAAGAGGCTTTTATATTTCAGCTTGACGAGTTGGATGAGATTGACGATGAATTATACGCCTTGTGTCTTGAGATGATAAAAAATATGTCAAAGATAGACCGTTTCGCGGAACACGAGCGTTTTCATGAGGCTATGAACACCATAAAAAACTTCTCCAATATCCCCGCCATCGAGTATAAAGCCTTTTCGCAACAGATAATACCCGACTTTTTTATAGATGTGGGGGATGATATAAAGGTGCGCATAAATAGCGACTATTATCCCGATATCATAGTGCAAGGCAGCTTTTTAAGCGAGCAGAAGAATATTAAAGATAAGTTAAAGGAGGCGCGCGAAATAGTCAGTTTGCTTGAACTTAGAAAAAGCACGCTTTACAAAATAGTCCTTTTGATAGTGGAAAAGCAGATAAACTTTTTTGTAGGCGGAGAGTTAAAACCCCTTGGAATGGTCGAACTGGCATCCGAACTCTCCCTATCCGAATCCACCATATCAAGAGCCGTTGCCAATAAATATATAGAGACAAAAAGGGGAATTTATCCTTTGAAGTTTTTCTTCTCAAGCGCAATCTCATCAAAAAATATCTCCTCCTCGCAAATCAAAAACTTTTTAAGCGAGCGCATACAATATGAAGACAAAGAAAACCCGCTGAAAGACGACGACCTTTTAGTGCTCGTACAACAAAAATTCGGCGTCAGCGTCTCAAAACGAACCATCACAAAATATAGAAGCCGTATTGGTATCGGTAGCTCAAGAGAGCGCAAAAGAGCATACAAAGTGAACCGATAACAAGGCGGTGAATTTGTCGTCAAATGGCACTCTGCTATTGGTATCTGCCGCGCTACTATGTACTTGCCTTTTTTAAAGAGATATCTGCAAATCATAGATATGAATGATAAAAAAACGGCTTATTTGCAAAAACACAATAAATTCTGTTTTATAAACTTACAAATCGCCCTATTTTAGTGGGTTGGGGGATGATTATTCTGATAGTGTTTATTTTTTATAAGTAAAACCGCTTTGTTACTAAATTACTCACTTGCCGATTATCGATGTTACTAAAAGTTACATTATGCCTCAAAATTTCACTTACAATAGGTTTAACTCTTATAATGAAGCAGGGTCAAAAATTAATTTGTAAGGAGTTCGCAAATGTCATCTATAATTTATGAACCAAATCGCGCCTTCAGTAAAGAGGCGCGTATCAAGAATATGTGCGAATATAAAGAGTTATGTTTGCAGGCAGAAGAGGACTACACGGGCTATTGGGAAAAGATGGCGCGTGAAAAGATAGATTGGATTGAGCCGTTTCATACCGTTTTGGACGAGAGCGAAGCGCCGTTTTATAAATGGTTTTTGGGCGGCAAATTAAATGTTACCCATCAATGTTTGGGACGCCACTTAAAAGTACGAAAAAATAAAGCCGCGATTATCTGGGAGAGCGAGTTTGGAGATAAGAGGATTATCACCTATCTCCAGCTATATTACCGCGTGAACCGTATGGCAAATTTATTAAAAAATAGATTTGGTGTCAAAAAGGGTGACCGCGTGGTTTTATATCTTCCGATGATTCCCGAGGCTGTTTTTGCGATGTTGGCGTGCGCTAAGATAGGCGCTATCCACTCTGTAGTTTTTGGCGGATTTTCCGCTGAAGCGCTAAGAGATAGGATAGAAGATGCCCAAGCAAAACTTGTCATCACCGCGGACGGCGCCTTTAGACGGGGCAAACCGTATATGTTAAAACCGGTCGTGGACGAGGCTTTGAGTGTCGGATGCGAAAGCTGCAAAAAAGTCTTAATAGTCCAGAGAAACAGAGAGCCGATAAATTATGTAAGAGGCAGGGACTTTATATATAATGAGATCATTATGCAAGAGTCCCAGCACTGCGATCCCGAGCCTATGGACAGCGAAGATCCGCTATTTTTGTTGTACACATCAGGCAGTACGGGTAAACCAAAAGGGGTTCAGCACTCAGGGGCGGGATATATCCTCTGGGCGCAGTACACGATGGAGCACGTATTTGATGTGAAAGAGAATGATACATTCTGGTGTACGGCGGATGTGGGCTGGATAACGGGACATACATATATAGTCTACGGACCGCTCGCGATGGGCGCTACTACTATAATATACGAAGGCGTCGCGACCTATCCTGATGTGGGAAGATGGTGGAAGATGATAGAAGAACATAGGGTCAATCAATTTTACACCGCCCCGACAGCTATCAGAATGCTGCACAAAGAGGGTCCCGATGAGCCTCAAAAGCACGATCTAAGCAGCTTAAAAGTCCTTGGAACGGTCGGCGAGCCGATAAACCCCGACGCTTGGCACTGGTACAGAGAGGCGGTCGGCAACGGCAGATGCGCCATAGTCGATACTTGGTGGCAGACAGAAACGGGCGGACATATGATAACGCCGCTTCCGGGCGCTACTCCGACGAAGCCGGGCTCTGCTACATTTGCGCTTCCGGGTATCAAAGCCGAAGTTTTGGACAACGACGGCAATCAAGTCCCCGTAGGCGAAAAAGGACTTTTATGCATCACAAAACCGTGGCCGTCTATGATAAGGACGATATGGGGCGACCCGAAGCGGTTCAAGAAGGCATATTTCGGCGATGTGAAGAAGGACGGCAAGCCCGTATATTTTTCAGGGGACGGCGCTATCGTGGATGAGCAAGGCTACATCACGATAACGGGACGCACGGACGATGTCATCAATGTATCAGGACATAGACTTGGCACGGCAGAGATAGAAGCTATCTTAGCCCACCACGAAAATGTCGCCGAAGTCGCCGTCGTCGGCAGACCCGACCCCATCAAAGGCGAGGGTATCTTTGCCTACATCGTCATCAAAAACGAAGGCGGCATAGGCGAAGAGATAAATATGATACAAGAGCTCAACAAACTTATAGTAAAAGAGATAGGCTCCATAGCCAAACTCGACGCCATAAGATTTGTGCCCGCCCTTCCAAAAACCAGAAGCGGCAAGATAGTAAGAAGAATCCTACGCTCCATCGCCAAAAACGAAGAGATAACGCAGGACATCTCAACGCTTGAGGATCCAAGTATCGTCGAAAAGATACAAGAGTTAACAGTGAGTTAGGTATCGTGGGTAAGCAAAACGATGGGAACTTTCACGGTTAAGTTAGACTGTGATGGTTCCCATTTTGCGTTGTAAAAATTCTGGATGACGAGCAAAATTGTCATATCTGCACCCTCTTCTGTCGTGGGAAACTTTATATTTAAACCCATAAAACAATTAACTATCAAAATTCCTTGTCGCTTCACTCCATTGTAATAGCGAAATAAATAGTGTCACTTTCTACCCTTTCACAGCAATGACGGGAGAAGGGTGAGATTTTCATCTCTTTGTGATTAATGCACTTTGCGTTACGCTAAAGCGCGATAATGATGGAAAGAATATGGGTTGCTTGGATGCAACTTGTATTTTCGCTGCCGTTTTGCACTTTGTTATTATAAGTTATATTTAAGATATCGACTGTTTTTATGAAAAAATTACCATTTTTATCCCCACCATCACAAAAATTCATTACTTTTTGAAAAAAAAACCATTTTTTTTAATTTTTTTTGCCTGTTTTGCCATTTTTGCTCTCCAACGGAACGATTTATGCAGTGTATGTTGTGAAGACTAAATTTAAGGAGAATAAGATGGCAACATTAAGACAGATTGCTTTTTACGGTAAAGGTGGAATTGGTAAGTCTACCACTTCGCAAAATACGCTTGCGGCTATGGCGCACTATTTTGCTAAGAAGATTTTGATAGTTGGGTGTGACCCTAAGGCGGACTCTACGAGGCTTATATTGCACGAGAAGGCACAATGCACGATTATGCAGCTTGCTTCTGAGGTGGGCAGCGTTGAGGATCTGGAGCTTGAGGATGTGTGTAAGCCCGGCGCTGCCGAGTTTGACCCTGACGATACTTCCATAACTGAGGGGTATATTATGTGCACGGAGAGCGGCGGACCGGAGCCTGGGGTTGGTTGCGCGGGACGAGGAGTTATCACGGCTATCAACTTTTTGGAAGAGGAGGGCGCTTATAAGGAGGAGCTTGATTTTGTCTCTTACGATGTGTTGGGCGACGTTGTCTGCGGCGGGTTTGCGATGCCTATACGCGAGGGTAAAGCTCAGGAGATATATATAGTAATGTCGGGAGAGATGATGGCGATGTACGCGGCAAATAATATCTCAAAAGGTATTTTGAAGTACGCGAACACGGGCGGCGTGAGGTTGGCGGGACTTATCTGCAACGCGAGGATGACGGACCGTGAGTATGACTTGGCGAAAAACTTAGCCGAGCAGATAGGTACGCAGCTAATTCACTTCGTCCCCAGAAGCAACCACGTCCAAAGAGCGGAGCTTCGCCGTATGACAGTTGTGGAGTTTGCGGAGCACTCAGACCAAGCTTATGAGTATAAAGAGCTTGCAAGAAAGATCATCGCTAACGACTTGAAGGTCATTCCAAAACCGCTTGCGATGGATGATTTGGAGGCGCTTTTGATGGCTTTTGGTCTGGAAGAAGAGGTCGAGGCAGACGCTATCGGCAAAAAAGCTACTGCGTAAGAAAGGAGAAAAAAATGTTTATTTGCGGATACCACTTCCCCGCGAGCGAGGGAAATAAGATAGGATTTGATAAGGTCGTAGAGAAAGTTACCGCAGGTGCGGGCGATATATCCACTTACAGCAAGATAGAGTTTGTGAGCGAGACGAGAGAGGGCAAGGAGATAGAGCGGTTTAGCGCGGATGATAAGGGGACTTTTTTGTTCACCGCTTTTGTGGATTATTATACGAAGTCTGATATCGAGGGCGAGTATAAGATGGTATTTTACACGAACAAATACCAGATAAGCGAGGTAAGCAAAGCCGTTGACGGCGCGAAGACGGCGGAGATTTGCAGGAAACTTGACGATATGAATCTATACAGGATTAAAGTGTCGTAAACGCGCGGATGAGTAAAAATAAGCCTTTCCGGATTTTACGAAAGGCAAAAAAAGGACTATAAAATGACAGCAGAAGTGTTAGAAGAGCTGCAAAAGAGCGCGATAGAAGAGGTGCTCAAAGCGTATCCCGACAAGGCGCAAAAGGATAGGGCGAAACATCTTGGCGTTGATTTGCCCGAAGGCGTTAAGGGTGCGTGCGACAGCGTCAAGAGTAATAAGCAGACGGTGCCGGGCGTTATGAGCCAGCGCGGTTGCGCGTATGCCGGAAGTAAGGGCGTTGTCTGGGGACCTGTTAAGGATATGGTGCATATCTCGCACGGACCTGTGGGCTGCGGGCAGTATAGCCGTGCGGGGCGTAGGAATTACTATGTGGGTACGACGGGGGTGGATACATTTGTGACGGTGAATTTTACGACCGATTATAATGAGAAAGATATCGTCTTCGGCGGTGATAAAAAGCTCAAAGCCGCGCTTTTGGAGATAGATGAACTTTTTCCACTCAACAACGGTATATCCGTACAGAGCGAATGCCCCATAGGACTTATCGGAGACGATATACACGCGGTCGCCAGAATCTACAAAAAAGAGAGCGGCAAGCCTGTCATAGCGGTCTCGTGCGAGGGATTTAGAGGGGTCTCTCAAAGTTTGGGTCACCATATAGCAAACGATATGCTGCGGGATGAGGTGTTGTCGGATAACTCCTATAAGAAGGATTTTGAATCGACTCCATATGATGTTGCAATAATAGGAGATTATAATATCGGCGGCGACGCGTGGGCTTCAAGGCTTTTACTCGAAGAGATGGGGCTTCGTGTCATAGCGCAGTGGAGCGGGGACGCTACATATAAGGAATTGGCTATCTGCCCCAAGGCTAAGATAAATCTTTTGCACTGTTACAGAAGTATGAACTACATCGTGCGACATATGGAGCAAGAGTTTGGCACGCCGTGGATGGAGTATAACTTTTTCGGACCCACGAAGACGACGGAGAGCCTTAGAAAGATAGCTGCTGTGTTTGACGAGAGCATACAGCAAAAAGCCGAAGAGGTCATAGCCAAATATACAAAAATGACAGATGAGGTCATCGCCAAATACAGACCAAAATTAGAGGGCAAAAAGGTGATGCTATATGTCGGCGGACTTCGCCCAAGACACGTTATCGGCGCGTATGAAGACTTAGGCATGCAGGTAATCGGCACGGGGTATGAATTTGGTCACGGCGACGACTACAAAAGGACAAAAGAGGAGCTATCCAACGCTACTTTGATATATGACGATACGAATGAGTATGAGTTGGAGCAGTTTGTCAAGAGATTAAAACCCGACCTCGTAGCAAGCGGCGTCAAAGAGAAATATGTCTTCCAAAAGATGGGGTTACCTTTTAGGCAGATGCACTCGTGGGATTACAGCGGTCCTTATCACGGGTATGACGCGTTTGCCGTTTTTGCGAGGGATATGGATTTGGCGCTAAATTCGCCCGTCTGGGGACATACAAAAGCTCCGTGGGAGAAAAAAGAAGAGGAGGCGTGATATGCAAGATGTAACAAAGATAGTCGACGGGCAAAAGCTCTTTTTAAAGCCCGAATACCAAGAGGTCTTGAAAAATAAAAAGCAGTTTGAGGGAAGTGCGGGCGCGGTAAATCCTGAAAAGGTGAACGAAATCGCCGAGTGGACTAAGAGCTGGGAGTATAGAGAGAAAAATTTAGCCCGCGAAAATATCACGGTCAATCCCGCCAAAGCGTGCCAGCCGTTGGGAGCTGTGATGGCGGCTTTGGGGTTTGAAAAGACTATGCCTTATGTGCACGGAAGTCACGGATGTGTGGCTTACTTTAGGAGCTATTTTACAAGGCATTTTAAGGAGCCGACCCCTTGCGTGAGCGATAGTATGAGTGAGAGCGCGGCGGTGTTCGGCGGACTTGCCAATATGAAAGAGGGTCTTAAAAACTGCGAAGCTCTGTATAAGCCTGAGATGATAGCGGTCTCTACCACTTGTATGGCGGAGGTCATCGGGGACGATTTGAACGCGTTTGTCATAGGTGCGCGCAAAGAGGCGGAAGGGTCGCTGGATAATGTCCTCATCCCCGCCGCCCATACGCCGTCATTCCAAGGAAGCCACATAACAGGCTACGACAATATGATGAACGCGATACTCCAAGAGTTAAATCCCGAAGATAAAAGGGGAGCTATCGATGAGGAGCGTATCAATATCATCCCGGGATTTGAGACATATCTTGGCAGTTTACGAGAGATAAAACGCATAGCCGCCCTTTTTGGCGATAAGATATATATGATAGGCGACCACGAAGAGCAGTGGAATACGCCTGCGGGCGAATACAAGCTATATGCGGGCGGTACACCGCTTGCCATCGCCAAAACGGCGCACGCTGCGAAAGCGACTATATCGTTGCAAAAATACTCCACCGTATCTACGGGCAAGACTGTGAAAAACGACTGGGGGCAGGAGTATATCACGCTAAACCCAATAGGTCTTGGCGGTACGGATAACTTTGTGATGAAGCTAAGCGAACTTACGGGTAAGAGCGTGCCCGACTCCCTGACTCTTGAGCGCGGACGGCTTGTGGATGCTATGCAGGATAGTTATCCATATATGCACGGGAAGAAATTTGCCATCTGGGGCGACCCTGACTTTTTGCTGGGGGTTGTGTCGTTTTTGATAGAGATGGGGGCGATACCGACGCATATTTTATGTCACAATTCGCCAAGAAAAAATTGGGAAAAAGAGATGAAGGCGCTGCTTGAAAAGAGCGCTTTTAAAGATGAGTGCAATATCTGGTCGAGCAAGGATTTATGGCATTTGAGAAGCCTTTTGTTCACGGAGCCTGTGGATTTTATGATAGGCAATGTCTACGGCAAAGAGCTCTACCGCGATACGAAGATACCGCTCATACGCATAGGATTTCCCATCTTCGACCGCCACCATCTGCACAGATACTCCATCAGCGGATACGAGGGTGCGTTAAATCTGCTCACTTGGATAGTCAACGCCGTACTTGACGAGCTTGACGAACAGACAAAAGATATAGCCAGAACGGACTACTTTTTTGACTGCGTGAGGTAGGTTTTATACTTTTTGACGGAAGTTTTATCAAGCGTGCGGGCTTGATAAGCTTTCGTTATTTGGTAAATCTTGGCGTTCAACTCTTGTAAAGTAAAAATACAAAAAATACCCTATATATCTTACAAAATTATCAAATAACTACAGAAAATAATCAAAATAGTTACTAAATGCAATATTTTTTTACCTCATTTATGATAAAATGACTAAATTTATCTTTTTGATAAATATTCAACCAATATATGGAGGCTAAATATGTTTGGTTTTTTAACAAATGCGTTGACGGTAAATCCGTCCAAACATCAAGCGGCGTTGGCTTCGTCGACATCTAAAGATACGACAGGCTCAATATCGGCTTATCTCAAAAGAAAGTTTTTTTCTTTCAGTAGGATAATCCCCCTTTTCTTTGTCGCCGTACTACTTGCAGGTTGCGGGAATACGGTTGCATTTATTGATTACGACAATAGGCTGATATCACAAGCGGAGGCAGGAACAGTTTTTTCATCTGTAACCGTTCCTGCTGCTCCCGTTAGAGCAGGCTATATTTTTACGGAATGGAAAGAGGTCAACGGAACTGCAACAATAGCGGCAAATGCAACATCTTACAGACCGACAAAATCCATAACCTTTTTTCAAGCGCAGTATAGGCTGGAGGGGGATTATGCGGTTTCGTTTTACGACGCCAATCTTGAGTTTTTAGGAGTTGAGGGTGTTTCAAAAGGCAATAGCATAGACCTTAGCAACAAGTACGGCATATCAAACTGGTACAAGGTGGGACAATCAGCCTCAATAAGCGGAGCTTTTACGCCCACCGAGGATATTACTCTTTATGCAAGTGCAGGTGTTACGGAGGTAAAAACTCAAACAGAATTGGCTGCCATCAACAGAAATGCAGCGTCTTTGGCGGGCAGATATATATTGCAAAGCGATATAGCATTGGGTGCCGGCGTCGGATTTGACGTGGAGGGTTGGTTTCCTATCGGCTATAATCAGAACAATCCTTTCACAGGCGTTTTCAATGGCAATGGACACACTATATCGGGACTTTGGATTAATAGTCCATCTACTGATTATATTGGGCTATTTGGCACTATAAAAGGCGGTGAGGTTAAAAATCTGGGAGTCGTGATAGATACCTACGGTATTAGAGGAGATAAACATGTCGGCGGTATCGTCGGATATATTACCGATGGCTCAATAACCAATAGTTATACTAAAGGAAATGTTGATGGATATTTTTATGTTGGTGGTATCGCCGGAATATCGTATCATAGCGACATAATCAACAGTTACACTACGGGAAGCGTTAGCGGAACGGGTGAATATATTGGTGGTATCGCCGGAGCAGTTTGGAACTACGGTAGTATAGTCAGCAGCTACGCTACAGGAAATGTCAACGGAGTAGGTGCTGTTGGTGGTATCGCCGGAGAGAATAGCAGAGGTTCAATAGCCATTAGCTATTCCACCGGAAATGTTAACACAAATCGCATTGCCGGTGGTATCGTGGGTACGAGCGATGGCGGCTCAATAGCGAACAGTTACGCTACGGGAAGCGTTAGCGGAACGGATGAACATATAGGCGGTATCGTGGGGTATAGTAATAGTGGTACCTCAATAGTCAATAGCTACTCTACGGGAATCATTGGTGGTCCGACGGCAAAAAATGTAGGTGGCATCACCGGATTTGCTTATGGTAGCTCAATAACCAATAATGTTGCTATTAATCCTTCCATCTCAGGTTCCGAAAATGTTAATCGTGTTGTCGGATATATTAAGGATATCTACAGCAATACAATATTGAATAACCTTGCAAGAAGTAACTTGGCAAGCCCCAGTGATGATGATGCGTATGCCGGACTGGGAACACCGGACAATCAATTTAAGCTGGAAGGGGTATATGTGAATCTTGGTTGGTATTTCAATGCTACTACAGGCATATGGAAGATAGACTCAAGCAAAAACAACGGCTACCCATATCTATATTGGCAAGCGTTGTAAGACTTAAACGCGTTTTTTGTATCATAGGGCGGATAAAATATTTAATCTCGCCCTATGACTATTTTAAAAGAGCCAATTTTCTCCGCCATTCCCTTAAAAATAAGCGAAGCGTCTTTTTTACTAAAAACCATATTTAATTTACAGATAATTTCAAATCCAATATTTTCTTTGACTTGTTATGTTTTTTTAATTCGGATTCCCGCCTTCACGGGAATAACAGAAGGAGAAGCAAAAGTTTTCAAGGGTGGGAAGGCGGGGAAGCCGTTGGAGGCGGATTTGATTTGTTGAATCCGCCTTATACTTTGCCGGTTAAATGCGGCGCTTTAATCTTTTATTCTTGCCAGTATAGATATGGGTAGCCGTTGTTTTTGCTTGCGTTTATCTTCCAAGGGTTGGCGTCGTTGTTGCCGAATTTCCAGCCGAGATTATTTGAATAGGTTGATTGCGTTTTAAAATCGCTGTCCGCTTTTCCTATGCCTGCGTTCACAACTTTATTGGGATCGCTGAATCTTCCCCCTATGGCTCTTGCAAAATTGTTTTTAACCTCTCCGTTATCCGAAAGCAGATACCCAAGTACGCGATTGACATTGAATGTGCCTTGAACTGCTTGATTGATGGCGGCGTTATTGGTTATGGTGGAGTCAATTTTAGGAATCAGACTTTCTTCATACGACTCCCCGATAGCTCCAACTATACCGCCGACATCGCTGCTTCCTTTGACATTTCCGGTAGCATAGTTATTGGTTATCACTGCGTGGAGGTTAATATATCCCGCGATACCACCGATATGTTTATCTCCGTTAGTGCTTCCCGTAAAGTAGCTGTTGCTTATCGTCGAGCTATGAACAAGTCCAGCGATACCGCCGATACTGTCAACTCCACTGACGCTTGCCTCGGAGTAACTGTTGTCTATCTTTGAGTTACTGCTCTCTCCAGCGATACCGCCGATATAATTGGTTCCGATAATATTTCCCGTAGAGTAGCTGTTGGTTATATTGATATTAGCGGCGTCTCCCGCGATACCGCCGACTCTGTCAACTCCGCTAACACTCCCCGCAGAGTAACTGCCGGCTATATTGCCGACATAAATCCACCCCGCGATACCGCCGATATTGTCATCCCCGCTAACGCTTGCTTGGGAGTAGCTATTGGTTACCGTTGAACCACTGATATCTCCGATGATGCCGCCGATATTGAAAGTCCCGCTAATGCTTCCTGTGGAGTAGCTATTGGTTATTGCTGAACTGCCGGCATATCCCGTGACACCGCCGATGCCGCTAAATCCTTTAACGCCTCCTATGAAGTAAATGTCGGTTATCGTTGATTTATCGGTATATCCCACAATACCACCTACATTCATTCCATCTGCGTTAACGCTTCCCGCAGAGTAGCTATTGGCTATCGTTGAACTCTCGAACATTCCCGCGATACTGCCGACATGCTGATTCCCCTTTATCTCACTGCTTAGAATACCCAAATTTGTTATGGCAGCGCCCTTAGCGTATCCAAAAATGCCGATATAATTGGTAGATGGTCTATCTATCTGCAAATTACTAATAGCGTATCCGTTGCCATTGAAAATACCTTCAAAAGGGGTGGATGGGTTATCATAGATATGGGCAGCGTGATGACCGATAGGTCGCCAACCATTCGCGTCAAATCCCGCGCCGCTGCTCTCTAAAACTATATCATTTATGAGGATATATTTACCCGATAAATTATTTCTGATATCGCTTAATCCCGCTTGGTCGCTTATCTCTATAACATTAGCGGCGGCGTAAAAGTTGATACTGCTATCAGGTGTGAAAGTGCCGACTGTTGGGGATGTCTCTTTTGCCTTGTACCAATTTGCCACGCCAAGAGCGGAGGCTTTTGTATTGAGGTTTATGCCGCTGCCGACGGTAATGATATCAGAACTTAAAAGCTTAAGAGCGGCATCGTAAAATGAGACTTTGTAACGCCCCGTGTCTAACTCATACTTTGCCTTAAAAAAGGCATTTTTTGTCAGCGTATAAGAGGCGCCTGCCGCGATAGTGCCGCTTTTGCCCACCTCTTGCCAACCTTTGAAGGTGTGTTGCGCTTTAGTCGGTGGGGCTGTGGGGGTAGTTATATGCGAGCTTTGCGCTGCTTTTAGTATCGCTATCTTGTTGTTATCGTCATCTAAAAATATCGCCGTATGGACCATATCGGCATCTGATATATATTGCGCCTTGAAAAATATGGTTTTTGATATAAGATATGAGGTTACGCCTATGGGGATTACTGCTGTCCCGTTGACCTCTTTCCAGCCGGTAAATGTGTAACCCGCTTTATCTGGAGCCGTAGGAACCGTTATGGTACTGTTCATGCTTGAACTCATAGTGGCTATCGCATTGTCGCTATCATCAAGAAATGTAACCGTATATGGTCCACAGCCGACAAAAAGCAATGAAATGAAAACAAGAGGAACAATTTTGGATAAGAGCTTGCACAATATCGAGCCAATCGCCGCTGACGGGCTAACCGTATCTTTAGATGCTGCCGCCGTTGAATATTCGGACAGATTTGTCCTTAAAGCATTTGTTGAAAAACCAAGCATATTTAACTCCTTTTATTGCCATATTTATAAAAAAGATAAACTGCGTTATTTTAGCACAACATAGAATAAAAATATATTTTATGGAGTAAAGTTTTTTGACTATTGTCCGTCGTTTTTTAACCGCTTGAGAGCCGATAGAGTAAAGCGTTTTGGTTTGAAAAAGTGCTGTTTTATTTGGAATTTGATTTGATATCTTTGTCGATTGTTTGCAAAAAGAGGTTAACGGCGCGGTTGAGAATTTCGTGAATTGTTTTTTCTTGTTTAAGATACTCTTCATACATTTTTCTCTCGCCGATAAATCCCCTTAGATAGACCTTTCCATCATCGTAACCGACAAGCTTAAAACCCTTAAGCTCTCTGATGTCTACCTCAATCAGATATGGGGTCTGCTCAATCATCGGAACGCGTAATAGACAAGTTTTTATCTTGCCGCCCGCCATAAGACAGAAGATATTGCCGTACAGGCTCCCGTCCATTATCTTTTCGCCGCGCTTTTGCAAAAGGGCGACAATTTTATTAAAGTATTCCGCGTTGATTTTGTCGGTTATGTCTATCAGTATCTCTTTATTGACATATTTTATATCGCGCATTCGCCGCATCTCGTTTTTTATCTCTTTTAGATGAATATTTAAAAAAAGCTCTTCTATCTCTTGGTGTGAGAGCGCCTTGCCGTCGCTTATGAGGTGGATTATCGTTTGGATATAGGCGGTTTTGGTTGGAGAAACGGTATCTTTGTATTTTATGCGGTACGAAAAGCCCTCAGCTTCAATCCTCACCGCGCTGTAATCAGGAGAGTAGTTTCTATCTCTCCTCCAGGTGGAATTTGGCTCGTCAAGCTCGATATATGCGTGAAATTTACCGAATTTATAATGGATATTGTCGCCGCTGTTTCGCATAATTTTTCCATCAAAGCGGTCGCCGTATTCTAATACAAACGAACTCAAATATCCTACATCAAAATAGTCGTTAATATATTGTCCGTTGTCATCTTTGGTGTTGAGTTTTTCGGTGATATCCGTCGAAAATAGCTTCATATCGCCCCCGTAGCTTAAAATACCAAGGAAAATTACTATAAAAAACGCTCTCATCGCTCTTCTCCTTGGTTTTTAATCTCAACCCACGCCCGCGCCAAGGATTTATCTTGGAGCGGACGCTTTAGCTAATTAAACCAACTCTTGATTTTGTCAAATACGCTCTCATCGTGCGTGGTGCTCTCTATGCCGAAAGACTCTTGCAGTTTTTTCAATGCGGTTTTTTGCTCTTCGTTTAGTGACTTGGGATATTTGATGGAGATTTGCGCGACGAGGCTTCCCATCTGTTTTGAGTGCAGGTCGCGAACGCCTTCGTTTTTGAAGACAAACTGCTGTTTATCTTGCGCACTTGCGGGGAGTTTGAGCTCTTTTTTGCCTCTTAGGGTCGGTATCGTGATGGTTTCGCCCAAAATCGCCTGCGTGAAAAATACCGGCACCTCTATGTAGATATTGTGTCCGTCACGCACGAATAGTTCGTCGTTTTTGACGCTGATAAATATATACAGATCACCCCTCTCGCCGTTTGAGCTGACATTGCCTTTTTTGGCGACTCTGATGCGGTTATTGTCGTCGATACCCTCGGGGATATCCACCACAACACTCTCTTTTGTCTCTTCCCACCCTTTGCCTTTGCACGCTTTGCAGGGGTTTTTTATCACCTGTCCCGTGCCGCGGCATCTTTGGCAGGTTTGCGAAAATGTCATAAAACCTTGACGGTAGTATACCTGCCCCTTGCCGCCGCACTCGGGGCAATCGGACCTCTCTTTATCTTCGCTGCCGCTTCCCGCGCACTCTTTACAGGGCGATTTGTATGAGAATTTTACCTCTTTTTTGCAGCCAAATATGGCTTCGTTGAACTCCAGCGTTATCTCGCTCTCTAAGTCGATCGCGTATTTTTCACTGCCTTTTCGCCTTTTATTGCCACCACCACCAAAACCAAATCCGCTTCCGAAGACGGATTCAAATATAGAGCCCAAATCCCCCATAATATCTTCGTAATTTTGCTCCGAAAAGTGGCTAAATCCTTGCCTGTCAAGTCCGGCTTTGCCGTACCTGTCGTAAATCTCGCGTTTTGAAGGGTCGCTTAGGGCTTGATAGGCTTCGTTTATCTGTTTAAATTTCTCTTCAGCCTCTTTGTTGCCTTGGTTGCGGTCAGGGTGGTATTTGAGGGCTAATTTGCGGTAAGCTTTTTTGATTTCGTCCGTTTGCGCATTTTTTTCAATCTCTAAAATCTCATAATATTCAAAATCCAAATAAAAATCCTTTTGTAAAACATCGTATGAAAAAGAGCGTATTTTATCAAAAGTAACTTTAATAGTTAGTAAGACTAAGGTGTTTTAGGCTAATATTTGCTTTAGTAAATTTTTTACGTATTTTCACAGTCGGATTAATATAAAAATTATTAAATATTATATCGCTGATAACCGTTGTTGTCGTAAATTTGCAGGTTTTTACCTTTAGTAAGCATAATGTTTAAGTTTATATTAAGTAAAAAGCGCCAATTTGTGAAAATAGGTAACACATTTTTATGTAAAAAAACGAAATTTTATGAAAAACAATACTTTTATAAAAACTTTCGCAAAAGAAGATTTTTGTTAAGCAAAAACTGTTAAAATACTATCAACGGGGTAAACGATATATGGAATATTTATAAAAGTCCTTATAAATATTCAAAAAAATCGTAAAAAATTATAAAAACTCTGCTTACTTGCAATAAAAGATGAATTCTCGTTAGAATTTTGTCAGAATATAGTTGTTATAATTCCATTACAAAAAGGTTTTTACCCTTTGTTAGAAAAAATTTTATGTAAGGAGAATTAAAATGATTAATGTCTTAATGATTGAGGACGATATAGAGTTCGCACAGATACTAAGTGAGTACCTATCACGTTACAATATTAAAATCACAAATTATGAAGATCCGTACTTAGGACTAAGCGCAGGAATTAAGAATTATGATTTATTGATTTTAGATTTAACACTACCGGGCATTGACGGACTCGATGTATGCCGTGAAGTTGCAGCAAAATATGATATACCTATCATCATTTCATCTGCCAGAAGCGATTTATCCGATAGAGTCATAGGTCTCCAAATAGGCGCAGACGACTATCTGGCTAAACCGTACGATCCGCAAGAATTATATGCAAGAATCGTAAGCCTTATCAGAAGATATAAAAAGGTGATGGCAGGATTTGAGGATGCTCCTGTTGAAGATTCGAAGTTTAGAGTGGATGACAAAAGACATCAGATATTCCTTGAAGATAAGCCTCTTGTGCTTACTCCGGCGGAATACGAGATACTCTCTTGCCTTATCCAACAGCACAGCTTTTCGCTATCACGCGAGCAGCTTGTATACAACTGTCGGTCTATAAAAGACAAAGGCGGCAAGAGCCTTGACGTTATCATCGGCAGAATCAGAACGAAGATAGGCGATAGCTCAAAATCTCCAAAATATATCCACTCTGTAAGAGGTATAGGTTATAAATTGATAGGATGAGACGCTTCTTTTTAGGGACTAAGGCAAACATCGCGTTTGCTCTTAGTTTCCTGTTTTTGTTCGTGCTCTTTTGGGGTTTGCACATATATAGCGACGAGCTAAATAGGCGCGAGTTTCAAAGCGAGCACGAACGATATATCTATCTCTTAACACTTCATCAAACCGACGCGCAAATAGAGGGTATAGAGGGCTATTTTGAAGGTTTGGACCTTCATAAAGTTGATAACGGAGCTTTAAAGGAAAAGATTTTAAAGCAAGGGGTCGTTTTATCAGAGCAAAACAACTCTCTTGGGAATTTTTTGATTATCACATACGGCGGCAAACAGTATCCGGGGTTTAGAGATAAAGATAATATCACGCTTTTTGAGAGTAGAAAAGAGAATTTGACAGATACGCTTTATCTGGTGATCTTCTTAGGACTGTGCGCGTTTCTCGCGTGGCTCTATCTATTTACGGCAAAAAGTATCAGACCCATAAAGGAACTTAGTGTGGCAATCAAAAAATTTGCAAGCGGCGATATGAGCGCGGAGGCTATCAATGATAAAGATAGCCGGACTTTAAAAGAGTTCAATAACGCTATAAAAGATATCGCAAATTTGCACAGCTCCCGCACCCTTTTTATGCGCACTATTATGCACGAACTCAAAACACCGATAGGAAAAGGGCGCATCATAGCCGCGATGGTGGAAGATGATCTGAATAGAGAGCGGCTTATCAAGGTATTTCGCCGTCTTGAGGCGCTTGTCAATGAGTTCGGCAAAACCGAACAGCTCATCACGAAAAATTATCAAATAGAAAAGAAAAGATGCTCTTTAAAGGATATCCTCAACCTATCTTTTAATATCTTGATGCTGGAGCCCGAGCAGTTAGAAAAAAGGGTCATCAAAAAGATTCCCAAAAAAGATATCTATATCGACGCGGATGCCGACTCTATGTCGCTTGCGTTCAAAAACCTCATAGATAACGCCATCAAATACAGCTCCGACGGACGCGTCAGCGTTACATTGGAACAAAACACCCTTACATTTTGCAACAAAGGCAAGCCGTTAGACAAGCCGCTCTCAGACTACAGACAAGCTTTCGTCACCTCCGATACAGATGATAAAGCAAGTATGAAAATGGGGCTTGGACTATACATCGTAGACAATATCTTAACTCTTCACGGACTAAAACTAAACTACGAGTATAAAGATGGGTATCACTGCTTTTTTATCAATCTTATCGCGTCTTAAAATAAATTAGGTTAAACTCCGATCTATGAAACTTCAAAAATTTAACCGCTTAGTGGAAGCTCTTATGGCTCTGCCCACCGTAGGCAAAAAATCGGCTCTGCGTTTTGCGTACCATTTGACGCTTTGCGATACATTCGGGGCTATGAGACTTGCCCACGCTATCGAAAACGCTGTGCAAAATATCAAGCGCTGTGAAAAGTGCGGCGGCGTGAGCGAGCACGAGATATGCGAATTTTGCCTTGACGAGGCGCGCAATAACGGGCAGCTTTGCGTTGTGGAGAGCGCTAAAGATATATTTACACTTGAAGAGCACGCGCTCTTTTCGGGGCGCTATTTTGTCTTTGACGACTTAGAAAAGATAGAGGGCTTAAAAAACATCATCAAAGAGGCGGCGGCAAAAGAGGTGATATTTGCCTTCACACCGTCTTTGGCAAGCGACGCTATGATACTTTTTATAGAAGATAAACTGAAAGATTTGGAGCTCTCTTTCACAAAAATAGCCCAAGGCGTACCAACCGGCGTACAACTTGAAAATGTGGATATGCTCTCTTTATCAAAAGCGCTGAAAGATAGAACGAAAGTTTAAAGCGCTATATTTTTTAAGATACTTCGCAATAAAAATTTACCTTATATCCTTGTCGTGAATCGGGCTGATAGATGACAAATGAAGTGTAAGCTTTCAAAAAAGAGGAGATTGTCGCTCCGCCTTTTGTCTCATAAACCTCTACTGTTTTTGAACTATTGTTACGGGCGCATTTTGTTATGTTCGCGAGCTTGGGCGGATGGATGAAAAGCGAAGTGTAAGTTTTTAAAAAGAGGAGATTGTCGCTCCGCCTTTTGTCTCATAAAATATATATATCAGTTGCGCTCTACTGTTTTCATAAATACAACTCTAATTTGCCGTACTTGCGATTTTGGGTGGATAAATGAAGTGTAATTTTTCAAATAAGATTATCGCCCTGCCCAAGATAGTGTATTTGGCGCGATGATAGTGGTAGTTATATTACGGAAGAGGGCGGCGAAAAGTATAACTGCCTCTTGGTGGCAATTTGCGCGAACAGACAAAATTTATCCTCTTGCGACACAGGTCTTTAGAGTCGCTGTTTAAATCAACTTTTCCCTCATCACTTCGGCGATTTTTGCATTGTCGTAAGCGTTGTCAAAAAAGAGATTAAAAGCAAGCACAGCTTGATACAAGAGCATATCTTTGCCATCCTTATATGTTAAGCCTGCTTCGCGGCAAAGCTTTAAAAAGGGGGTATTTTTGCCGTAAATCGCATCGAAACCAAACCTTGCGTTTTTAAACACTTCGTCCAACAGCTCTTTTGGAGCGGGCAGGGCGTCCTCTTTTAAGCCTGCGGAGGTTGTATTGATGATAAGGTCGTAGCGTTTTGGTGCGAAATTTTCCCACGAGAAGGTTTCAAAACCTCTTTTTTGAAAAAACTCCAGCCTCTCAAAGCCACGGTTAAGCACGGTTGGTTTGATGCCGTTTTGTTTTAAGATAAACGCGATAGCTTTTGCCGCGCCGCCGGCTCCTAAGATGAGCGCGTTTGTGATGTTGCCAAACTCTTTTATGGATTCAAAAAAACCTTCAGCGTCCGTGTTGAAGCCGATTAGTTTGCCGTTTTTTTTGACGACAGTATTTACCGCCTCTATTTGCGCGGCTATGCCTCTTATCTCGTCGCATATTTTAAACGCCGCCTCTTTATGCGGTACGGTGACATTGGCGCCGTCAAGGCTTGCAAAACTCTCTTTTAACTGTGCCCCGTCTTCAAGCAGCATCTTTTCGTAAACTGCCTCTATGCCAAAAGCTTTAAATGCGGCGTTGTGCAAAGCGGGGGAGATGGAGTGCTCTATGGGGTTTCCGATGACGCAAAAATGTTTCATAGTGGATTTAGGGGGTCGGTTTGTGAAGCCGACCCGAAGTGTTATTTGACTTGATAGATAAACGCGTCTTTGCTAATATCGCTCTTGACATTAGGAAGCGCAACTCTCGCATCTCTTTCCGAACTATACGGACCCACCAAAATCTTCGTCATCTGCCTTGCGTTGACGGTCGTTTTGTACTGCTGATACGCATAACCCTTCTTTGATATGCCGTCCAGAAAACTCTTCGCGGGGGCGTTTGCGGAGGAGCTTACCTGTATATACCAGCCGTTTTTTATGCCGCTGTTTTGCGTTTGCGGCTGTTTTGGCTCAGGTATTACAACAACAGGAGGCGTCACAACAGCGGGGGGCGTTGTTACCGCTTGCGGCTGTTTTGGCTCTTCTACTATGATTTCAGGCGGTACTTCCGTTATCTCCGGCGAGATTTGCGTGATCTCAGATGAGACATTCTCTTCGATAATATCCTCTTCTTGCGCTTGATAGCTTTGGATATTCGCACTCTCTTCAAGCATTGTTTGCGTTAGCTTATTTTGGGGCTGTTCATCGCTTTTGTTGATAACTTTCATTATCAGCAGTACGACGACAAATAGCAGTATCAAAAGTATAACGATAACAAGCACCCTTTTTAGCTTGACCACGGCGGCGTTTTTTGAACCCACTTGCTCCAACAAAATATCGCTCAACTCATGCTCTTCCATCTTTACATCCTTTTAATATGTAGGTCTATCGTAAATGATAAATTTAGAGGATAACTCTCTGACCTCTTCGCGCACTTTTGCCTGTATGCCCGTATCGTTGATATTGTTCAATACTTCGGCGATTTTCTGGGCTATAAATGTGAACTCCGCCTCTTTCATACCCCTTGATGTAAGAGCGGCAGAGCCTATCCTGATACCTGAAGTTACAAACGGACTTCTTGTCTCGCCGGGGACAGTGTTTTTGTTTATCGTGATGCCCGCGTTTTCAAGGGCGTGGTCGGCGTCTTTGCCGCTGAACTCTCTGTTTAAAAAGCTAAGCAGTATCATATGGTTGTCTGTGCCGCCGCTTACTACATTGAAGCCTTTTTCAGATAAAACATCCGCTAAGATTTTGGCGTTTGTTTTGACCTGTTTGGCATAAATCTTCCACTCAGGTTTCAAGTTTTCGTTAAATCCCACAGCTTTTGCCGCTATGACGTGCTCCAAAGGACCTCCTTGGATGCCAGGGAAGATGGCGGAGTTTATCTTTTTTGATAACTCTTCGTCATTTGTCATAATGATACCACCCCTTGGACCTCTTAGCGTTTTGTGCGTTGTGGAAGTTACCACGTGGGCGTGCGGGAATGGGTCTTGGTGTTCACCTGCCGCGACAAGTCCTGCTATATGCGCGATATCCGCGAACAGATACGCCCCGACCTCGTCGGCTATGCTTCTGAAAGTTTTAAAATCAATCTCTCTTGGATATGCCGAAGCGCCGCATACTATGACTTGCGGACGGACGATTTTGGCTATCTCTCGTACTTTGTCGTAATTGATCCTGCCGTCCAACTCTACGCCGTAAAAAAAGCTTTGGTAAAGTTTGCCTGAGCTACTTACTTTCGCGCCGTGCGTTAAGTGTCCGCCGTGGCTTAGATCCATACCCAAAATCTTATCGTAAGGCTTTAAAAGTGCCTGATAGACGGCTTGATTTGCCTGAGAGCCGGAATTTGGCTGTACATTTACATATTGGCATCCAAAGAGTTTTTTGGCTCTTTCAATCGCTAACTCTTCTACTTTATCTACTACTTCACAGCCGCCGTAGTATCTTTTTGACGGATACCCTTCGGCATATTTGTTTGTCAAAATGCTGCCCATCGCCTCTATAACTGCGCTTGAAGCGAAATTTTCGCTTGCTATCATCTCAAGATTATAACTTTGGCGTTCCAACTCTTTTTCAAAAAGCGCATAAATCTCGGGGTCATTTTTAGCTAAAAAGCTCATTCATCATCTCCTTCATCATCTTGTTTGTCGTTTGGTTTTATCTGTTTCATCGCGGGGAAAAGTAGTACATCGCGAATGGATGTCTGATTGGTAAGTAACATCACCAATCTATCTATACCAAGCCCCTCTCCGGCAGTCGGCGCGAAGCCGTACCCCAAAGCTTTGATATAGTCTTCATCCATCTCGTGAGCCTCATC
This sequence comes from Campylobacteraceae bacterium, assembly GCA_031274495.1. Lineage (GTDB taxonomy): Bacteria > Campylobacterota > Campylobacteria > Campylobacterales > Campylobacteraceae > JAIRKW01. Next base: position 20,363 of record JAISQB010000025.1, on the reverse strand, counting down.
GTCACCTGCGGCTTTTGCTTCAAGCTGCGCTGTGAATCTTGCGTGCTGGTCCAATGGGTCGTTTAACTCGTTAAAACCGTTCGCAAGCTCGCTGCCTGCGATAAAGAGTTCAAATCTCTCCGCTATACTTTCATCTTCATCGCTCTTTCTTGAGAGCGGACTAATCTCTATGGGATACTCTGTGATAAAAGTGGGATTGATGAGTTTTTCCTCTACATAATTATCAAAAAGCTCGGAGCGCAGTTGACCTAAATTGAGGTTTGGTTTTAAGTCAAACCCATCCTCTCTAATCTTCTTTTCAATCGCTTTTTTGTCGTTTAAGATGAGAGGGTCTATGCCGCCTATTTTGACCAAAGCCTCTTTGTGCGAAATCCTCTCAAAGGGCTTTGAAAAGTCTATCGTCTTATCATCGTATGGTAAAACTTCGGGCAGCTCAAGCGTTTTTAAGAGCGCGTGCAGGAGTTTTTCCGTCAAATCCATCAAATCTTTATAGTTATGGTGCGCCCAGTAGAACTCGATACTTGTAAATTCGGGGTTATGCGTAAGATCTAAACCTTCGTTTCTAAAGTTTCTGTTTATCTCAAAAACGGCGTTAAATCCGCCTACGATAAGCCTTTTGAGATATAACTCGGGGGCAATTCTAAGGTATCTTTCAACCCCTAAAGCGTTATGAAAAGTGACAAACGGTTTCGCGTTCGCGCCCCCTGGGATCGGGTGCATCATCGGAGTTTCGACCTCCAAAAATCCGTGCTCTTCAAAGAATTTTCTAATTGTGCTTATGATTTTACTTCTTGCTTTGAAGGTCTGCTTTACTTCTGGATTCATAATGATGTCAAGATATCGCTGGCGGTATCTTAGCTCTTTATCCTGAAGTCCGTGAAACTTCTCCGGTAGCGGCGTTATGGACTTCGCGGCTATCTCAAGATCTGTCGTATGTAAAGATAGCTCCCCCGTTTTTGTTATAAACGGATAGCCGCGCACTTGCACTATATCGCCTACATCGAGCAGCTTTTTGATGTGGTTAAACCACTCTTCGCCAAGCGCTTCTTTGTTGAAATATATCTGCAAAGCGTCGTCTTCGTCCTCTATCTTAGCAAAGACCGCCTTTCCCATCCATCGCAAGAATTTTATCCTGCCGACAAGAGTTAATATTATCTTGTCATCTTTTTTCTCTTCTAAGCTATCTATATAAGCGAACTTTTTTTTAAATTCGCTCGTGTTTATATCTCTTTTTGTATTGTGCCTGTACGGATTTTTGCCGATAGCTTTGAGAGCTTCGGCTTTTTCAACTCTTTGTACCTCAAGCTGGTTTGTAAAAAACAATTCTCTTCCTTTATTTTTTTTGACAATCGCCGCATATGCCATATAGCTGCAGTAGATGTCCCGTGAGTTTAAATCCGCTGTTTTTTGCAATTTTTTCTTGCAATTTCTCTATGGATCTATCCTCGAACTCTACGATTTGTCCGCATTTTTTGCAGATAATATGGTCGTGGTGCGGCTTGTTGCCAAGCTCAAATTTCTTACCCTGACTTCCGAACGAGAGCGAAGTGGCGATATCCGACTCTTCCAATACATTCAGCGTCCTATAGACGGTCGCTATGCCTACATTCAGCTCAGGGTGTCTGTCTTTAATGATAAGATACAAGGCATCGGGGGTAAAGTGCCCGTTATTAGAGTAGAGCGTCTTTAAAATCACCTCTCTTTGCACAGTGAACTTCAACCCGTTTCGTTTCAAAATACTTTTGAAATTCGAAAGCAGCGTATCGTACTCAACATTTTCAAGTTTTTTCATTGGAAACCCACCTTTACTCCTCAGGATTTAATGTAATATTTATATCTTCAACCGCGTTCAAAATCTCGTCCGCGTTGTCAAATATCAACTCTGTCACATTATCTTTTATTATCTGCGTCGCGTTATCTTGGACGGCTTTTATGTCGATATTTACTATCTTGCTGCCGACAGATAAAAGCGATGCATACATAAAACTATTTTCAAGCGCGCTGTCAAGTTGTTTTCTTATAAAATCTATATTCGATAGCGCAAATACAATAACCGAAAATATCAAAAAAGTCTTCAAACAATTAAATATAAAGCCAAAAAGCTTATTTAAGCTTGTCAATTCGCCCAAGATGATGAGTTTTGAAGCTACCAAGCCTACGATAAGACAAAAAATCCAAAAAGATAGCAATATAATAACAAAGCCTACAAGTTTCACTGCGGCTTCGTTTTGTATCGCGTAGATATTTTCATTTATGATTTTACCGACATTGGGGGCGAAACGGGAGGCTAAAAATATACCGCCTATCAAGCCTAATAGATTAAATACCTCTTTGATAAAGCCGTTTACGAGCCCTCTTATACCTATCAAGAGTATGAAAGCTACAACTAATATATCAAACCATGAAAAATCCACTCTATGCTCCTACTGTTATCAAATTGCTAAGTTCTTGCTGCTGTGTGGAGTAGCGCATAGCATTCTCTTTGGTGATGAGATTGGCTTTTAGCGCTTCCATCATTGACTGCGTTTGAGTTATCATGCCCGACTGCCCTTTGTTTAACTGCATTTGCGAGTAGATTTGGTGTACTTTATCTTCTCTTATGAGGTTTGCGATGGCGGGATTGGATATCAAAATCTCAAAGATAGCGATTCGTCCGCCGCCGATTTTGGGCAACAGTGCTTGAGAGATAATGGCTGTGAGCGCTGTGGAGAGCATATTTCTTACCTGCACCTGCTCGCTTCCGTCATAACTGTCTATGATACGGTTGATAGTTTGTACGGCAGATGTGGTGTGTAGCGTTCCAAATACTACGTGTCCTGTTTCGGATGCCGTGATAGCCGTAGATATCGTCTCTCTGTCCCTCATCTCACCGACAAGTATGATATCGGGATCTTCGCGCAATGAGTGTTTGAGGGCGGCAGTAAAACTTTTGGTATCTTCGCCGACACTTCTCATGGAAAAGAGCGATTTTTTATTTTCATGGACGAACTCTATCGGGTCTTCGATTGTAAGGATATGTTTATGTTCGGTGTTATTTATCTCGCTGAGCATCGCGGCAAGCGTGGTCGATTTACCGCTTCCCGTGGGTCCCGTTACAAGGATGAGACCCTTTTCTCTTTTGATGATTGTTTTAAAGATGGGGGGCGATTTTAGTTCGCTTAGGGTCGGGATGACAAGAGGAATAGTACGAAAAGAGGCAGCCAAATCGCCGTTCATCGTATAGTAGTAATTGACCCTAAAACGCCCCGCTTCTGGCAAGTGTATAGAAAAGTCAAGCTCCTTCTCCTCTTCAAGCTCCTTTTTTTGCTTGTCGGTTAAGAGGGAGTAGCACATCTCTTTTATCATTGTGCCGTCTAATTTGGGCATATTTACTGCCGTCAGTTTACCGTCTATTCTTATTTGCGGCTCGCTTCTGCTCACAAGGTGCAGATCCGAAGCCTTATATGCCACGACATTCTTAAGCAAAGCTCTTATGTTTGGAATATCTGCCATATAAACCCCTTTTATTCAATAATTTTAGGAACTACGAAAAAACCGTTCTGAGCTCTGGGAGCGTATTTGATAATGGTCTTGATGGTACTCTCATCACTGTTGGGCACATCCTCGCGAAATGGTGTCCCGCCCGCTACAGTCGTAAAAGTCGCTTCGCAAGAACCCAAATCCAATTCGTTAAGATTTTCAACAAAATTTACAATTTCGCTAAGCTGATTTATGATGCTTTCTCTTTTGTCATCTTCTATCTTCAACGAGGAGAGAGTTTCTAACTTTGAGAGTAGTTTGTCGTTGATGTTCATAAACAACCTTTACCTGAAAAAATAGTAAGTTCAATTTTAGCGACAATTGTACCAAAATGAGTTTTCAATCGCGCTGAAATTGCGATTATTTAGATTTTATTTTTACTATGGTACTATATAACTTTTAATTTTGGTAATACAAAGGAGACAAATTGGCTTTAAAGGATAACATAAAAGCTCTGCAAAGCGAGCTTAGTGCGCAGGAAGAGTTGATAAAAAATGTCATAAGAGGCGAGCGCTTCTTCAAAAGACATAAACGCTCAATCATCGCAGTAGTGGCTATAGCGGCTGTTTTACTTGTTGTTTATAGTATAAACGGCGTGATAAAAGAGAACAATCTCAAAGTCTCCAACGAGGCTTATGGCACGCTACTTGTGTTCCCGACCAACGAACAGGCTATAAATACGCTGAAAAGTAAAAACAAGCCGTTATATAGGGCGTTTGTTTTTAAAGAAGCTGCCAAAAACGGCGATAACACCTCTTTGCAAACGCTTATAGATGAGGATAGCTCCGATATCATCGGTCAGCTTGCTGCTTATGCATTGGGGAAAGAGAGCGGCTTGATGAGTGATTTTGTCGCTTTGCAAAGCGGCTATGAACTTATAAAAGAGGGCAAATCAGACGAAGCAAGCTTGAAACTTATGACGATAACGAGCGGTGCGCTTTTTGAATTGGCAAGAGGGTTGGAACACTATCAACCAAATAGACAGGAAAAATAATGTTAAAAACTATAACTTCAATCTCTTTTTTGGCTTTGGCGTTACTTTTTAGCGGATGCGGCACTAAGCGCGAATATTTCGAGCCGGACAGCGTGAACGGCAAAGTAATATCCGGCGGTCCGCTCTCATCATCTTTAAAAGAGGCGGCACGAAACGGAGCCTCTTTGAAAGATGGGAAAATTATCACGGCAAAAGGCGAAGAGAAAAGCATAAACCTTGCAAAAGGGGAGAGCTTTTTGGGTGAATTTGACGGTAAATTTATCACCGCGTCCCCCACAGACGGCATACGCGTGAAAGATAGCGATAACACGCTTCTTTATGCTATTAATCTTAATATCATGACAGCTTCCGCGTCCATAGACAAAGAGACGCTTGCGGTAATTACCTCGGACAATACTCTTTATATCATAGATATGAACGCCAATGTTACGGTTTTTCAAAAGAAGATGGACGCTATTGCGGCTGTTGATTCGAGGATAGCTGCGCCGTACTTTTTGGAGAGCCTTGTCGTATTCCCGACGCTTGACGGTAAACTCGCGATAGTAGATAGAAAAAGCGGTACCCTTGTAAGAAATGTCGTCATAAGCGGGGAGCGCGAATTTAACAATGTCATCTTTTTGGATGTGGTAGGCGGCGATAGAATGTACGCTTCAACCGCTAAAAGAATCATCGGCATAAGCCAAAATGTAAATTACATAGACGAAGATATAAAAGACGCGCTAGTAAGTGGGGAGAGAGTGTTTGTATTTACAAAAGACGGCAGGGTGCTTTTGTGCGATTTGGAGTTGAAAGTTTTGGCTGAGAAGAAATTTCCATTTGCGATTTTCGCTTCGGCGGCGGCAAATGATAAACTCTATATTTTAGAAAAAAACGGTTATCTTATCAAGAGCGATTTGGAATTGAAAGAGTTTGAAGTTTTTAAATTTCCGTCTAAAATAGACGACTTTTTGTTTATGACCAAAGAGAAAATCTTTTATAAAGATAACTTTTATACATTAGAGTAGAACATTGATACTTTGCGATATCGGAAATACGAATGCTCACCTTTTTAAAGATGGTGAGTTTTCGATAGAGAGTTTGGAAAAATTTTTGGCTGCCTCGTTTGACGACAAGGTCTACTATATATGTGTAAATGACGCTTTGCATCCTATCTTAAAGAAGCGGAAAAATTTTGTCGATTTGGAAGCTTTCATCAAATCTGACACACCGTATAAGGGTATAGGCATAGATAGAGTCTGTGCTTGCAAATCCGTATATGACGGCGTGGTGGTGGACGCCGGAAGCGCAATAACGGTTGATGTGATGAGCAGGGGCAAGCACGAGGGCGGATTTATACTGCCCGGACTTAAAATGTACGAAAAAACTTACGCGCTCATATCACCGCGCTTGGATTTAGGTGTAGATAGAGATGTCTCGTTAAATACTCTACCCAAAAACACAAAAGATGCTCTTAGTTTTGCCGTTTTAAAGTCTGTGATTTTGACGATAAAAGATTGCGCTAAGAGTAAGAAAATCTACTTCGCGGGTGGGGACGGCGAGTATCTGTCAAGCTTTTTTGAAAACGGAGTCTTTGATAAGATGGTCGTGTTTAAAACGCTTTTAAATACGGTCGAAGAGTTAAAAAAAGAGGGGAGTATATAAAATGCTAACAATTGCATTGCCGAAGGGCAGAATAGCGCAAGATACGCTTAAGATATTTGAAAAAGTTTTTAAAAAGCCGTTTGTGTTTGACGATAAAAAGTTGATTTTGGAGACGGGCGGTTTTAAATTTTTATTGGTAAGAAGTCAGGATATTCCGGCTTATGTCCTTCATCAAGCTGCGGATATCGGCGTAGTGGGTCTTGATGTTTTGGAAGAGCAGGATGCGGATTTGACAAGACTTTTGGACCTTGGCATCGGCAGATGCAGAGTTTGTATCGGTATGCCTAAAAACAAAGAGTTTGATTTTTCGCTGCCGGAGATAAAGATAGCCACCAAGATGGAAAACATCGCACGAAAATATTTCTCCCAAAAAGCTGTAGCGGTTAAAGTTATAAAGCTCTACGGTTCTATCGAGTTAGCGCCGCTTGTAGGCTTAGCCGACGCGATAGTGGATATAGTGGAGACGGGCTCTACGATGGAGCAAAACGGACTTAAGATAGTAGAAACGATATCAAATTCATCAGCCCATTTAGTATGCAATAAAAATAGTTTTGTGTCAAAAAAGGATGAGATACTCGCTCTCTACTCAAGTATCAAAGAGGCTATCTCTTAATCCAAAAGCTGCGCGATTTTTAAAATCTTCTCCGAAAGCTCAGGTTCCCTTATAGGTTTTACCAAAAAATCATGAGCGCCGTTTTCAAGCGCCTCATATTTTTTGGTCTCATCTGTCGTAAGAACTATGATGGGCATATTTTTCAGCCCTTGAGAACGGATATTTGCTAAAAATTCTATACCGTTCATAACGGGCATTTTGATATCCAAGAGCACCATATCGACATCTTGCTCTTTCTTTAGGACATTCAACGCTTCAAGTCCGTTGTATGCCTCTATTACGCTTGAGACATTCGGATTTTTTTTCAACATAGTATTGATAAGTTTTAGGTTTATAAAATCATCATCTACGGATAATACTTTAAGCTTTTTCATGTGTTTTCCTTACAGGTATTTGGCTATCAATGATTTAAGCAACTGTTTACTGACTATATTTTTCTTGACCTCATTAAACTTCGCTGCTTCAGTATCCGAGACCGAATCAATGTCGTAAAAGAGTATCGTTGCCGTGTTACCATTGTTATGTCTACCCCCCGCATCTTTTATGATGTTTAAAACCTCTCCTAAAGTCTCCTCGCCCAACTCTTTATCAAGAATGGCCACTTTTATGTGGGTATTTTCAAATGCCTTTTGAACTTCCTCAATGTCGCTTACCGTCACGATAGAGTTGCCGAACTTCTCTATAACATCTGCAAATATATCTGTCTCAAGTTTTGTCTTTTTGTATATCAAAATATCTTTTGTTTCCACTCTTGCGACGGGCTGAGCTATAGGCTGCAGTTCGACGGCGCTCTGAGCTATCTCCGGAAGTACGGTATCGCTTGCTATGATTGACTCAAACTTTTCATTTATAGCTTGCTCGACTTTTGGGTCGGGGATAATTTTATCAGGAATAAACATATTTAAAACCCTCAAAATTGCCTCTTTTTTGATAGGCTTTGTTACATATTCATCCAATCCTTCACCCATAAAACGCTCTCTATCGCCTTTTAGCGCGTTTGCCGTAACGGCGACTATAGGAGTATGTTTTTTGCCGTTAGCTTGCTCGTATTTGATAATCTGATGAGTTGCTTCAACACCGTCCATAACGGGCATCGCGATATCCATAAATACCATATCAAAATGTTCTTCTTTACTCTTTTCGACGGCTAAAAGTCCGTTTTGAACTATCGTTATCGTAAGTCCGATATCTTGCAAAGCTCTTTTAATAAGCTTTTGATTGATTTCATTGTCTTCGGCTACAAGAATTTTTGCGTCAAACATAGTTCCGGGAGTGTGATGTCTTATTACAGGTTGCATTGGTGGTATAGGTGCCGGTACTTCTGCAGGTTGCACCGGTGGTATCACAGATGGCGCTTCCGTTGGCTGCACAAGTGGTATGTCGGACGATACGAATACTTCGGGTGCTATTGGCGCAGGCGTTACTTCCGGAACCGGAGCAGGCGCTATAAAAACCTCATGGATGGGTGCGCTATCAACTTTTGGCGACTCTTCTGCTTTTTCAAATATAGGCTTGATAGCAACTGGCTGTATCTCATCTTTCAAATCAAACTTAATATCCAATTTTGGCTCCTCATCAACTTCTGATTTTACAAAAGACTCCTCCGGCGCAGAGTCGGGCTGTTTAAGTTCTATATGTTCTTCAATTTTTAGCTCAGGTTGTGGTTGTGGTGGGGTTGTAAAAAATGAAGTTTGCGGCGCTATAGGCTGTGTTGGTTGAACTACCGGCTGTGCGGCAGCTCTTGGCGTCGTCTCTTTTGGCAGCTTACTTATCTTTTGGTCCAATATCCTAACAAGCTTTGTGATATTTATAGGCTCAAAGATAGACGATATGAAGTCTGTGTTAAATTCGTCAAAGCGTTTTTGTTGAGACGGTTTCATAATCACTATGATAGGCAGTTGTATCTTTTTATATTGCTTGATATCCTCTTCCGTGACATTCTCCAAATCCAAAAATATAGAGTTGATGGAGGAGTCGTAAACCAGTTTTTTAAGTTCGTCAAACGATGAGTATTGTGAAACCTGTGAGCCGAAATACTCCAAATACGACCTTGTAAATTTCTCGTAAATTTTAGTATTATTGACTTTTGTGAGCATCGCAAATCTATATTCGCGGTATGCGTTCAGTAAAGTAGGCTCATTTGAAGGTGTCTCTACAAAGTCTAACGCAAAGAAAAATCTGCTCCCCTTGCCCTCTATACTCTCAACGCGTAGCTGTCCCCCCATCATATCAACAAATTTTGACGAAATCGTAAGTCCAAGACCTGTTCCGCCGTATTTTCTTGTGATTGTAGAGTCTGCTTGCGAAAACGCATTAAATATATCTTGCAGTTTTGATTGAGGTATGCCAACGCCGTTGTCTTCTACACTAAATTGTACTCTGGCGTTTCCGCGGGTTGCGGATTCAAGTCTGACGATAGAGATGACGATAGAGCCGTTTTGGGCTGTAAATTTGACGGCGTTGCTCATGAGGTTGATTAAGACCTCTTTGATTTTTGTGATATCACCTTTTAGATAGCTTGTAAGGCTTGGGTCTACATATGCCGAAAGTTGTATATTTTTTTCAGCCGCTTTAGGTCCGTAGACTTCGACGGCATTTTCAAACTCTTGAATAGGCAAGAACGGAATCTCATCAAGCTCAACTTTATTACTCTCAATCTTAGATAGGTCAAGGACATTGTTGATAATCGTAAGTAAGTTTTCGGAGCTTTTTTGTATAACTTCGACAAATTCAAGCTTTTCGCCGTCAAGTCCGCTGTCCCTTAAAAGGTCAGTAAAACCGATGATGCCATTCAAAGGAGTTCTAATCTCATGCGACATATTGGCAAGAAATATACTCTTTGCCGCGCTCGCCTCTTCGGCTTTTTTCTTCTCAAGGGCGATACTGATAAGAGCTTGGTCGATGATTTTATAAGCTTTGCTGGTATCCTCCGCGGTATCCAAATCAAGTCTATTTTGAGTACCCGCCAAATCCTCGACTCTTGCAAAGACACTTCCCAAATCCTGAACATTTCTAAAGAATTTTCTTATATATATAAAGCCCGTCAAAAGCAGCAATAGCGCGACAATCCAAACAGTCGCCGAAACGACAAATTTTAAGATATTTTCTTGTGCATATCTCTCTATCTCTTTAACAAGCGCTCCTTGGATGGCAGTCGCGGCTGAGTCTATGATAGATACTTTGCTGGATACCATCGTAAACCAATGGGTCGGGTCAATCATAAATTCACCCGTGTCGGAAGCGTGCATGATGCCACCTTTAGCCTCTTCTATATCGGCATATATTCTTTGGGCGTCAGGCGAATTTAAAATAGACTGCAAAGTCTTCTCTATACCGCTTGCACGCAAGCCCGCTGTTTGGATGGTATTTGTCTGGCTTGAAATCCTAATCCATATATGCAAAGAGTCTTCCGGTATCGGCTCGTAAGATGATAGTACACCCGCCATAAAGCCCGTCTCTTGCCCTAAGAACTCTATATCGTGATATGCTGAGATAAGAGCACTGCTAAGAGATGTTATCTCGCTGTTTGTAGTTATAGACAGAGCCGAATCTCGCATCTCGTCCAAAATGTTTTGATTCATCTGTGTGTAATAGTCAAAAAAGACCTCTTTTGCCGAAATACTGAGGTTGTCGATCTGGGCTCTTACCGCCTTAAGCTGCGACAATTTTTGCGCTACACTTTGAATTCTGGGGCTCATTTCATGAGTGGTATAGTAAGCATCAAATGCCCTTACAGATCTATCTGTTCTTGGTCTTTGTTCTGGGATAATATCTCTTGCGATGATACCCGAACTGCTAAGATATGTGTTTGCCAAACCTCTCTCGGCTGCTAAGTCTATCGCCAACTTATTGAGCATGACACTCTCTTCGTTTTTTTGCTTTAAGTGTGTTATGTTTTGGTACGCCGTGTATGATATGTATAGATAATACGATGAAACGATAAAGAGAATGATTAGCGGAAATTGGGCTATGAGCCTTAACATATTTTTTGTTTTGATATTAAACATAGACTAATCCTTAAATTATAGTTTCAACGCAGACTGCTTAAACTCGGAAGCAATCTCTTCAAAATCCTGTAATATTTCGCTTTTATCGGCATCTATATCTGTTGATAGCAGCTTTTGAAAGCTCTGTACTAACTCTTTTATTCTTAAATTGCTGCCGATTCCAATTAGATTTGCCAATAGACTCTTTATCTTGACTACATCTTTATCGTCATACAAGGACTTTAAAGATTGGACGCTCTCTTCAAGATAGGAGGCGTACTCTTTCATATATTTTATAACATCTTCTTTGCTGATGCCGAGTATATCGGAGACCTCTTGAATGTCGATTTTGATAACTACCGCTTTTTTCTCTTCTTTAAATATCTTTAGCGACTCATCGCGGTTGGCATTCTCATCTGCAAAAATCTTCTCTTCTGGAAAATCAACTTTGGAGCCATTGAAAGTCGGCGCAAAAGATGAAGAGGTATCCGGTTCATCCATGATAAATGTAACTTTAGCACTCTCTTCGGCGTTTGTTTTGCTGCTCTCTAAATCAGCCGCTACGCTTACGGGCTCTTCTTCGCTTTTAATCTTAAATATAGGCTGTTTATCCAAAGCCGTACTCTCTGCGCTTTTGACATCCGTGTAGCGTATATTATTTAGCGCTACAAGGTAGTATTTATCGTTTTTTGTGATTGAAAGCAGTATCTCCGTGATGGCGATAGAGGCTTCAATCTCCCCGCCGTTTCGCGTTTTGATGATGACATTTTTACTGGGAAGACTGCCGTTTAAAACATAACTAATCCACGAAAAATCATCAAATTTATGCACATATCCTTGCTTGTTTACAAAAAGGTCAGCGACATCATTGTTGTACGCCATGAATGTGCTCATATCCTCGTACCCCAGCACAGAGAGAACATCTGCGCTTGCACCGATGAATTTGGTATCTTTGTCGTATAAAATCAAAGCCTGCTTCCTTTAAAAATTAAATTTGTACATTCTATCTTATATTAGATTAAATAAATCTTGCAAAGAAATATACCTCATAAGTGTATAAGCTAATTTGTGTATACGCATTTTATGGCTACAAATGCAGTGTTAGCATAATTTAAATTATCATTTAAATACTTTTTTCAATATTTTATCTATATTCTAATTAAGCTTAATTTAAAGGTAGATGAATAGTAATCGAAACGGCTCTTACCGCCAAAATTTGTGGTAAATTTCGGCGGTAAGATGAAAAATTTAGCAAGAGTAAGTTGTTTTAAATTCAAACGCCGTAGGACGAGCTTCGTCAGGCCAAACTTGGGTTGAGAATTTATAGTGTTGATATGTATCTATAAATTCGCTCGTCATAACCGGTTTTAGGTATTCGTTATCGCGGATTAGCGCCTCAAGAGAGCCTCTTAGAGTGTGCGGCATTTGGTTGATGCCTTTTTCCCTAATCTCCGCAAGAGTTAGCTCAAACAGATCCTCATCCATCGGTCCTACCGGTTCAATTTTATTTTTGATGCCGTCAAGTCCGGCTAAAAGCATAGCTGAAAACGCCAAATACGGGCAGCCTGTCGCATCAGGAAATCTAAACTCCGCACGTACTGACTTCTCACCGGCATTATATGGGATACGGCAAGAGGCCGAGCGGTTTTGTGATGAGTATGTCAAAATTGACGGAGCCTCAAAGCCCGGAATCAATCTTTTGTAAGAGTTCGTAGAAGCATTTGTGAAAGCCGCGACGCTTCTGGCGTGCGCTAAGACGCCTCCGATGTACCATTTTGCGATTTCGCTTAAGTTGGAGTATCCACCTTTTTTATAAAAGAGGTTTTTGCCGTCTTTCCAGATAGATTGGTGTGTGTGCATACCGCTGCCGTTATCGCCGTAGAGCGGTTTTGGCATAAAAGTAGCCGTTTTGCCGTTTAGATGGGCTACCATTTTGACGACATATTTGTATTTTTGTACATTATCGGCTGCTTCGATAAGATTGCCGAATTTCACGCCTATCTCGCCTTGGGCTTGCGCTACTTCGTGGTGAAGAACGAAAGTTTCGATGCCTATCTGGTTTAATACTTGCACCATCTCCGCTCTCAAATCGACCATAGAGTCTATCGGCTGAACGGGAAAATATCCGCCTTTAACACCGGGTCTATGACCTGTGTTGTAGCCGTCTTTATAGTCGGTAGAGCCGTTCCAGCTGCCCTCTTCGGAGTCAACTTCGTAGTATCCACAGTTAATGTCATCTCTGATTTTTACATTATCAAATACGAAAAACTCATTTTCCGGTCCGAAATATGCCTCATCGCCAAGACCTGATTTTTTAAGATATTCAAGAGCTTTTTTCGCGATACTTCTCGGACACTTTTCGTATAAATCACCTTTATAAATATCATACACATCGCAAAATACTACAACAGTAGAGTCCGCCGTAAATGGGTCCAAAAACGCGGTCGGGACATCGGGAATTAACAACATATCAGATTTGTTGATAGGTTGCCACGCTTCGATGGATGAACCGTCAAACGGAATCGATTTGATAGACTCTTCGTCGATAGCCTCTATAGTGTAAGTCAGATGGTGCCACGCACCCTTTAAATCCGTAAACCTGAAGTCAACAAATTTAACTTCATTTTTTTTGCAAAATGCGAAGAACTCTTCTACATTATTTACAAATTTGCCCATAAATGCTCCTTAAAAATTTTTTGTGGTTATTATACTTAAATGTCGGCGTAAAAGCTATATTAAAAGTGATTAAAATTTAATCAAACTCCTATCTCTTTTTAAAAAAACCGCGCACCTATCATAGCCGCACTCATTTGCCAGCGCTTTAGCCTCTTCGCTTTTGTATCCTATATGTTCTACCTCGTGCGCATCGGAGCCAAAAGTTATCGGTATATCAAGTTCGCGCGCAACCTCTAAAATGGCTTTTGATGGGTACTGCTCACATATGGGTTTTCTAAAACCGGAGGTGTTTATCTCTATCGTCATATCCGCTTTTTTTATCGCTTTAAGGGCGTTTTTGGAGAGGATTTTTATATCGGTTTTGGGCAAAAATTTAAATATCTTTAGTAAGTCAATATGCCCCACGATATCAAAAAGTCCGCTTTTTGCCATACTCTCTATCGCTTTAAAATAGTCTTGCCAAATGCTGTCTATATTTTTATCCTGATAGCCGCCGATGAATTCGGGATTATCAAAACCCCAATCATCCAAAAAGTGCACGGAGCCTATAAAATAGTCCGCTTTTCGCTCCATAACGCGACTATCCACAAGCGAGTTTAAAAAGTCCACCTCATACCCCAAAAGTATCTCTATCTTAGAGTGGAATTGCTCTTTTACCTCGTCTATCATCTTTTCGTAGAGCTCTATCTGGCTAAAATCCATCCTATACTCTTCGTCAAATTTCATCGGCGCGTGGTCTGAAAAACCAAAATATTTTGTCCCCGCCTCAATCGCTCTTTTTACATACTCTTCGGGTGTTCCGTTGGCGTGTTTGCAAAGGGGTGTGTGGTTGTGCAGATCTACTAACATAAGAGCCTTTATTTTTCTGTTTTGAGACAAACCTAAAGTTGGATTATATATAATTTTTTATATAATCTCGCATAATTTTTAAACTCAAAGGAATTTTTATGGAAAATGAGTTTGACACCCTAAGCGCTAAGCTTGACTCCATCAAAAGCTCGATAGCTGAAATCGAAAATTTTACGCACAAACAGTCCGAACTTTTTGAAGTTTTAAGCAGGAGATTTCCAAATATCGAGCAGTTTACGAACGCTTTAAAAGAGGCGCACGAACTGCAAGACAGCGCAAAGCGTTTAGGAGCGGATAGTGAAAATGCCGCGCAAATCATTCACGATTTGCCCATAAAGCTTAATGTCCAAAAAGCCGCATTGAAAGAAAAAAGCGACATAAGGCAAGCACTCATTGAGATTTTAGGAAAGATAGAAAGTATGGATGAAAATATGGTCGGTAACTTAAAAAAACTTATAAGTGATGTTAAATAGTGGGCGTGGAACTTTTATCTCCCGCGGGAAATTTTGAAAAATTAAAGATAGCGCTCTCTTACGGCGCGGACGCGGTTTACGGCGGGGTGAGTCACTTTTCGCTGCGTATCCGTTCGGGTAGGGAGTTTACATATGAGAGCTTTAAAGAGGCGGTTCGCTACACACACGAGCAGGGTAAAAAGATATATGTGACGATAAACGGCTTTCCGTTCAATTCACAGCTAAAACTCCTCGAAAAACATATAGAAAATATGGCTGAAATGAATCCTGATGGTTTCATCGTAGCGGCTGTCGGGGTTTTAAAACTTGCAAAAAAGATAGCTCCGCATATCCCCATTCACCTATCCACACAGGCAAATGTTTTAAACTATCTGGATGCCGAAATTTACTATGAGATGGGTGTCAAACGCATAGTAGCGGCGCGCGAGGTGAGTTTAAGTGACTTGAAAGAGTTCAAAAAAAGATTGCCAGGACTTGAAATAGAGGTATTTATACACGGCTCGATGTGTTTTGCCTATAGCGGCAGGTGTCTCATCAGCGCAGTCCAGAGCGGACGCGTGCCAAATCGGGGAAGCTGTGCGAATGATTGCAGATTTGCATACACGCTTTACGCTCAAAACGAAGAGAGCGGCACGCTTTTTAGGATAGAGCAGTCGGCGGAAGAGGGCACATATATATTTAACGCGAAAGATTTAAATCTAATGCCGCACATAAAAGAGATTTTGGATAGCGGCGTCGTGGATGCTTTAAAAATCGAAGGCCGCACAAAAAGTCCCTACTACACGGCAGCTTCCGCGAACGCTTACAGAAAAGCTATCGACGGGTATTACGCCGACAAGTTTGATTTGGCATCTTATCAAAAAGAGCTTGAGAGTATAAAAAACAGAGGATTTAGCGAAGGATATCTCATCCAAAGACCTTATGAGAGAAACAACACTCAAAATACAACTTCCACCCTTTTAGAAGGCACTCATCAAGTATATGGTGAAGTAAATGAAGATGGGGTAAGTTTCAAAGCAAAAGATAAGGTGGAAGTAGGCGGCGTTTATGATATCTTGACGCACACTATGCCTACGGCGTGCGATAATGAAAATGGCAGGATTTGGGAAGAAGATGGTATGTGGAAGATCTGTTTTTCCAAACTCACAAGCGTAAGCGGCAAAGCCTACGAAGCAGTCCACAGCGGCAACACCAACGATATACTCTTGCCCGCCCCGTTGCCCCCTTTTACATTTTTTAGGAAAAAGATAGATAGTGATTTATTACAAAAAGATTCAAAGCAGGACGACTGTCAATAGCGTATATTTATCTATCTTTGGATACAATAACAGCTTGCAAAGAAAATTAAGGAGCAAAAACAGGTGAAGTTCGTTTCTATCGTTATAGGAAGCAAAAGCGATTATGATGTGATGAGCGAGTGTGCGAATACGCTTGAAAAATTCGGCGTAAAGTATGAACTTGTCATCTCTTCGGCGCACAGAAGTGTGGAGAGAACTAAAAATTATGTAAAAAGCGCGGAACAAAGAGGCGCGCAACTGTTTATAGCCGCAGCCGGAATGGCGGCGCATTTAGCTGGCGCGATAGCCGCTATCACCACAAAACCGGTTATCGGCGTTCCTATGGCAGGCTCTGCTCTCAGCGGTATGGACGCGCTACTCTCAACCGTACAGATGCCCTCCGGTATGCCCGTAGCCACAGTCGCGATAGGAAAAGCCGGAGCGATAAACAGCGCCTATCTTGCGGTGCAAATTTTAAGCGTAAGCGATGCGGAACTTGCCGCAAAACTTAGCGAAGATAGACTCAAAAAAGCGAAGCAGATAGAGATAGACTCCAAAGTTATAGAGGTACTTTTAAGCTGCGATAAAGGAAGTGCGCAATGATGACATTTAGTGAGATATTGCTTGCTTTGCAGGATTTTTGGCAAAAACAGGGTTGCAATATCATACAGCCCTATGATATCCCTGCGGGTGCGGGCACTTTTCATCAAGCTACTTTTTTGAGAAGCTTGGGCAAAAAGCCGTGGTCAGCCGCTTATGTCGCGCCAAGCCGCCGTCCGACGGATGGCAGATACGGCGAAAATCCAAACCGTCTGGGAAGCTACTATCAATTTCAAGTCATCATCAAACCAAGTCCTGACGGCATACAGGCTCTGTATCTGAAAAGTTTGGAAGCTTTGGGGCTTGAGATAAAAAAACACGATGTAAGATTTGTAGAGGATAACTGGGAGTCCCCAACTTTAGGCGCGTGGGGGCTTGGCTGGGAAGTGTGGCTGGATGGTATGGAAGTGACGCAGTTTACATATTTTCAGCAAGTGGGCGGCATACCGTGCGACCCGATTCCTGTTGAGATAACTTACGGCGTGGAGAGGCTTGCTATGTATCTTCAAGAGGTTGATTCGGTGTTTGATATCGTCTGGAACTCAAACGAACACGGTACGACGACTTACCGCGATGTACACCACGAGAGCGAATACGAATTTAGCAGATACAACTTTGAAGTAGCCGATACCAATATGCTTTTCGCGCAGTTTGAAGCGGCGCAAAACGAGTGCAAACGCTGCCTTGACGCAAATCTGCCTCTGCCCGCGTACGACTACTGCCTTACAACTTCTCACACATTTAACATTTTGGACGCAAGAAAGGCTATCTCGGTAACGGAGAGGCAAAATTATATTTTAAAAATCCGCGAATTGGCGAAGGGGTGCGCTTTAAAGTATCAAGAGATAAATAATGAAGATTGAGCAAGTCTACGCTTTTTTGGATACTCTTAGCCCATTTGAACTCCAAGAGGCGTGGGATAATAGCGGACTTATAGTGGGTTCAATGCAAGATGAGGTGGAGCAAATCTGCCTTAGCCTTGAACTGGATAGCGAAGTTTTGCAACAAGCACCGGACAAGACGCTTTTTATCACGCACCACCCGTTGATTTTCAGTGCTTTAAAGAGGCTCGATTTTACAAAATATCCCGCCAATATCATCAAAGCCCTCGCCAAAAAAGAGTGCGCCGCTTTGGCTATGCATACAAATATAGATAAGACCCATCTGAATAGATATGTAGTTGAGCGGATTTTGGGGCTAAAGGTCGCTAAAAGCAGCGATTTTGTCTGCTATTTTGATACGGATATGAGTTTTGATGAACTCTGCACATTTGTGTCGGAAAAGTTTGGTATAGAACATCTAAAAGTCGTAAACGGGGCGCAAAATATCAAAAGAGTGGCTATCTGTACTGGTTCTGGCGGTGATTTGATAGGGGAGATAGAGGCGGAGTGCTTTATAAGCGGGGATTTGAAATACCACCACGCGGTCGCGGCAAAAGAGAATGGGCTGGGATTAATAGACATCGGACACTTTGAGAGCGAGCGCTATTTTACGGGCATCTTGGAGGAATATTTGAAAAAATTTCCATTAAAGGTTATAATAGCCGATTCTAAAAACCCGTTTGAATATTTTCATTCAAAAAACAGTAAAAACTAAGGATAAGAAGAGATGAATAAATATCTAAATCAACTTGTTAAGCTTTCTGAGATAAACAAAGAGATTGACGCTTTTGAGCCAAGAGTTCAAAAGATAGAGAAGAGTATAAGCGTTGCTTTTGAAAAAGCTAAAAATGCTAACGACAGCGTTGATTTGTTGGATGTTGAGATAAAAGAGGCTAAACTAAAAAAAGCCAAAAATGAGTCCCTTTTGGCAGAACTATCTGAAAAATTAAAAAGTATCGGCAAAAAATCCTCCGCTATTAAGAGCGAAAAAGAGGTAAAGGCTTTGCAGCTTGAAGAGGATTTGGCAAAAGAGCAGTGTGATTTTGCAAATGAAGAGATAGCCAGATTTGAGAAGATCATCGAGCTCAAAGAGAGCGAAAAGACAAAAGCAAAAGAGTTGTATTTGGAGCTTCAAAAAGCCGCCGAAGAGCTTAATATCTCCATAGAAAGAGAGAGAGAAGCGATAGAAGAGGAGATGGCTGCGGCGTACGCTAAGAAGAGCGAACTTGTAGGCGCGATGAGCCAAAAAATACTCTCATTTTACGAGAAAATCAGAAAATGGGCGCACAATAGCGCGGTAGTTCCCGTGAGAAAACAGGCGTGCTACGGCTGCTTTATGCGTATAAACGACAAGACAAACGCGCTTGTTGCAGGAAGCGAGGACATCATCACGTGTCCGCACTGCGGGCGCATTTTGTATAAGGAAGCCGCACAAAGTTAATGAAACTTTTTTTTATATACTTTTACTTTACGGCGCTGGCGCTACTATATATCGTGGCGTTGCCCTTTTCAATTTTGATATGTTTTGTCAGAAAATACAAAAGGGCGGTGCCGTCCCGTTTTTTTCTCTACAAAAATCCCCCGTTTTGCGATAAAAAATCTGTCTGGTTTCACGCGTGCAGTTACGGCGAAGTGACATCGCTCATCCCGCTGATAAACGCTATCGGCAGCAGTGATGTCAATATAAGCGTCATCACAAAAACGGGCTTTGATAAGGCGTGCAAGATATGCGCCCCCCAAAATGTGCGCTTTTTGCCATACGAGATATTTTTACCGTTTTGGATAAACAGGCAAAAAATCCTTGTCGTCACCGAAGCAGAACTCTGGCTTATGCTCTTTTTTGTCGCCAAGAAAAAAGGTATCAAGACTATGCTCATTAACGCGAGGATTTCGGATAGGTCATACTATAGATACAAAAGATTTAGCTGGTTTTATAAGATACTTTTTTCGTTTGTGGACGAAGTGCACGCCCAAAGCGAGACGGATAAAAAAAGACTTACCCTGCTTGGCGCGCAAAATATAAAAGTGTCGGGCAATATAAAAAGCGCACTGCTTCCCAAAATCACAAAAAAATACAAGATAAACAGCGCGTACCAAAAAGTGATAACCTTAGCCAGCACGCATATAGGCGAAGAGGCGGCGCTTTTGGAGCAGCTCTCGGTTGCTGATTTGTCGAACACTCTTATCATAGTAGCGCCCCGCCACCCCGAGCGGTTTGACGCTGTGCACAAACTACTGCAATCGTGGGCAAACTCGCACGGCAAAACATACGGCAGATTTTCCAAAGAGGGGCTTGAGGAGCAAAATGATGTTGTTTTGTGCGATACGATGGGCGAGCTTATCAATATCTACGCGATAACCGACATAACGATTTTGGGCGGCTCATTTATAGAGGGTGCGGGCGGACACAATCCGTTAGAACCCGCCGCGTTCAACAACTCCATCATCTCAGGCAAATTTTTCTTCAACCAAAAAGAGTTATACTCAAAGGTCGAAGGGATAGTTGTCTGCGATGTAAAAGAGGTTTCTACCGTACTTAGTGGCAGAGTGCCCAAAACTTCGACAACTTGCTTGGAAAAAGAGAGCGGTATGGTAAAGAGCATCCTGTGTGCGTCCTAAAACCGCTAAAATAGCGCAGTTTGTGCGAGTGGTTTTAAAAGGACTTGCCCTTTTACTGCAAAGACGGCTATGTGAAGCAAAAACTATGAAAATAGTGCAATAAGAAAACGAAAGTTTTCGTTTGCACAGTAACTTTAGGTGGGTTGAGGGAGTGTAACTCCCCATCGCAAAGGCGGCTTTGCCGTCTGCGAAGTCAAAATGTATATCGTTTGCACAGTAACTTTAGGTGGGTTGA
>JAISQB010000023.1 GCA_031274495.1 Campylobacteraceae bacterium | reverse complement strand
TCGAACAGGTCGCGCACGCGGCTCGCGCCGACCCCGACAAACATCTCGACAAAGTCGCTGCCGGACATGTGGAAGAACGAGACGCCCGCCTCGCCCGCGACAGCCCGCGCCATCAGCGTCTTGCCCGTGCCCGGCATCCCGACGAGCAACACGCCCTTCGGTATCTTCGCGCCCATCTTCGTGAACTTTTCGGGCGCTTTGAGGAAGGCGACAACCTCCTGCAACTCGGTCTTCGCCTCCTCTTGCCCCGCGACATCGGCGAAGGTAACTTTCTTACCCTGTTCCTGATAGCGCTTCGCCTTGCTCTTGCCGAACTGGAAGCCGCGCGCGCCGTTCTGCATGTTCCGCGTCATCAGGAAGATGAAGCCGAAGCCGATAATCCACGGGAGGATTTCGATAAGCAGACGGAGGTAGCCGCCGCGCCCCGACGCGCCCGTAACCGTGACGCCCTTTTCCGCGAGGGACGGGAGGAGGTTGGGGTCGCTGTAGGGGATGAGCGTCTGGTAGCGGGCCGCCGCCCCGTTGCCGCCGGGGGCCGCCCATTCTATCGTGCTGTTGTCGAAGATTGTGACCGACTGAATATCGCCTTTGGCGACAGCGGCGGTGAAGTCGGTGTATGGAAGCACGCGCACGGAGCTTGCGGGGCGCAGATAGAAGAAGGCGAGCGCCGCCGTCGCGGCGATGACGAAGATGAGGCCGAAGCGCGGCTTCTCCATTTTGGGCATGGGAGGCGGCAGAGGCGGCCCTTGGAGCCGCTCCGTCTTGTCGGCCTTCTGATTGTCTTTCCTGCTATTTTCCGGCATTGGTGTCCTTTTGTTGCAAGCCTACAGGAAAGCGCGGACGGTGTCTACTGGTACGCGAGTGTCATTGCTCCCATAAAAAATCCTTCTGGATTGCTTATTTCAAGGCCGGTTCGGGCGGCGGGGTCGGCGGAGGTCGGGATGAGTGTTGACAACAACGATAATCTATCGTAAGGTTTATCGCATGGAAGTAACCGCGATAATCGCCGATGATTTAGTTAATGACGTAAAGGCGTATACTCAAAGTGCCACAGTTACGGAGGCGCTGACAATCGTGCTGAAGGACTGGCTAGATATTTATCACATTAAAGAGCTTAACAGAAAAATAGCGCAAAGACCCGTATGCATCGAAAACGGTCAACAAATCCGTGAAATCAACCGGAAAAAATGATAATACTCGACACAACTATCTGGATAGAATTCTTAAAGAATAAACCTGAATACTATTCTGTTATTTCAAAATTGTTGGAACGAAAAGAAGTTTTCGCGGTTGAGTGCGTATTCGGAGAATTATTACAGGGAGTCAAAACGGGTTATGAAAAAGAAATAATAACGGAGTATTGGAAATATTTACCGAAACTTAATTATCAGGAAATAATCATCGAAGCGGGAAACTATTCATGTGAACATAAATTATTGGATAAGGGCGTAGGTTTAATCGACGCGGTAATATTAGCGCATGGAATAAAAAGCAATTCAAGAATATGGACTACGGACACAAAATTTTTAAGAGTAATACCGGACGGCTTAAAATATACCTGCAATGAATAAAAAAGGCGGGGCCCTTCTCCCAACGCTTCGGGGCGAAATGGCGGTACGGGGTGATGAAGCGGTTTTATATTCTTTCTTTCATTGCTAAACCGCTCAGTTCTTTTACGGACATATCGTTGAATAGGTCTTTTTGCCATTCGGTATAATCAAACGGTTCACGGATAATGAGGCTTATAAACCTTTCCGCCTCCACTTTACCCAAATTGCTAATAAGAATTTTCATCCCTTCATTCCGTAAGGCCATTTCCTTATACATAATCATTCCTCCAATCTGTTTAAAAACGTTAACGGGTTTATTATTTTTATGTCGCTTAATTTTAAGTTGAATAATTGTTTGTCCGTTGTTATCAAGTAATCGGAACGGGTATAAACACTACACGCGATATGTAATGCATCCTTTGTTCTGATATTGGCTTTTTTCAAGTTTTCCGCGTATTCGATAATTTCATCATTTTCAACACAGTGTATTTTTGCGGCATTTTTCCAGCCGTATATAGCGTTGCGTCTGTCGTCGAATTTGTTTTGGCTGTTTTCAAATTCCAATATATAAGACCACACCAATTCATATTCGCCGATTAATATGCCCTGCTGTATAAATAATTTCGCTTCGGTTTCCAGTTTTATTTTTAACTGATTTTGGTCATCAAATGGCCGATTAAACGCGCAACAGTCCAAAAATGTCTCAAAGTAGTCCGTATTTGCGCGTATCAACTTATCTACCGTTTTAAAATCTCCCGTGAAAAAAGCGGGCGCGCCGCAGCAGTTTTGCTTTTTGGGCAAGAGGACATTTATCTTTAGGGCTTTTAGGATTTTCAGCAGGCTTTGGGGCGTTTTCGTGTAGTGGTAGTTTGAAAAACAACCCGCAAATATGGCGACTTTCAAAGCGTCATCTGCACCGTTTTTTATGTATTCGGCGTTGGAGTTTAAAAAAGTCTTTCTATTTAGGCGCGGAAATACCCTTTTGCCGACAAGCGGCAAGGAAAATCGCGGCTTCATCGACTGGTTGGTTTTATCCACTTTAAAAAGCAAAGGGACAAAAATCGCCCCAAGACCTAAGGCAAAATCCATAATCTTTTTGTGTCGCAAAAGGAAAAAATAGACCCTCTTAAACCACGCTATGCCGTACTTTTGCGCGATGTCGCGGCGGACATTTTCGATGGCGATGTCCGTGGGCAGGGAGGTCGGACAGATACTCACGCAAGTAGAACACAAAAAACAGCTCTCAAATATATCTTTGGCGTTTTTGTCTAATTCCAGCTCGCCCCTTTGGTACGCACCCGTCAGCTCCAAAAAGCCGCGAGGGCTCGTAACTTCGTCGGAATTTATACGGTGGATAGTACAGCTTGGCACGCATTTGCCGCATTTGACGCAAGCTTCGCTTGTCTTTGTGAAGTCGAATTTCATACTGTTTTGCTGAAGCGGCGTAACTCTTCAGGCACCTTTTTTAGGTATGCGTCAAAGGGCATACAGATATTGCGGATGAGCAGCGTCCCCGTGTCGTTTACTTGCAAAGAGCGCTCATCCAGCGTCACAAGCCCCTCGTTTATGAACGCCCGAAGCTCTTTTATGTCGTCCTTAAAATAGTCAAAAAAGTCTATACCGAAACGCTTCTCAATGTTTTTTATATTTAGTTTAAAGTTACTCATCATCTCCATAATCACTGCTTTTCTGAGCACATCATCATCGCTAAGTGCCAGCCCCCTCATCACGGGTAGCTTGCCGCTATCGATGCACTCTTCATACTTCTCCATATCTCTAAAATTTTGCACATAGTGCCTCTCTCCCTCACCGATACTGGTAAGTCCTATACCGATAAGATCAGTGCCCCCTTTGGTGGTGTAGCCTTGAAAGTTTCGGTGCAATTCGCCCTTTTTTATCGCTAAAAACAGCTCATCTTTTGGCTTGGCGAAGTGGTCCATACCTATCATCTTATAGCCGTGCGAGCTTAAAAAGTCTATCGTGTGGCGCATAATGGCGAGCTTCTCTTTTGGGGCGGGGAGCGTCGTCTCGTCAAATTTTCGCATCGTCTTTTTCATCCACGGCACGTGAGCGTAGTTGAAAATCGCGTACCTATCTATATCAAGTTCTAAAGATTTCTTCAAAGTCTTGCTAAAACTCTCCAAACTTTGATAGGGAAGCCCGTAAATCAAATCCATATTGATAGATGTGATGCCGCTGTTTCTTGCGATATCCACGGCGTTTTTCGTAACTTCAAAAGGCTGTATGCGGTGTACTTCGCGCTGGACTTTTTCGTCAAAATCTTGCACGCCAAAGCTGATACGGTTAAATCCGTTCTCCCTCAAAACCCCCATCTGCTCCGTCGTCAAAAATCTGGGATCTATTTCACAGCTTATCTCGGCGTCTTTGGCTCTGTTGGGGAAAGTCTGCCAAATGGCTTTGATGATTTTATCCAACTGCGCCGCGTCAAAAAAGGTCGGGGTTCCGCCGCCAAAGTGGAGTTGCAACACCTCTCTTGATGTATCGAGCGAGTTTGATAGTATCTTCATCTCTTTTAAAAGATAGTCGATGTAGCGCTCTTTTTTCTCCTCTTTGCTGGTAAAGACGACATTACAGCCGCAAAAGTAACAAGCCGAGCGGCAAAAGGGCATATGAAAATATAAAGAGAGTTTTCTCTCCTTATCTTGCGACTTTAGTATCGCCTCGTAATCGCCTGCGCCAAAGTTGTCGTTAAACTCCGGAGCCGTGGGATAACTTGTGTAGCGGGGTCCGGGCTTTGAATACTTCGTGAATTGCTCAAAATCTATCATCGAACGCTCTACTGCAATATATCTTGAGGATTTGTCATATTATTATAGAGCCCTTTTAAATCCACAAATAGCGAGGGGTGCTTTTTTTTGATATTTGCTACGAGTTTTTCTATGTCAAGTTTCACGGCTTGGGCGTTTTGGCTGTTTTTTGCCATATGTCTTATCTCGTCCATAGCCACGACCCAAACATCCCCAAAATCAACGGGCAAGTGTTTCCATATCGTCTTTTCAAGCTTAAGTTCAAAGTTCTCCTGCCCCATAGTCTTTAGATTTTCCACCATCTTTGTGAGGGTGTCCAGCGAGATGAGCGTGTGGATTTTCTTCTTCTCGTCTATGACAAACCACGGCTCTTTAGCTTCCCAACTGCCGCTTTTAAGGCTCAGTGACTTGATGTCGGGGTTGTCCGTGAGTTCAACTTCGAGTATCGTTTTGTTGCCCTCGTCCTCTATGCCTATCTTTTTTGAAAGTTTATCTATCTTGTCGTAAATAGCTATCTCATTTTTCTTTTCCATAAAATCCTCCGTTATACTATCTTTGTCTATCCAGCCAGACCATAACGGCTTTTTGCGCGTGCAGTCTGTTTTCTGCTTCGTCAAATATCTCTTCGCTATGCTCCTCAAAAACTTCATCGCTAACTTCAAAGCCTCTGTAAGCGGGCAGGCAGTGTAAAAACATAGCCCCCTTTTGCGCGTAACTCATCATCTCTTTATCGACCTCAAAGCCCTTAAATTCCTCTAACCTTTTTGCCTTTTCACTCTCTTGTCCCATAGATACCCAAGTATCGGTCGTAACGACGGTAGCGCCTTTTATGGCATCTTTTGGGTTGTCTAAGATGGATATCTTCGCGCCGCTTATCTTCGCGAACTCAAACGCATCGTTTAAGACCTCAGAGTCGGGCTCATAGCCTTTTGGCGTGGATATGCGTAGCTCAAAGCCAAGTTTAGAGGCTAACATAAGCCAAGAGTGGGATATATTGTTCCCGTCTCCCACATATGCCACGACGAGATTTTTATCATAACCTCGCTCATATATAGTCATATAATCAGCCAGCAACTGCATAGGATGATACCTGTCGCTTAGCCCGCTGATGATGGGTATAGTGGAGTACCGAGCAAACTCTTCAAGCCTCTCTTGTCCGAATGTTCTAATCATCACAAGGTCAACCATCCGACTCAAAACCCTCGCCGTATCTTTCAGCGGTTCGCCGCGTCCAAGCTGTATATCATCAGTTGATAGAAATAGTCCCGTCCCGCCCAACTGATGTATGCCCACTTCAAAACTGACCCTCGTCCTTGTGGAGCTTTTCTCAAAGATCATACCCAAAACTTTTCCGTTCAGATATGGCTTGAACTCTTTAGCCTTCGCCTCTTGCTTTATCTTTTGCGCAAGAGAAATGATCTCCAAAATCTCCTCTTTGCTAAAATCCTTAAGTGTTAAAAAATGTCTCATCAACTGCCCTTTTTATCCAAAAGTTTCGCGACCTCTTTCGTGTGATAGCTTATGATCATATCTGCCCCCGCTCTTTTAAAGCCAAGCATAGTTTCCAACAGCACCCTATCATAGTCGATAACGCCTGCCGCACCAGCCGCTTTTAACATCGCGTACTCACCGCTCACATTATAAACGCAAAGCGGCAAAAGCGTGGAGTCTCGTATCTCTCTTACGATATCAAGATAAGCTAAAGCGGGCTTTACCATCAATATATCCGCCCCCTGCGCCTCGTCTTCTAATGATTCGGCTATGGCTTCGCGTCTGTTGGCGGGATTCATCTGGTAAGTTCTTCTATCTCCAAAGCTTGGTACCGACTCCGCCACATCGCGAAACGGTCCGTAATATGCGCTGGCAAATTTTGTAGAGTAGCTCATAATAGGAAGATTGACAAATCCTTCGCTGTCAAGCGCCTCTCTTAAGACTGCGACAAAGCCGTCCATCATACCGCTTGGGGCTATCATATCGGCTCCTGCGCGGGCGTGAACGAGTGCTTGTTTTACGGTGATGTCTAAAGTGGCGTCGTTATCCACGCTGCCATTTTCCAAATCTAAAATACCACAGTGCCCGTGGTCGGTGTATTCGCAAAAGCAGAGGTCTGTTATGATATATAGATCGGGATACGCTTTTTTTATCTCTTTGGTAGCCCTGGCAATGATGCCGTGTTCGCATAGAGCGTCGCTTCCTATGCTGTCTTTTGTTTCGGGGATGCCAAAAAGCAGGATTTTGTTGATGCCAAGCGCTATCGCCTCTTCGCACTCCCTAAGCGCTTCGTCTATGCTCATCTGAAAAACGCCCGGCATTGAGGCTATCTCTTTTTTGAGCCCGTGACCGTTTTTTATAAAAAGCGGATATATAAAATCCCTTATATCAAGCCTCGTCTCTTCGACCAACTCTCTAATAGCTCTGTTTGTTCTAACTCTTCTAAATCTCTTAAACACTAAAATCCTTTTATTTTATTCTCTCTCTTCGTACCAGTTTATATTTCTCGTCATATACATTATGAGTGCGAGCGCGGCAAATAGACCTATGGAGCCGTAGAGTAGCGCCATATCTTGTAATTGTAGCAAAATATACAAATATCCGTATAAAAACGAGAGCGACAATGCGACAACGCCGATGTTTTTTGCGCTCAAATCTTTTGCTATGCCAAATTTCGCGTATGCTGTGATGAGCCCTACTACGGCGATGGCGGCTACGAGGTACGCTAAGGAGAAATTTATAAATTCGGATATGGAGATGAGCAGCGTATAAAAGATCACCATCGCAAATCCCACCAACAGATACTGTATAAAGTGTATCGGGCGGCTGGTTATCTCAAAAACAAAGCAGATGATAAATGTCAGCGCGATAAAGAGTTTGCCGTATTTGACGGCGCGCTCAGCACTGCGGTAGTTGTCTACGGGTATCAAAAACGATGTTTGAAACTGCGCTTGCGAGAGGTCTTTTCTGTCAAATCTCGGAGGTACGGCGCTTGAGAGATAGTTGATATCCCACGAAGCCTCGAAGCCTTTGTCGGTTATATTTTTGCTGTCGGGTAAAAAGGCGCCCGAAAAATTAGGATTTGCCCAGTCGGAGGTCATATGAAAGCTATTGGTTTTAGCAAGCGGGACGAAGCTTATACTTTCGCTCCCTTTAATGCTGAACTTCAACTCAAACTTCCCGCCGTTGTTTTTAAAGTCTATCTTTGAGTTAAGCGCGCCCAGCTTCACACCCTCGTACGAGATATATGAATTTTCGCGCTCATACTGTGATATATCTATCGGACGGAGCACAAGCGGCTCGCCCTCATTGCTTGGCTCAAACTTTTGGGGCGTCCCGTTCCAAATCAAAACAGGCTCGGATATACCCTTAAGGTCTTTCAATTCCAAACTGATAAACGCCCCCTCAAATCTACTCTCCGCTTCTACATTTGCCAACTTTTCAAAAGAGCCGCTCATAGTTATATCCGCCGTGAAAACAGGCACTTCAAAGATACCTATATATCTTATCTGCGAACTCACATTTACATCTACGGATAAATCTTCAGGCGCGTATTTGGCGTAGCCTGTTTTGACGGAGATCTCTTTTGCGATTTTATCGTCTCTGCGAACCTCTACGACATCGTTGTAGCGGTAAGGTATATTTAAAACGGGCGCGGCTAAAATGACCTGTTTGCCCCACGAATCGGTGATTTTGGAGACCGCCTCTTCTTTGTATTTGTATCTGTCGTAGATGATATCTTCCACAAACAGCAAAGGCATCAACATCAAAAGTATCATCACCGCTATAGCTATAGTCTTGAACAAGAATGCCGATTTGCCGATGGTTTTTTTCACGAAATAACCTTTTGTTTGGGAGTAAAAATAAAAAGGTACATTTTATCATAAAAAGATAAAAGGGAGTTTTTTGGGACAAAACGGCTCTCTGTTTTTTGCTTGATTTTAGGCGGAAATGCTTCTTTGCGATAAGGGCGCTACTTTATAAATTTAATGAAATATTAAGATATATATCACTTGAATAACGCTGTTTATAAATAAAATATATATAAATTTCAGTTTGACAAGCGAGGAAATTTCTTATATAATCTTACAAAGAATTAGTGTTGGGGTGAAAAAATGTCTTTAAGTCAAAATAGAAGATTTTTATCCAAATCCGCAAGAGAAAGGATATTTGAAACAGCAGTCAAAATGTTTGCCAATAATGAGCTATCAAGCGTTTCCGTCAAAGATATCGCGATGGAGGCTGATGTCGGTATGAACGC
The DNA here is from genome assembly GCA_031274495.1 of Campylobacteraceae bacterium. GTDB lineage: Bacteria > Campylobacterota > Campylobacteria > Campylobacterales > Campylobacteraceae > JAIRKW01. The sequence goes on along the minus strand of JAISQB010000023.1, from coordinate 1,822 downwards.
CGTCAACCGCCATTTTGGTTCAAAAGAGCTTTTGTATACGAATGTGATGGAGTGCATCACGATGATGCTCCAATCCTCCCTGATGTCGTTTCAGGCGCACTACTATGGCGCGAAACAGTCATTTGTCTATAAAAAAGAGGAGGAGTATCGGGAGTTTTTGACCTTTTGGTTTGAAAAGTTCATCGTCATAAGCGCCAAATCGATACTCGAAGAGATAAAGATCAACAACTTTATGCACAAAATCATCCTAAAAGAGTATATGAGCCCAACGCCGGGCTTTGATGTACTTTATAACGGCTTTTTGAAGCACTGGTTTGACCAGTTCGACGAATTTGTCTTCGGCATAGCGCACGATAAAGATATCTACAAAAACCGCATCCGCACCCACGCCTTGTACGGTCAAATAATGATCTTCACCTTCAGCTACACCCCCTTCATAACAAGAATGGGCTCCAAAGACCAACGCATAAAAAGCGAAGTGATAGATGATATAGTAGATGTGGTTCTGGAACATACGCGGTATGTTATCGAGGGGATAAGCTAAGTATTTAATTCCGAGCGAGCGCAGCGACGAGAAATCTTTGTGGTCGAACCTATAAAATGTTTGACCGTTAAGATCCCTCGTCGCTACGCTCTCTCGGAACAACGAAAAAGGTTTGGACTTCCGCACTCCTTTGCACTACGCTTAAGCGCGGGAATGATGGATAAACAATAAAACTTTACCGCATTAAGCTAAACAAAATAACTTTTTATTTAAAATTATCACTATTTTTTCAGATAAGGAAAATATAAATGAAAATAATTTTAAAGTGTTTTATAGGCGCGGTGTTGTTTGCGAGTGTGGGTTTGACTCAAATCAACAATGAGGGTGCGAATGCTTATAGAAACGGCGATTACGCAAAGGCTGCTAAGTTATTTAAAAAATATTGCGATAGTGGAGATATGGAGAGTTGCGCCTTTTTGGGCTTTATGTATCAAGACGGTGAGGGCGTAAAACAAGACTATGCCAAAGCTGCCCAGCTGTTTAAGAAAGTTTGCGACAAAGAAGAGATGATGGGCTGCTATGGTTTGGCGTATATATATCATAACGGCAATGGGGTGAAGCAGAGTTATACGAAGGCTGCCGAACTGTTTAAAAAAGCTTGTGATGGCGGGCAAGCCGATAGTTGTAATGATTTAGGCTTTATGTACGCAGAGGGCAACGGCGTGAAACAAGACTATGTCAAAACCGCCGAACTCTACAAAAGAGCTTGTAGCGGCGGATATGTTGATAGTTGCTATAGCTTGGGCGGAATGTATTATAACGGCGAGGGCGTGAAACAAGACTATGTTAAATCTGTCGAATTCTATAAAAAAGCTTGCGATAAGGGAGAAATGGCGGGTTGTAATGATTTGGCGTATATGTATTATGGTGGTACAGGCGTGAAGCGAGAGCCCGCAAAAGGAGCCGAACTGTTCAAAAAAGCTTGCGACGGCGGATATATGAATAGTTGCAATGATCTTGGTATATTATACAAAGATGGCAATGGTGTGAAGCAAAACTACGCAAAAGCCGCTCAATTATTTAAAAAAGTTTGCGACAGCGGAGAGACGCTAAGTTGCAGCAATTTGGGCGAAATGTATCAAGATGGCAAAGGTGTACAAAGAGACCCTGCCAAAGCTATCCAACTCTATACAAAAGCCTGCGATGATAAAAAGGCTTTGGGGTGTTACAATTTGGGCAGAGTGTACTATGGTGGCTACGGCGTAAAACAAGACCGTACCAGAGCCGCCAGATTGTTTCAAAAAGCCTGCGACGGCGGAGATGCTAAGGCTTGCTATG